>CAZBQH010000218.1:0-9327 GCA_964493915.1 uncultured Nitrospiraceae bacterium
CACGATCTCGAATCGATTCCCGCCTAACTGGGACCAGTTGCTCGCAGAATACAGAAACCGCGACTATCCCTTGGCTATCGGCGGCTATCCGCACGGCATCTTCGGGACGCTCGCCCACCTCATCGGCTATGAGAATCTGTTCTACTGGTACTACGAGCAGCCTGACCTTGTTCACGACATCTTGAAAACGTTTACCGACGTCTGGATGGCTGTCTTCGAGGAAGTCATGAGTCAAGTTGACGTGGATCATATCCATTTCTGGGAGGATGTGTCTGCCGGCAAGGGGTCGATGATCTCACTGGACATTGTCCGTGAGTTCATGACGCCCTACTTCAAGCGCGTCATTGGCTTTCTCAAGGCGCGCGGGATGAAGATCTTTCTCCTGGACACGGACGGCGACTGCAACAGCTTGATTCCGTTGTTTATCGAGGCGGGCATCACGGGGATGTATCCTTTCGAAACGCACTGCGGTATGGACATTGTGAAGGTGCGGAAGGAGTATCCGCAACTCCAGATTTGCGGTGGCGTCCCGAAGAGCGAGATTGCCGAAGGCAAACAACGCATCGATGAGATTCTCGAACCGGTGGCGGATGTATTAAAGAGTGGCGGCTACATCCCTTACGGCGACCATTTCATCCCGCCCGAGGTACACTGGGAGAACTTCGAGTATTACCGGAACCGGCTCAACGAGCTTATTGATCAACATGGCCGCCAGTAAGGGCGGGATGACAGAGCCCGACACGGGTTCTTGGCAAAAAAGCTGTGAACGATTCCGGCATTCACGATGCAGTGTCTGTGCTCTGAGGCGGGGCAGCGCGTGACGTTACGGCTCTTCCTTCCTTGGTTCGATCCGATACCACCGGCCCTCGATTTGGAAAAGCACCGGAGTCCCAAGCTCGGCCAGGCGCGCTACTTCTTCGTGAGAAGCCGCAAGCTCGTCGAGCGCTTCAGAGTCGCGCTTCAGCAGGACTGCCGTTTGGCCTGCGTATCCGCGTTCGCGCCACTCGCCGTCGACCAAGTCGTAAACCCGCTGGCCTATGTGCATCATCACGGGCTCAGCGTCAGTCGCTTGGGGCGATAGGGGCTGCATGGTTTGTGCGTCGCCCTTCCCGCCGAGCGCGGCCTCGACGCGCGCGGTCTCTTTGGCCCCTCCTTCAGGCGGGAACGAGCCGCCGCCCATATCTCCCATCATGCTTGCCCCGAAAGCATCTCGGGGAGCGTTTTGACCGCCAACTCCGGCGAAACCGCCTGCGCCGCCGCCTCCGTAGCTGCCTCCAAAGCCGCCGCCTTCGGGGACGTCGTTGGCGTCGCCCAAGGCATTCGAGGGGGTCGCTTCTATCGCCTTGGCTGCCGTCTGCTCAGATGCGGAGGCACGTTGTTCCGGCGAAAACGCGGCATCCGCCTTGCCTGCGGATGGGGCTGGCGTTTCTTCCATGAAGAGTTGTAGACCCTTGCCAACTGCTTCAAGACCTTCTGTTGGGGCTACTGGCGCTGCCTCTGCTGCTGCAAGGGGCTGGGACGTATCGTCGGCCTGTTTGGTAGCCGTTGCCGGCTCTGCCTGCGTTTTCGCCTCGGCCGGTCGTCCAGCCTCAAGTTTTGCGCCGAACGATGCTGGCTGATCGCGTTGCACGCCGCCTTTGTCTGCGGCGTCCGTCGCCGCCGGCTCATCTGCACCGAGGTCCTTGCCGTCCGCGACGATTCGAGGACGGAGGTTGAGCGTTTCGCCCATAACTTCACGAGATGCCGCAGGGGGCGACGTGTCCGCAGTATCCTTTAAGGCGTTTTGCGCCGCAGCCTGCGCCTGTTCACCCAAGGCTCTCTCATCTGACGGTTTTTCAGACACTTCTGTTCCCAGGCGAACAGCGTCTCCCGACAGCATAGACGGTTTCTGCCTTTCCACATGCGCCAGCTCGTGTTGCTTGGGGTGCGGTGTTTCTTGCTCCCCTGCCTCCTCCGAGGAGATGGCGCGGCTCATCGGCTGCGTCAGGTCCTGCTTCGATGCCCGGCTCAGAAGCACTCGAGACGAACTGGAGCTGCTGGAAATGGGCCGGGCGAGCTCGCGGTAATGTAGCATCAATAGACCCGACGTAACGGCAAGCATCGCCGCCGCTGCGACGAAAGGCCACAACCGCCTCCGTTGGAGCCGGCTGGACCCAAAACGCAATACGCGAGGACGCAGGGCGCGGCGTACGGACTGTGCAAAACCGGCGGGCGCCGGCTGACGCTCGAGCTGACGGTACAGTTCATCGACCCGCTTGAAAGTATCCAGGTCACGCAGCAGCTCGGCGGACTGACTTAGCTCGCCTTCCAGCTGTTCCCGTTCCTCGGCGCTCAATTCGCCGTCGAGCAGGGGAGAGAACTGTTCTCGTATGTCTTTCTCGTCCATAGGCGTTCGTCAAAACCTCACAGCACCGCCAATTCCCTGAGCCGGTCGCGCAGGATCTTCCTTGCTTGGTTGAGACGCGATTTTACGGTTCCCTCGGGACAACCCATTACTTCGGCTATTTCCTCGTACGTCAGATCCTCGCCCACCCGCAGCAAGAAGGCCATCCGGTAATGGTCCGGCAACTCCTGCAGACACTGCTGCAAGACCTCCTCGAGTTCATGAGCTGCCGCCAACGTGTACGGCGTATCCTTGACAGCAGCGGCATCGTGCAAGGCGCCGGGCGCAACCGCCTCCATTTCCTCGAAGGAACGGCTTTTGTCGCGTCCTTTGCGACCGCGATCGCGCAAGCAATTCCGTGCCAAGTTCGCTGCGATGCTGTATAGCCACGTGTACACCTTGGCCTCGCCGCGGAACGACTTTACGCCGCGGTATGCTCGGACAAAGACCTCTTGCGCTACCTCGAGCGCGTCCTCACGGTTGCCGACAAAGCGGTAGACCATGTTGTACACGCGGTCCTTATAGCGTTGGACGAGTTCGTCGAACGCCGCTGCGTCGCCGTTGCGGCATTCTTGAACAAGGGCCGTATCCGACCGGCCATGCGTTTCTTTGAGCAGAATCACCGTTTCAAGACTGCTCCTTGGTCTGGCCGGGGCCGCACATGTACTCATGTCGTCTTAGACACCGCCCGGCCTTCTGGGTTCTGTTATTCTAAACCATTTCGCGGGTCGTTTTGCATTCGATTTGCCGTTTGACGGCCGCCTTTCCTGCGCTTGGTGTTAGGGGCGCGGCGCCCGGCCATCATTCTCGGGACGGCAAGAGTTCGCGCCCCGGATGCGAGGCCGGAGCGTGTTGGTTGAACGGCAGCTTTGCGGTAGTTCCCTTGGTTTCTATCGCGTTTCCGATTGGGTGAATCCCGGCCTGTGCGAGGTTGTGAAATGCTCGACGAGGAACTGCAGCGATTCGCGCAACATGCCTTCGACTTGCTTGTCGCTATAGTCGCGGCCCAGTTTGGGTCCCCCAATCTCGAGGTAGCCGGTCACCTCCTCGACGGGTAGGCGATCGGCGTTCCGCACCAAGACGTGGGCGACTTCGTCCACATCGACGATGCCGCGTCGGCGTTCCTCTTTGGTGAAGCCGAAGGTTGAGTTGAACAGGCTGTCGGTGTTTTTCAGGTGTATTTCGGCGAGATAGGGCAACGCCGTCTCGAGCAGCGCGACAGGGCTGTGGCGTACGGTACCGTTCCCATCGGCATACCCATGGGAGACGTCGACGCAGAACCCTGTGGGGACAGATTGCGGGTGTTCCCTGTGATGCGCCTCGAGCGTCCGGGCCATATAAACGATTTCGTCGGGAAGAGTGGGGGGTTCAGCGAGGCAAGACATGGGCTCGATGGTTAATCGCTGGAGCCCCTTTTCGTAAGCGTAGCACTGCAATTCCTGCATGTGACGCAGATAGCGTGCGATTCCCTCTTGCTTGCGTGCGATCTCGTCGCGCATGAGCGCGCCCGGGTTGGAGCCCACCGACACGGCGCCAAGCAACGCGCCCACCTCGATCAGACGCTCGTAGTTGCGTCGCGCGACCTTTTCCCACCCCGGCTCGAATCGGAAGAATCCCCCTAACTCGCGGTGCGCAGTGAATATGCTGGTAATGCGGATGCCGTGTTGTTCGGCCTCTTCTCGAAGGCGGATGAAATACGTGTCCGGCAAGTGGTACAGCTCGAAAAAGGTGCCCAATTGGAGTTGGGCGACTCCTTCCTCGGCCATGAGGCGAAACAGCCACTTGTAAGAGAATCGGTACTCGATGGGGTCGCTTTTCACACCTACGTGGAGTTTCACAACGCGTTCCTTTGCCTGGGTGTTCGAGTGGATGTACACGCATAGAATCTGGGAGCGACGGCGGACGGGATTGTACGCAAGACGGGCGGTCAAGACAAGACTTCCGGTCGCAACTCGTGCAGTTTTGTGCAAGGATTTGGGTGAGACGCTGAGCATTTCTTGTGCTATGCCTGCGCAAGAGGCTAAGAGCCAAGGACTTGCGAGCGCGCAGCGGAGTGATTGAAAAAGAGCGCTGTTTCGGTTAGATTACAGCGTGTCCGGCGCTCTGATCCCGCAAGAGAGAAGCGATGCATAAACACGAACGCCACCGGGCTATCCTTGGCTATTTGGGGCGTGAGGAGTTCCTCAGCGTCGAGGACGCTGTCGCTATGCTCAAGTCAAGTCCCGCCACGGTGCGACGCGACTTCAACGAGCTGTCGGAGAGCCGGCTTGCAGACCGTACGCGGGGCGGTTTGTGCCGGGCCCGGACCGTGCTGCAGGGGATGGTCCCTTTTGCGTTTAGAGAGAGCCAGTTTTCCCGCGAGAAGGTCGCGCTGGCGCGTCATGCAGCCTCCCTGCTCAGCGTGGGGGACGTGATCTTCGTCGACGGCGGGAGCACGACCTTTCAGATGGCCCGGTTTTTAGCCAAGCTGCCGGTTCGCTGCATCACGACGTCCATTTACCTGGCCCGGGCTTTGAGCGAGACATCGAGTGGAGAGGGCGCGGTGGAAGTCTTTCTTACGGGCGGCTACCTGTATCCGCGGTCAGGCTTGCTTATCGGGCCGCAGGCCAAGGCCAGTCTCAGCCAATACCACGCGAACTGGGCCTTCATCTCGGTAGCAGCCATTTCGGAGGACGGGATCTTCAATTCGAACGAATTGGTGGTCGAGAATGAGCAAGCTATGATCGCCAATGCGGACAGAACCGTGATCCTCGCCGATCACAGCAAGTTGGGCCGGAGGTCTATGTGCCGCATCTCTGGTCTCGAAGCGGTGGACGTTCTGGTTACAGACCGCGCAGCGGGCATCCACTCCGATCTCGGACTGTACCGAGGTCAAGGCATCGAGGTCATTCCGGTCGACGTCGACGGCGGGGAGATTCGTTAGCGTTTTTCCCAGCGCAGGTTACTGACCATCTGCTGTGCGAACAGATGTTCCTGCGAGTCCTCGGGAAAGGCTTTCATCATCCGCTGGTACGTCTTGTAGCTTTGCTCCTGTTCTCCGGCGAGCTCGTAGTATCTAGCCAGTTTAGGATAGACACCTCGGATGTTGGGCCAGTCAGGGTATTCTTCGAGGATCCGCTCGTAATAGCTGATTGCTTTCTCGTATTCGCCCAGCTTCTGGCCGTACAGGTTGCCGATGGCGTTGAGATAGGCCGGCACTTCTTTGGATTCCGGGGCTGAATCAATGCGTTCCTGGTGGTTTCTGATGGTTTCGATTACCAGTTGTTGGCTGCTGCGCCGTTGTTTTTGAATCTGGAAACCGGCGGCGTTTCGCACCACGCCGTCGGATCCTACGGCGAAGGCTTCTGCCGCCCCTGCATTGCTCTTGTTCCCACCAGCGTCCGACGTTGCATATTTGTATCCTGCTCCTGCGAGCAGAATAAGGAACAGGGCCAGCAGACCCCATTCCACCGGCCCAGTCTTTCTGTGAATGCTCCAATCCATTGCTGTCCCCTCGTTACGCCTGTTCGGAATGCATCGTTCCGAAGTTGCTGTTCCTGATGGTTGTTACTCCGTTCATACTTGGTTAGCCGGGACCCAAAGGAGTCCCATGCCACGTCACACTTCCCGCCATGAGACCTGCTCGTATGCAAGGAGCGGCCAGTTGCCCACCATGCCCAGGGGTAGATTCCTTGCAAGCTCAGGCACCTGGAAGATGTCCGGCACTTGGCTGCCCATATCGAAGTAATTGGCCACAAAGGTCCCCATGACCACCGTTTGTTTCTTCGAGATGATCGAGCCCTGGGCGTAGAAAGCGCCCATGATTTGAAGCTGTGCTTTCGAGCCGACCGTCATGTCTTGTTCCGCCATGATGCCCAGTGCATTGGCCGACGGGAAGCTGTTTGCGTAATCGTTGGGATTGCCATTGTTACAGGTATACAGAGAAGTATCAATATTCACATTTCCATGGGCGAGAATCGCGCCGCGGCCGGTATAGTAAATATCCGAGTTGGAGACGCCGCTGGGAGGCTTGAGCGTCAGGTCGCCGTTGATCTCGATCTGGCCGTTCACCTCGAGCACGTTTGTGGCCGCGTTATAGTAAAGGTAGTCGTCGCCGCTGGTGTTTTGGGCGGGGTCCGCTTTGACGCGGTGGCTCGGGTCGCTGTCGCCTGGTCGCGACAGGTTCAGGTAAAAGTTGGTGTCGGTTTGAATCACCACGTCGCCGTTGTAAGGACTGCCGTCGCTTAAGACATCGCTGAAGAATTCGGTGTGGACGTAAGGGTCGCCGTCCAGGCTTGTCTCTTTGCTTCCAGGGGCCGGATCATAGAAATAGCCCAGCTCGTAGGTGTTGAAACTTGCGGGCCAGCGCCAGTCGTCAGTAAGAAAAGGTTGCTCGACCTTGGTCCCAAGGTCATATCCGTGGTCCCAGCCGTTATCACTAAAGACTACGGTCGGATCCCCGCGTCCCCCGTCTTCGATAACGCTGTTGCCGGTCCAGCCGTCCTCATTGTACGTGCCGTCCATCGTCTCCTTCTGGGGGTTCCCGAAGACGTCTGCTTGACCAATCTCGGATGATCCGTTCAGGGAGATGAGGCCGTTGCGTACGCGTAGGTTGGCGTTGAGCGTATCGACGACCTCGCCGTTCACGAGGGTTTGAGGCAGATGGGGAACGCTGTCGCGCAGGCGTGCGGGCAGAGCGGGGCCTGGTCCCAAGCCCAGTCCGTAGTTGTTGTGGATGAGACTGGTCCCCGTCATCTCCAGAACCACGATGACCTCGCCTCCCTCGGGGACCTGCGTGCCCAGGAGATGCACGGATCCGTGGAGGCTGCAGTTGCCCTGAATGGCTCCCGTAACATGCCCCGCGCCGGCGAAGACTGCGTTGTTCCAGACGTTTATATCCGTTGCCGCCAGTACGATTTCCGCCTGTCGGACCATCTCGCCGTTTTTGGCTAAGGCGTGGATGGTGAAGAAACCGGATTCCTCAACGCCGTCGATGATTCCGTCTCCGTTGTTGTCGATATTGTCGCTGGACCAGTCCTGGGCGAAGGCCATATACTCGACTTGTTGCATGTTGGGAATACGGGCAGGAGACACATCCTCTTCGTAAAAGTCTGGCAGCGGCACCGAGTCGGGCAGTTCCTCTTCGCCGGGTGCGTCGGGCGTCCATGATCCCAAGCCGATCATCCCGTCCGCACCGAGTTCGAGCTCCGCTTTGCTTTGGGCGTAGGCGCTCTCGAGGCCTTGGAACGTTTCCTTGAACGTCTCGTGGTTGTCAACCTGGTGACTCTGGTTGACGACGCGCATTGTGAGGGCGCCCAAGACGAGAAGGCCCACGGCCAGCATAAGTGTGGCCGCGACTAGTGCGACCCCTTCACAGGATTTCTTATGGGCTGGATGGTACATTCTTAGTCCTTAGCTGCCCGGGCGGTTGTCCGGTGATTGCATTTCCGACAGTTCACACAAACTCGATCAAGGGGGAGCATATGCTATGCCACGCCGGGGGGCCTAGGCGGCGTCTTAGCGCAAGATGTTGGGACAGAAAGACTTACGTTTTTCGCTGGGGGATGGTTGAGTTGTCTCGTGGTCTTGGGGCCGGGTCAATTCGCGCACAGATTGGGGCAGATTCCACAGGGTGTGTACATTTCGCGTCTCGTGCGCCGGTTTTGCTTGACAAAAAACTGCCGGTCCTGTCGGCCGCTGATGCAGCCGCTGGTCCGGCAAGGGGCAAACCAGGAGGTCAGGCGGCATGGGCCGGGATTTGCTTCATACGAAGGGCTTGTGATAACCTCCAGTTCCAACTGGGCCCATTTTCAGGTATTGCATGCTGTGATGAATAAAGATAAAGGGGACGCGGATAAGTGAGAACGCCACTCGTAGCCGGTAACTGGAAAATGAACAAGCTCGTCGGCGAGGCCCTTGACACGGTTAACGCCCTCAAGCCCCTTGTTGCGGACGTAAAGGGCGTGGAAATCGTTGTATGCCCCGCATTTACTGCGCTTCATGCCGTAAGCGAGGCGCTTGTCGGTTCAAGTATCGCGTTGGGCGCTCAGAACTGCTACGTAAAAGAAAGCGGGGCTTATACCGGCGAAGTGTCGCCTCAGATGCTCAGGAACGTGGGCTGCACGTGGACCATCATAGGTCACAGCGAGCGGCGCCAGTACTTCAACGAGTCGGATGCGTTTCTCAACGAGAAGCTTCGCTACGCTGTTGCCTCAGGTCTCAACGTCATGTTTTGTGTCGGGGAGACCCTCGAGGAGCGCGAGAATGGCGAGATGCACGACGTTCTCGAGCGGCAGGTCAACAAGGGCTTGGCCCGGCTTACGGAAAGCGACTTTGAAAAGATTGCTGTAGCCTATGAGCCGGTATGGGCAATTGGCACAGGCAAGACCGCCACGCCTGAGCAGGCTGAAGAGGCCCACGGCTTTGTCCGGGGACTTGTGCGCGAGCATTTTGGTGCAACTGTGGCAGACAAGGTGCGTATTCAATACGGTGGCAGCGTGAAGCCGGAGAATGCAGCCGAGCTGATGGCGAAACCGAATGTAGATGGTTCGCTTGTCGGGGGCGCCTCTCTGAAGGCGGACAGCTTTGCAGCGATCGTAAAGGCATCGATGCCGTGAGGACTTAACCGGATGTTTGAAGCGATTTTTCGGGCGGAAACGCTCTGGTGGATTCTGATGGTTATTTATTTGCCGGCCTGTATACTGCTCATCACGGTTGTGCTGCTGCAGAAAGGGAAGGGCGTCGGCTTTGCGGGCGCTTTCGGCATGGGTGGCGGCTCGGAGACGGTGTTTGGGCCGCGGGCCAGCAAGAGCTTGCCCGTCAGGCTCACCCATTTTGCAGCGGCTCTCTTTCTTATTTTGGCCCTGATGATGTCGGTTGTTTCGGCCCATGTCGGGAAAGGTCCGGCTCCTGAGAAGGTTGCTGAGACCGAAGAGCGCCCGTTCAGTTCGCTTGACGAGCTTGGG
>CAZBQH010000219.1:0-30370 GCA_964493915.1 uncultured Nitrospiraceae bacterium
AAAACTATGGCAATAGGTGAGAAACCGCGGTATCTCGAGGAGTTGCGGATCGGCGGCGGATTCGGCGATTCTGCAGACGGAGGCGTCGATCTTGCCGGGAACGGCGACGTGTCAATGGACGGCAGCCTCGTGGTAAAAGGTACGGTATCCACCGGCGCGGCGGCCGAGTATTTGACCAACAGCGCCGGCCAAGTGCTTGGCGGCCGGATTGCAGAAGGCTCGGTGGGCACAAACCAGCTCGCTGATGGCGCCGTTAACACTGAGAAATTGGACCCGAGCGGCGAGTACACCGTCGCAGGCTTGAAATCCGAAGGCGACGTCGATGTTTACGACCCAACCCTATTGGGTCCCGAGCTCGTGATCAACGGCGGCTTCGAGGGGACTTATGTCGAGGGCTTGGCGCCTGACTGGTCGCTGGATGGGTCAGCCTATGTGACGCCCTCCGAGGAGACTTCGGATGTTTACGCCGGTGCTTCGTCGCAAAAGGCGGCCTGCGTAAGCTGCTCATTTACCGGCGTCAAGCAAGGCAGCCTGTCGCTGGTGGCTGGCGAATGGTATCGCATCGCCTTTGCCGCGAAGGTATTGTCAGGCAAGCTTTCGCAGGTGCAGCTTTCGGGCGCCGGCTTCCCAACGCAAGTTCTAATGCAGCAGATCACCAGTGCTGAGTGGACGGTCCATGAAGCACTCTATCGTGCGGAAGCCACGGCGACGGTTCAACTCCAGTTCCTCAACGTGAATGCAGCAGGGACCTGGCTTCTGGATGCCGTCACGTTCAAAAAGGTCACGGGAGGCTGGCTGCATACGGCCGGGGATGCTGTTGTTGGCGGGGCGTTCCAGTGCGCAGGCGACGGCCACTTCGAGGGCGACCTTACAGCGGCAAGTTATGCGGACAACAGCCCCGTTTACGTGGGCGCCGACGCCTTGGCGCGGCTCGCCGCAATCCGCCCGCTTGCCGGGACGGCTGAAGGTGACTTTGCGCAAGTGGATCACGATTCCATGCCCGGTTTGCTTTTAACGAGGCGGCATGTGTCGTTCCGGGGGAAGGAAACGGGCCGCGAATATGCGCTGCAACAGGTCCGGGAGCAGTTTCTTGCCTCAGGCGCAGATGATTGGGAAACCTGGTTGACAGAGCACTTTGAACCAATCGAGCGCATCACACGCCACAGGGATCTCGGCCGTCAGATCCAGGTCAACACCAGCGCCATACTCGAGCTGCTGACCCGTATCGAGGCCCTCGAGGGCCTCGCATAGCGGCTCACGCCGTCGGAGTCTCCGGCTTGCGGGCTTTGATGACAAGCTCGGCGCCAAGGATGTAGGCGTAGTCTTCAATCGCCAGGCCCATCCCGGTCAGTCGCTCTGTCAGGGTAGCAAAGGTGTAGTGGCTGATGTGCTCATCGGCATACCCGTTGGGCTTCACGATCTTGTACAGACGTTCGATCAGAGGCCATTGCCAACGTCCGTAGTCGGGCGTGCCCACGATGAGGAGGCCGCCGGGCTCGATGCACCGGACCAGTTCCTCAAAGACTGCATCGTCCTCCGGGATGTGCTCGATGACTTGCGAGGATAGGACCGCTTCGAAGGCGGCGTCCTTGAATGGCAGGGCGAAGGTGCTTGCGTTTACCAGGGAGCGCCCCTGCCGCCGCATGAAACGGAGTTTGCGCTGCTGAATGTCGCAACCCACAATCTGGGGCGCTCCATTCAGGATTTGGCTGGATCCGCAGCCGGCGTCCAGGACGCGTTCGCGGTCGCCCAGAAAACCCAGCACAATCCGATAGCGGCGGCGCTGCCACCAGCGTTGTAGAGGAATCCTGCTGCGAAAGGCGCGCATGTCGTAGTCCGCACTCGCGATGCTGTTGCGCAGGCGCCACATCCGGCCCAGCGCCACCAGATAGTCCCGTCCGAAACGCCACAGCCGGGCGTGCGTCGCCCCGTGGCGGCGCGGCAAGTAGTGGAAGGGGATCTCGATGACGCGGTAGCCCTCGCAGTAGGCCTTTACCAGAATCTCCTGGAGAATGGCGTAAGTGTCGAATTCGAGGTTCAGGTTTGAGACGGCTTTGCGGTGGTAGAGCCGGTATCCGCTGGACAGGTCGCGCACCCCCAGTGAAAGCGCACGGCGAAACGTCCAGTTCAAAACGATGCTGAGTGCTTTGCGCACCCAAGGCATGTCGGCATAACCCTGGCTTACGTAGCGCGATGCAACAACGATTTCCGCTTCGTGCCGCTGCCCGTATAGATACCGGACTATTGCGGGATGATGGGAGAGATCCGCGTCCAGCGTGATGAGATAAGCGGCATGGACGTCTTCAAAGGCCGTTCGAATGGCGCCGCCGTAACCCTTCCCCCGTTGCTCGAGTACCTGCGCGCCGTGGCGGCGGGCAACGTCCTTGGTGCCGTCTGTAGAGCCGCCGTCCACGACGTAAATGACCCTCTCCGACGCGAAACTGCTGATGGCATGTTTCACCCGGGGGAGCAGGACATCAAGGTTGTCGGCCTCGTTGAGACAAGGGATGACGATTGCGACAGTATCCACTTACACTCTCCGACACGTGCCTCGGGTCATTCTACTAAAAAGGCGGCACGTGGCGCGTGCCGCCTTGCTGTCATCCCCGCCTGCTCATGTATCGCTCAACGTCGTTACTGGACCACCTCGTACAACTGATAATCGTCGAACCAGACCATGCACTCCGCGTTGTCGGCCTCCTCCGGAGCAAGAACGCGCAAGAGCACCTGCAGCTGGTTGATGCCTTTGGGAACCTCAAAGACGAGCGACTGCGGCGTCCAGTTTTGCGTCCCGCTGACGCCTTTGTCAAACGCCACGAACGATTGCCACCCCCCTTTGGCATCCTGTACCTCAAGACGGGCCGTCCCCCTCAAATCCTTGCACTTGATCTGCCCCAGCAGCGCGTAGGTCGTCTCCTGTTTGACGTCGACCGGCTGCGCAACACTAAAGGACTTGTTCTGCGCCAGGGTGATTTCAAGACAGCTCTTGCCTTGGGCGGCGCCTTTGCTCGCCTTGGCCGCGGCTACGCCCTCGGGAAGGTTGGCCCAGAAGCTCAGTCCGTTGCCGCCTTCCTCGAATCCGCCGTTCCTCAGCATAGTGGGTCCCACAGGTCTACCCAGTCCAAAAAGCTCGACGCGGTCAAACCACGCTTTGCCCTCGTTGCCTTCGTCTTTCTCGACAGCAGGGTGACGGAGCAAGACGTTCAACGAAGTCGTCCCTTTGGGAACAACGAATTGAGCGGATACGGGCGTCCAGTCTCTTGTTCCCGTGACAGACGGCGTAAACTTAACAAACGCCTGATAGCCTTGCTGCGCGTCCTGCACCTCGAGGCGCGCTTCGCCCGTCAGATTCTGCGTCTTGATAAAACCGCGCAGCAAGTAACGCCGCTCCGCCTGCACATCGGCGGGGCCTTGGGGAATGCCAAGGTTCATTTTGTTTGCCACGTCTATTCGCAATGATTGTTTTCCATCATACGCTGTCGTGTCGTCGAGCCCGGCTGAGACGGTTTTCCCTACCGGCCACCAAGGGATCACGCCCTCGCCCAATGGCAGCTCGAAGCTCGGGTTCTTGACAATGTTGTCTGTCGCGATAACGTAGTCAGGCTTCGTCGTCGCAGGCTGCTTGGCTTTGGGTTGCGGTGCGGGTGTCTGTTCAGGCGCTTTCTGAGCGGCCGGTTTGGTGGGCGGCGCCGGTTGTATGGGGGCTGGCGTTTGCGGTACGGCGGGCGGCTGGCTTTCCAACTGCTCGGCCTCCTTTTCTGTGACCGCTTTGCCGCATCCGCCGGTCAGCACAATAAGGGACGTAAACACAGCACCGCATGCGATAAACAGTTTCAGTTTCATCGGATCGCCTTCCTACATAGTACGTGAGCCATCCCCATGAATGTTACGGCCCTACAGCTTCCTTCCGATTATGTTATATCGCAGACTCTCCTGTCAAACCATTAAGTCTATAGATGAGGGCCCGTGCCGAAGCCGGACCGGTGTGAAACCATAGAGCAGAAAACGCGTGCCCGTCTTTCTCACGGCAAGTCCAGGACGTCTCCTGACGCGTTCGTGTTTCCCGTGGCTGTGAGGTTGAAGTTGCCATTAAGCTCTATGGATGCCCCCGGTTCGAGAAAGCGATTGTTTTCGATCCGGCAGTCTTGAATGCCGTTCATTGTAAACGCGCCCCATATGTCGTTGTTCAGTACGGCAATGTCGTGGATGGCGCGAGGCGGGTCTGCCGCATGAGGCCCGCCAACGCCAGGCTTGGGCCCCCCAGACACAATTACCGCATAGACCGGGTTGCCGCGTCCCCTTCGCAGGACGCAATTTCTCAACAAAGAACGCGCGGGGAACGGGCCCTCGACCTCCTCGCTGTAGAACCAGAGCAAGGCGGTAACGTCGCAATCGTCGAGTGTAACGGGGGCCTGCAGCCGGCAGCTCATCTGGATCGTGCAACGGCGCAGGGTAGTGTTCGGGTTGCTCGACTCGCGTGCCCAGACCATGGCGCCCGGCGCCAGTCCGGGGATGGGTCTATTCAGTTCAAGCGTTGTGACAGGCGCCGCAGGCCACCCCTGGACCGGCGCCGGTTCGGGCCCCTGCTTGACCTTCGCGACCCGCACTTCGCCCAACAAGCGCTGGGCCTCTGCGTCGGCGGCTGTCAATGTGTCGCTCTCGCGCCACGGGATAAAGCCGAGGGGGAACTTCTGCGTCACCTCGATCTCCGTGGACGACAGAACCTTTTGCACAAGGCTCGTATGGGACGAGATGTTGAAGGCGTCATCGTTCATGCCTGACACGAAGCAGTCCTCGAAGAGCAACGAGCCGCGGTTGCCCTTGACATGAAAGCCGTCGCGCCAGAGCGACATGAGCCGGGACGAGCCCGGCTTGGGCCGGATCTCGACGCCCCGAAACTTCAACTCGCCTTCATTCCCCAGGATGTTGAATCCGAACCACGGCGCGGACCACAGGCGCACGTCCTCAAAGCTTGCCGTATCATTGTATTCGACCCGGAAACATGGCCCGGGGCCAAAACGGTGGGCAATACCAGGGACCGGCACGCTCATCCGCCACGCGCCGGGCTCGATATCGCCGAATTCGTCAAACGAGGCGTCTGCGTACACGCGGAGCACCCCGGGCTCGCGTGCCGGCTCGATGTGTTCAGTCCAGTAGTGGCGGCTGACCGGCCCATACGGACCGTCCCGCCAGAGCATCGAGAAGAACGCCTGTTCGCCATCCTCATGGGTAGGTCCGCCGGTAGGTCCAGGGCCCTGGTCGGGGAAAAGACGCACTTCAACGCAGCGCTTAGCCGGGTCGACGCCGACGACTGTTCCGTCAACGAATGGGAGGGGACTGAAGTCCACGCTCAGGCGCCGGACCTTGATGTTGCGGCAGCGCGTGATGCTCATGAAGCGCAGATAAGGATCCAGCAGAAAGGTGCTGCCGCCTCCGTCGATGGCGATGCCGGCGGCTTTTTCAATGGAGAAGACGTAACGGTCTTTGCCTGTCTTCACGTAGATAGTCTTGTCTTGAGGAAACTCGAGGACCGTCGGCCCGCCCGCGGATCGAGCGGCCGCGAGCATTTTCTGGATGACCGGCCCGTCATCCGTCACGCCGTCGGCTGCCAGGCCGAAGTTCTCTGCATCAAGCACCCGCGTCTTTTCTGTGGAGCTATCCCCCGCCGCCGACTGCAACGCCGCAAAAGAGGACAACATCGCGGCCGCAAGCACTGCGTTTCCCATGCCGTTCCCTCACAGTAGGGGTAGGAGGGCGTGTCAGCGTGTCGTCATGCGCGCGTACACAGCCTTTGCCCCCGTTCTTGCCCTGACCGATGCGCGGATTGCCAAGCGCGGGACGATTAGCTCCTTCTGGAGAGGAATGTCCGGCGCCCTCATGCGCCGTTCGAGCAGTTCCCAGGTTTTCCGGCACATTTCTTTCAAGGGCATTACGATCGTGCTCAGGGGTTTCTCGAGATACTCCGTGTCCGGAATGCCGTCGCAGCCGATGATAGACACGTCTTCTGGTACCCGCAGGCCGAGGTCCAAGAGGGCGCGATAGGCGCCCAACGCGCAATCATCGTTGAAACAGAAAAGTCCGTCGGGGTGGCCGTACTTCTCAATATGCCTTTTCAACAGGGCGGCCGCCCCTTCCCGGGAGAATTCGGAAAGGGAGACGACCTCTTCCGGCATGCCAAGTTGCGCCACGGCCTTGCGATAGGCGCTGCTGCGCGAGTTGTCCTCGAGGTCGTGCCAAGGGGGAACCATGTAGGCAATGCGCTTGCACCCTGTTTCCGCCAGATACCGTACAGCGGCCCACGTGCCTTCGGTCAGGTCGACAACGACCCGGTCCAGCAACTCTGGACAATAGACGCCCATGGACACCGCAGGTATCGGCAGCCGGCCTACTTTATCGAGAAGTTGAGGAAGCCAATTCGCCCCGTCCAAAACGACCATCCCGTCCTCGCTGGCTCTCATGATTTCCCCCAACTGGCGCTCCCAGCGATCTCCAACGACGCTCTCCCGGATCAGCAGTTCGTAACCTGCCGCGCGGGTCTGCGCCCACATCGCTTGGATGACGGCCATAGCGTAACTGTTCGAGAGACCGGGGACCCATAAGCTGATCTCGTGGCTCGGCCCGCCCGCCAAGGCACGCCCCGCCCGGTTCGGGCGAAACCCCAGCTCCTTCATCCGGCGCAGCACCATGTCGCGTGTTTGAGCGCTCACCCCGCTGCGCCCGTTGAGGGCGCGAGAGACGGTTCCGATGGAGACGCCGATCCGTTGGGCGAATTCGTAGATCGTCATACGCGGCGTCATAGTCTTCCTTCATGAGGGCCCGATGTGCGGGCGGATTTTGTGGTTGACATCGTAAGGGGTTACGGATATCATGGAGTTCGTAAGCGCTTACGAAAACCAGCATACATCCCCACGCCGCCCTTGTCAAACCGGCGCCCACCCGGACGGCCTAGGGACCTGCTCAAGAAAGGAGGTCGCAAGAAACCCCAAGAGCACGACCGTTTTCAGTCCCCCTTATCTTCTGTTTTTGCAGCAATGTGCGGCATTGGAGCAACTCGGAAAGGAGAATACATGATGATAAGCAAAAGACAGGGTTTCACGCTCATTGAACTGCTGGTTGTTATCGCGATCATCGGCATCCTGGCATCGATTCTATTGCCGGCATTGTCGAGGGCTCGCGAGGCAGCCCGCCGGGCCTCATGCGCCAACAACCTGAAGCAGTGGGGGCTCATTTTGAAGATGTACGCCAACGAGGCAAACGGCGTCTTCCCGCCCGGGACCGAATGGTGCATCAATGGCAACCTCTTCTGGGCGAACGGCGTAGGGGCCCATGCGGTGTATCCTGACTACTGGACCGATCCGAACATCGTGATTTGTCCATCTGATACGCGCGACGATTCATCGGCTTGGTTTGCGGCAGGCGTCGACATCGAGGAGGACATCGTGGCTCAAATGGAACGATTCGAGCCGGAGGACAATATAACAAACCTCATGCGGTTCACGCTTTTGTCCCATCCGATCTCGTACTTCTACCTACCGTATATGGCCACGACCCAATCGCAGGTGATGGATGTCATGATCAATATGGCTCAGGCCCCCTATGTTGTGCCCTGGTACTTCGTACCTGGCGCGACGCAAGCCGACATTCAGGCGCGGCGAGGCCCCCAGTGGACGCAACTCGGCGCTTTCTACATTACGGGGGAGGAAGGCGACATCCACGGCATGGACAGCTTTCCTGCATCGCGGATCCGCGGCGGAGACGGTTTCTGGCGGGACGATGACAGCGTGACTACGTTACCCGCCACGTACCAACGGGTTAAGGAAGGCGGCGAACGCTTCTTCATTACCGACATTAACAACCCGGCAGCGGGCGCTAAGGCGCAGAGCACCGTGCCGGTCATGTGGGACACGTGGAACACGACCGTGACCTACGGCGCCGAGAACAGCGGCGTGGGACGTTTTAATCATGTCCCGGGCGGATCGAACGTGCTCTACATGGACGGCCACGTCCGCTTCGTCCGGTACCAGGAAGACTGCCCAATGAAGAACGACCCCGTCACTTTTGTGGGAGGCACGGTCAACTTCAGTTCCCAAGCAGCCTATTGGATGGGTTTGCTCGGCGGCGCCGGCTGACCTGTTCGGCATCATCGCCTGCTGACGCAACAATGCCAGCCTCGACCCCGGGGCTGGCATTGCGCATTTCCGTTCATGCTTGAACCGTCGCGGCGTCTCCTCTATTGTACGCGCGAGAACAAAGCAGCGTCGGAATAACGTGCATAGGGAATCAGCGGGAGGACTCGCGCTGTCATGGCCAGAGCGTACAATTTTGCCGTAGTCGGCCTGGGCATGGGGGGACACCACTGTAAAGCGATTATGAGCGCAAAGGGGGCCAACCTCGCGGCCGTCTGCGACCATGACTCGGAACGCCTCGCCCACTGGTCGCACGCGTGCGGATGCAAAGGCTACTCGAGATGGCACGATCTCCTCAACGATCGAGACATCGACGTCGTCAGCATCGCCACCGAGAGCGGCACGCACGCCGATTTCGGCATTGATGCCGTCAAAGCCGGCAAGCACATTATTGTCGAGAAACCCGTCGACGTTGCCCCCGCGCGTATCGACAAGTTGCAGACGTGGGTCGCCAGGACCGGCATGAAATGCGGCTGCATCTTTCAGTCCCGTTTTGAAAACAGCAACATCCTTATCAAGAGGGCCATCGACAAGGGCAAAATGGGCCGGCTTATCGGGGTCCATGCGTATCTGCCATGGTATCGCGCCCAGTCGTACTACGAGGGACTGCATGGCGCCTGGAAGGGCACCTGGAAACTGGATGGGGGCGGGAGTCTCATGAACCAGGGCATTCATACCGTCGATCTGATCCAATGGTTGGCCGGACCCGTGGCCAGCGTCTGCGGTTTCTATGGCGTGTTCAATCACAAGATCGAGGCGGAAGACCAGACTGTGGCCCTCCTGAGGTTCGCCAACGGGGCCCTCGGCACGCTCATGACCACCACATGCGCAGTGCCTGACAAGCCTCAGCGGGTCTATATGTTCGGCACAAAAGGTTCCTTCTCGAAGGTGGCTGACCGCCTCGAGTTCTATGACATGGACACGCCCAAGGAGCGCGAGCGCATGATGCGGCTTTTTGGCGGCTCGGCAGCCCCCAGTGATGTGGGCAACGACCCAATGGCCGTCAGCACGGACGGACATACCCTCATCATCGAGGACATGGTCAGGGCTATCCGCTACAACCGGCAACCGGCCATCTCCATCGACAGCGCCAGACACAGCGTCGAGATTGCTTGCGCCATTTTCGAATCCAGCCGGACCGGCCGCGAGGTCAAGGTGGGCAAGGCGAAGAAATAACGTCCGCAACAAACCGACCTGGCCGACGCCTGCCAGCACTCGAGCAGAGCCGACGTATTTGGGGTTTCATGCCCGGAACTGATACAAAGGAAGGTTGAAACCGCAAAAGAAACCACCGAATCTAGGGAGTGTCAACCATGTGTGTCGTTCTCGTGCAGTCTGCGCTGCATATCTTCATTCTTGCTTCAATGGCGTCGCCGGGGTGGGAGTTTGACGCACCCGAGGACGTCGCCGCATGGCAAGCCAACCATCATCTCTCTGAGGTGAAGGCAATTGACGGGACGCTGCACGCCCGCGCAACGGACTCAGACCCTTTCTTCACATGCAGTGGGCTCGCAATCCCCACGAATCCGCGCCAGTACATCGTCATTCGCATGAAAGCCGATAAAGCGGGGCGATGCGACCTTTTCTGGACCGGGTCGCATGAAGGACCCTACGACGGGCTTTCGGAGCAGAAGAAGACGTCGTTTCAGGTCAAGGGAACGGGCGAGTGGGAGGACATTGTCCTGTGGCCCTTCTGGCATGCGGAAGGAAGCATTCATACCCTCCGGTTCGACGTCTATTACGACGCCGCCTTTGCGATTGACGCAATTCGCATCCAGGAGCGGCCCGAGACGCAGATGGGCGTTCCCGAAGCAGGATGGAAGCTCGCGGGCGATGCCGGCCCGTGGCAAGTCCATCCGGCGGCGAGCGAGCACTTCGCGCCGGTTAAGCCGTTCGACAGCAGCGGCCTTGCATGGGCAACGGTACGGGCCAAGTCGGACACAGAGGTGCGTATGGCGGTCCTCTGGGCGCAGACCGGCGCCAACGGGCTCGAGAGCGAGGACTTTCCTGTCGACGGCGACGGCCAGTACCATACCTACAACGTCGAGCTTCAGGGCCTTCCCGCATGGCAAGGCGAGATCGCGGCCTTCGGCTTGCGCATTCCCGACGGGGCTGCCTTAGACTCGGCAAAACTGGGTGCGGCCCCTTCGGGCCCTCCGGAGGTTGAGGTCGACTACTTCGGTTTCGAAGACGCCGTCAACCGGGCGGAGCGGCCGTGTCCCGTCTTGGTGCGCCTATGCAACCGGGGCGGCGAGACGGCGCCTCCTTCGAGCATCCGGCTCGAAACGCCTGAGGGCGTGACCGTAGCGGAGGGCGGACCCGAGCAGGCGACTCCCGCATTGCCCGGCGGCGACCGCATCTCGATGCGGTGGCATGTTGTTGCGTCGAGGCCAGGGGAATGGACGCTGCGGCTCACAGGGGCGGT
The DNA here is from genome assembly GCA_964493915.1 of uncultured Nitrospiraceae bacterium. Lineage (GTDB taxonomy): Bacteria > Hydrogenedentota > Hydrogenedentia > Hydrogenedentales > SLHB01 > CAZBQH01. The sequence continues at coordinate 10,612 of CAZBQH010000219.1, forward strand.
TCTCGACCAGTCGGGGTACGCAGAACTGCGATTCCTTCCTCCCTATACCGGGCCGGCGGCCGATTACGTGCCGGCGCCCATGCCTGTTGAAACCGATATCGACGTGTGCGCCTTCTACTTTCCGGGCTGGAACACTCCCGCCAAGTGGGAGCCTATCCGTAATATCGCGCCCGTCCGCAAGCCGCTTCTCGGCTATTACGACGAAGCAAATCCAGAGTGTGTGGACTGGCAGATCAAGTGGGCTCGCGAGAACGGCATCTCCTGCTTTTTGGTCGATTGGTATTGGGTACAAGGCCAGCAAATTCTGAACCACTGGTTCGACGCATATCGAAAAGCACGCTATCGGGACTTGCTCGATGTGGCCATCATGTGGGCCAACCATAACCCGCCCGGCACCCATAGCCGAGAGGATTGGCGTACTGTTACCCGTCATTGGATTGACCACTATTTCAATCTCCCGGCGTACTACCAGATTGACGGCAAGCCGGCCGTCTTCCTCTGGAGTCCCGACGGTCTCCGCAACGACCTTGGAGGCTCAGACGCCGTGCATGAGGCCTTGGCCGAATCGCAGCGCATGGCTCGAGACGCCGGGCATGACGGGATCGCCTTCGTCGCCATGGCCCATCAGTTTACTGAAAGCATCGCACGGCAGCTCGCCGAGGAAGGTTTTATGGCGGCTACCTCCTATCACGAGTGGGGCGCCGCTTTCGAGATGTCGCCAGTCCCTCGGCTCGCCCAATTCAAGGATGTTGCGGCCTCCGCACCCGAGGCGTGGCGAACCAAGGCCCGCGACGCGGAGCCGCTTGTCTACTATCCTCTCGTTGACACTGGCTGGGACGACCGGCCTTGGCACGGGCAACGCGGGCAAGTGATTGCAGGCCGGACGGTTTCGCTGTTCCGCGACCTTCTCGAATCGGCCTCGGCCTTCTGCCGGCAGGAGGGCCTGCCCCGTGTTGTTCTCGGGCCGATGAACGAGTGGGGCGAAGGAAGCTACATCGAGCCCTGTACTGAGTTCGGATTCGGGATGCTCGAGCAGGTCCGGGCTGTTTTTGCCAAGGGCGAACCGAACGCCTGGCCTCTCAACATAGCGCCAAGCGACGTAGGCCTCGGAGGCTATGATCTTCCTTCCGTTGAAGTCGAGCCCATATGGACTTTCGAGCACAGTCCGGGCGGCTGGGCGCCTATGATGAACCTGGGTGAATTGACCTGTAGCAATAGCTTGCTCACGATGCGTACGCTGTCAGACGATGCTGCACTGGTTGTCGAGACAGGGCATCTTGATGCAAGAAAGGCCGCACATCTCCAGATCAAAATGCGTCTGACGGCCTCGGAACCCCTTGAATCAGCAGCGCAGATGTTCTGGTCTTTTGACGGCCAGGCGATGACCGAAGCGACCAGCGTCAAGTTCCCAGTGCGAACTGACGGGGTAATGCGGACGCATGAAGTCGACCTTAGCCAGCACCCCCGCTGGCGGGGCGTCATTACACGGCTGCGCTTCGACCCATGCAGCGTTGCCGATGCTCAGGTCGAGATCGACGAGATTAGGTTGACGTCGGGTGAGGCTGTCCCATAGGTGGCGTCTCCCGACGGTTGAGCGGAGAGGCGTAGACGGCACGTGCGCGCTGGACACCTGATTTGATGCCGTGCCTCGGCGTGTGCAAGAATCGTCCTTCTGCTTCCCATTCCGAGGGATTGGTGTTTTGGCGTAGATCTGTGTCTATGAAGGAGACCTGAAATGTCTATCTTGCAGGGCAAGGTGCTGGTGGCCCAAGGCGGAGGCCCAACCGCCGTGATCAACCAGAGCATGGTCGGCGCGGTCCTCGAATCGCGTAAATTCCCGCAGGTCGACCGAGTCTATGGGGCCATCCACGGCGTTCGAGGCATCGTGGAAGAGGCGTTTTACGATCTGACAGAGGCCACTACCCATAACCTCGAGACGGTTGCCTGCACCCCTTCGTCGGCCCTATGCTCGACGCGGGACAAACCAGACGTTCCCTATTGCCAAGAGATTTTCAGAGTATGCCAGGCTCACGGCATCCGCTATTTCTTCTACATCGGCGGCAACGACAGCGCGGACACCTGCCGCATCGTGAATGAAGAGTCCAATAAAGCGGGCTACGAAATGCGCGTGATCCACATCCCTAAGACGATCGACAACGACCTCAAAGTCACCGACCACTGTCCGGGGTATGGTTCCGCAGCTAAGTTCGTCGCACAGGCTTTTGCAGGCGTCAACCTTGACAACCGCGCCATCCCCGGCGTTTATATCGCCGTTGTCATGGGACGTCACGCCGGGTTTTTGACGGCCGCTTCTGCCTTGGCCCGGAAGTATCCCGACGACGGTCCGCACCTTGTCTACGTGCCGGAACGGCCCTTGACCAAGGAGAAGTTCCTCAGCGACGTAAAAGCAGTCTTCGATAAATACGGACGCTGCATTGTCGCCGTGTCTGAAGGGGTTTCCGGACCAGACGGGCAAGCTATTGCAACGCAGTTCACGGGCGGGGAGAAAGACGGCCATGGGAATGTCCAGCTCTCAGGTACGGGCGCTCTGGGCGATCTGCTGAGCTATTGGGTCAAGAGTACGACCGACATCAAGCGCATCCGCGCCGACACCCTCGGCTACCTCCAGCGCAGTTTTCTGGGATGCGTCAGCGAAGTGGACCAGTTCGAGGCGCGCGAGGTCGGCGAGAAAGCTGCGCAATATGCCATCTGGCACAACCAGGACGGGTCCGTTGCTATTCGCAGGGTCGGAGACTATGCGGTGGAATACTTCCTCGCGGATTTGAAAGACGTGGCTCGCGAGTCGACAAGCATGCCTGACGCCTTCATAAACGAGGACGGGAACGGCGTCACGGATGCCTTCATAAGGTACGCAAAACCACTTATTGGTGCAATGCCTCCCCTGGAGCACATCTCGGCGCCTCAAGTCGAAAAGATCCTCAGGGAAGAGAAGTGATGGAGAAGCATGCGGGGGCGAGGCGAGGGTTCGTCTTCCCCCGCTGTTTTTTCTATGTTTGGTCCAGTTTCACAGCGTCGGGCAGGGCTGGTTTCTTGGGCTGTTTCCGCCCATGAATGGCGATGAGCTTGTAACAGAACCTGCCATTTGCTGGATTCTTCCCGGGGCAATGGCGTATACTTTATCGATGGACTAGGTAGGGTTGCTTGTCAGCGCGGGTGGTAGCGACCGGGGGTGGGGAGGGGAGGTGCGGAGATGGCAGGCGGGCCTGTTCTAAACCTGCAAGGTCGGCTCAACGACATTGCCGAGTTAGCTGCCCTTCCCTCGAGTCTTGTTCGCGTTCTTACGATAGTCGAGGACGAAGCATCCACAGCCCTGGAGCTCGCTGCTGAAATCTCTCGGGACCCAGCCCTTACGATGAAGGTCTTGCGCTCCGTGAACTCGGGCTACTATGGCTTGGCTCGCCGTATTATGACTGTGACCGATGCGGTGGTCATGCTGGGTTTTACCGAGGTGGAACGCATCGCGTTAGCCATTTCGGTCATTAATGTTTTTGGAACAAGCAAAGAGCACATGCAGATGCTGCGCATGCTCTGGCGCCACAGCTTGGCGTGTTCGGTCGCGGCCCATGTCATCGAGCGGTACTTCATCTTATCGCAACCCGAGATTCGGGGCGCCCATGTGGCGGCTCTGCTCCACGACATCGGGAAGGCCATTGTATTCCAATACTTTCCGGAGGCCGTCGAGCCGGTTTACAGGCTGGCCTCTGAAACGTCTTTGCCGGTTTGGCAAGCCGAACGGGAAGTCATGGGCATGAGCCACTGCGAGATTGGCGCACACGTTGCCGAAAAGTGGAAGCTGCCTTCTGCTTTGATTGCCTGTATCGCCCATCACCATGCACCCGAAGAGGCTGATTGCGCCCATGCGATGGTTCATGCGACCCATGTTGCCGACGAGGTCTGCAACAGTCTGGGGATTCAGGCATCGAGCATCAATCACAAGGCGGAAGTTAGTCCTGCGTCCCGGGATGCGCTCCGGATCGACCATCCGATGATCGAAGAGATCCGCAGTCACATCGATCGAAGCCGGGGTTTGCTGAGCGCTGTTGCTGCGGGCGCCCTTTCCTGACGTAGGCCGCTCGGCGAGTTCCCGGCGGGGGATCTTTGCCAGACGTACAGCGCTTGCCCTCCCGTAAACCTGATCGAACGATTCTGGACATGTTCCGTCAAAACTGCTAAAATCGTATTACAATCGTATCGAGCGCCATGCGGGGCGAACGGAAGGAGACCATACTGTGGCGAAGAGTTTCATGCTTACTGTGTCGGCAGGGCCACACGATCGCCTCATGTGTCCCGTCCAGGTCGAGCTGCCGCTGGACGCCGCCAACGGCGCGGGTTTCTCCCTGCACGACAGCAAAACGGGCGCCCCCGTTGCTTGTCAAGTGACAAGGGTTGGCAAGAAAGCGACGGTTGCCTGGATTGCCGGCAACCTGAAGGCCGGTTCAACATGGCGTATCACTGCGATTCCTTCGACGGAGGAGGCGCCGCCGCCCCGGGTGGTCCTCGAGGATAAGACCGATCCTACTCGCGTAGATGTGTTTATTATGGGCAAGCTCTTTACCTCCTATCATTACGACCCCCAGTGGGTGAGGCCTTTTCTGCACCCCATTGTGGGTCCCTCGGGCGTCAGGGTGACGCGAAGCTGGCCAGTAGCGGAAGACGTTCCCGGGGAGACAACCGATCATCCGCATCACAAGTCGTTGTGGACGGCCTATGGCGAGTGTAATCGCGTAGACAATTGGAGTGAAGAGCCAGGTCACGGGTGGCAACTGCATCGGGCGTTCCAGAAAAAGGTTTCCGGCCCAGTTTTTGGTCAACTCACAGCGCGGAATAATTGGTGCACCAATGCCAAGCGAAAACAGTTCGAGGAGATCCGAGACCTGCGCTTTTACGCCTTGCCCGGCGGCGTCCGCCTCTTGGATGTAACCGTTACATTTCGGATGACCGAGGGTCGCGTTGTGTTTCGGGACACCAAGGAGGGCGGTCTGCTTTCTGTGCGTGTTGCATCGGAGATGGATGTGTCTCGCGGCGGACGCATCGAGAATGCCTACGGGGGGATCAATGAAGCAGAAACCTGGGGCAGGAAATCGCCTTGGTGCGATTACAGCGGAGTCGTAGACGGCAAACACGTCGGCATTGCCGTCTTTGACCATGAAAACAACCCCCGTTATCCGACGGAGTGGCACGTCCGGGACTACGGTCTCATGACCGCAAACTGCTTTGCCTGGCGTCATTACCGGCCTGAAGCGAAGGTTAAAGGGGATATGACCTTTGACGAGGGAAGCCGCAACACGTGGCGTTACCGCGTCTATATTCATCCCGGCGACGCGCGGAAGGGCAAGGTGGCGGAGCGATTTGCCGACTACGTCGCGCCGCCGTCCGTCCAGATAGACTGAATTGTTGGCGCTGCAAAGGGGACCGGGACGCGTTCCTCGCCAGGATAGGGAGCATGACGGCAACTGAGAGGAAGATGAAAACTCCAAAGGGTAGGGAGAAAGAGGCGACGGCAGCCGAAACAGGCGGCGGCACGGATAGAGAGAAGCGGTCCCGGCAGGGGGCCGGCGTTTCAAAGAAGGTCCGAGCTGTCTCGAAGAGCCGGTATGCACATGTCGACAAACGGTTTCTCATCGACGTGGCGGCTCATATTCGTGACGCCGTGGCCCCTGCGATCCGGTCTATGAAAGGCCGCGAGGTCGTTGGAACAGCCGCCAGCGGCGACGCGACGTTTCAATTGGACAAAACAGCGGAGAAAGCGCTCCTTTCCTTTCTCAAGAACGCCCAATTGCCGGTGGCTTACTACTCCGAGGATGCCGGGTATACGACGTTTACGAGCAAGCCTCCTACCACTCTTCTTGTCATCGATCCCATTGACGGCAGCCGTGCGGCAAAAAGCGGCTTCGAAGCGTGCGTTGTATCCGTGGCAAGCACCAGCGTGATAGAACGGCCCCGGATGGCAGATGTCGAGAAGGCATGCGTTATGGAAATTGTGGGGGAACGGACTTTCTATGCCGAGCGCGGCAGGGGCGCCCGGATTTACGTGGACAACCGCCCCAAGCGGCCGCGGCTCTCCACGAACACCAATCTGGAGCTCCTATCCTGGGCAATGAGCGTGCCGGCGCGTCCCGCGGAGCTCGTCTTCCCTACAGCGGCCAAGCTTATCGACTTGACGAGCCTCAAAGGCGGGTTCTTTACATGCAACAGCACCTCCTTCAGTTTGACCCGGCTTCTTACGAACCAGCTCGACGCCTATGTCGATTTTGCCAACCGTTTTTTGCGCGATGTACCTGACCTTGTTGAAGACCATTTTGTTAACGCGGGAAGAGGCGCTATCCTGGGCATGTGTCCCTATGACCTTGCAGCGGCCTTGCTTATTGCTCAAGAGGCAGGTTGCATTGTGACCGATGCCTACGGCAACACCCTCGATGATGTGTTGCTTCTGGACACCTCGGTTTCCAACCAGCATTCATTGGTGGCTGCGGCAAACAAAGAACTGCATGGCAAGTTGATGACGTTTTTTGATACGCGTATCCGCCAATTCGGGCATGTCCTGAAGACCCAGCGCGGCAGTTAGTGACCGTTGACAGCAAAGCTGGATCCCGAAAACACTGTTTCTACGTTTTTGAAAGGAACGCCTGTGGCTGAGGCCCCCGCGATTGCCTTCCGGGGTGAGACGCCTTCCCCTGACACGTCACGGTTTACGATCCCCCCGAAGGCGATGTCCACGATCGTCATATTCGGTACAACGGGCGATCTGACCGCGCGCAAGGTCCTTCCAGCTATTTACAATCTTTGGAACGGCGGTTTTCTCCCTCATGAAATCGCCGTGGTAGGCGTAGCTCGAAAGGACAAGTCGGACAGCGAATGGCGCGCGGATATGTGTGAAGCCCTTAAGGAGTACTCGCGAACCGGCGCCGGCCTCGGTGAGAACTGCGACCCCTTCGTGGCGAATCTTTGCTACCACCGGTTCAATTTCAACGAAAATGACGACCTCGGCGGGTTGGGCGAGCACCTCGACGATATCGAAGCGGAGAGAAACCTCGCGCACCACCGCCTGTATTATCTCGCCACGCCGCCCGAGTTCTTCTCCCCGCTCATCCACAAACTGGGCCAGGCAGGGCTCATCCGCAATCCCAGCGACGATGTGAAAACTCGCGTCGTGATCGAGAAACCCTTCGGCAGCGATCTCGAATCCGCCCAGGCCCTTAATGCTGACATCCTCGAGGTTCTCGCCGAGGAGCAGACGTTTCGCATCGACCACTATCTGGGCAAGGAAACGGTGCAGAACATTTTCGCATTCCGCTTCGGGAACTGCATATTCGAGCCTCTCTTCAACCAGCACTACGTTGATCACGTTCAGATCACTGTCGCCGAATCAGCGGGCATGGAGGGGCGCAGAGGCGGATTTTACGACCATGTCGGCGCGCTGCGCGACGTGGTCCAAAACCACGGACTTCAACTGCTGTCCTTAGTGGCTATGGAACCGCCCTCAATCTTCGGCGGCAGAGAGATCCGCGACGAGAAGCGTAAGGTGTTGGACGCGGTAACGCTTCCCCTCAAAGACCCGCTGGGAACCTGGGTCGTCCGCGGCCAGTACAGCAGAGGCAACGATATGGACGGGTACTTGTCTGAGGAAGGCGTAGATCCAAACTCGAATACAGAGACCTATGTCGCCTTGCGGCTTTACGTTGACAACTGGCGCTGGTCTCAAGTGCCTTTCCTTATTCGGACAGGCAAGCGCTTGAAAAAGCGCGTAACCGAAGTCGCCATTCAGTTTAAGCACCCTCCTACCCACTACTTCCGGTCTTTGGGGGTAGAGCTGCCCGGACCCAACAGGCTTGTGTTCCGCATCCAGCCGGATGAAGCCATCGGGTTGGACTTCAACGCCAAACCGCCGGGTATGGAGTACGCTCTACGCACCGTCGGCATGGATTTCAACTACGGCCAGGCTTTTGCCGGGTCCATCCCAGACGCCTACGAGCGGCTTCTGCTGGATGCTCTCCGCGGCGACTCGATGCTTTTTATGCGTGCCGACGAGATAGAAAGCGCGTGGCGCATTATTACGGAAGTCATGGAACACTGGGGCGAGGATCCCATGCCCGATCTCTATCGTTGCGGCACTTGGGGACCTCCGTCTGCCGACGACCTTTTTGGTTGCTGCCAGGGTGAATGGCGGACGCCCTGATTTCGAGCTTCAAAAGGACTGGTCCGGGGGCCGTCCGCAGTCGAGGTGTTTTGGGCCCTGCTGCGCCGGCCCGGTTGCGATATGGGGGCTTTTTCGGGTATCTTTTCTGTGTCATGCATGAATTCTCCTTCGCTCAACAGGTCCTGGAATCCGTGGAACGGGAAGCTGCCGCTTATCCTGGGTCCAAGGTGCTCCGTGTGAAGCTTCGGGCCGGCGAACTCCTTGCACTCGAGCCGTCCAGCCTCCGGTTCTGCCTGGAAAGCATCGCCGTAGGCACGGTGATGGAGAATGCCATCATTGAGATGGACGAATTCGAGCCGGAGGTCGAATGCCCCAAATGCGGCCGTGTTCCGGTACAGTCCGTGTTGGAGTCCAAATGCCCTATCTGCGGCGAGCCGGCCCTTCTTGTGGCAGGCACGGAGCTGATAATCGAGGAGATTGAGCTGGATGACCAGAAAGATACGGCTTGAACAGAAAGTTCAGGCAAAAGGACATGAGATTGCGAGCGAACTGCGCGGGTTTTTCCGCGACCACGGGGTCTTTGTCCTGAACCTCATTGGTTCTCCCGGCTCCGGGAAGACTACGTTGCTCGAGGCTCTTGCTCCCCATGTAAAGGGCAGGGCGGCGGTTATCGAGGGCGATCTGGCGACCGACAACGACAAGCGCCGCATCGAGAAAGCCGGCTTGCGCGCCTATCAGATCAACACCGTCGGCGCGTGCCATCTGGATGCCGGCGTGGTCCGCGACGCTCTGACCGAGTTCCCGCTCGATGACGTCGACCTGCTGTTTATTGAGAACGTGGGCAACTTAGTCTGCCCAGCCGGCTTCGACATCGGAGAAGACATGAAGGTCGCGGTCGTGTCCGTAACCGAGGGCGACGACAAACCCGCCAAATACCCCAAGGCGATGAAGGTGTCGTCGGCATTGGTGATCACAAAAACCGATCTGCTGCCCTACGTTCACTGCGACGTGGACCGTATCGAACAGGGGGTGAGGGCTGTCGTTGCGGGCATGCCCGTCTTCAGAACCTCCGCAGAAACCGGCGAGGGCGTTACCGAGTTGTTTGCTTGGATCCAAACCAAGGCCCATGAACGCCGTAAAGGCGCGGCCGTGTAAGGCCTTTGCCCAACCAGCCGCCGAGGCAGCTTTCCCGCCCTGATCAGGCTCTATGCATGCGGCCCGAGGCAACTGATCTGCATTGTTTTTGTCTAAGCCGCTCCCGCGTGCTCGAAGGCGGCATGCCTTATCGGAAGCCGCTTTCCGGCCGTTCGCAGTTGAACAAGATACGCGGCGCCTCTTTTGTCAGCGACGTCAATGCGGTCGTTTCGGGCCGCAAACAGCCTCGACGAGCTGCTGCGCATTGTCGACGGCATGGCCCTCGATATCGTTGTTGTAGTAGATGTAGACGTCGCGTCCCTGGTCAAGCCACTGTTGGATGCGTGCGGCGTCGGACGTAATGTGTTCCGCTGCATAGCAGCCGCGATACCGTCCGCCTGGGCCGTGGCGCCGTATATATACAAAAGGTGCGGCATTGGGTTCGTTGACGGGACAGCGCGGCATATCGGCCAGGCACAGGGCCGCTCCGTGCTGGTCGAGCACCTCTCGAACAGTTTCACAAAGCCATTCGGCGTTGCGGAACTCCACGGCCACGCGCCACGGGCGGTCCCTGACGAGCCAGCTCGTCTTGGCGAGGAACTGGTCGAGCAGAACCGGGTCTTTGCGCATCGAAGGCGGCAACTGAACGAGGAGCGGGCCGCGTTTCGTACGCAGCGGGGCGACGGCCTCGACGACCTGGCGCAGCTCGACGTCGCAATCGGCAAGGCGCTTCAAATGGGTGATGCGCCGCCAGAGCTTGATGGTGAACAGAAACGTCTCGGGCGCAATGTCGTGCCAGCGTTGCGTGAGCTTAACGGCGGGCAGGCGATAGAAAGTCATATTGACTTCGACTGTTGGGAAATGCCCGGCGTAGAAGGGGAGCCAATTGCCCTGCTTCATGCCGCTGGGATAGAAACGGCCCTTCGCCCAATGGGGATAGTTCCATCCGCTGGTCCCTGCGTAGAGCGTTCCCTGGCTCATGATTTCCACCTGCACCCAACATGCCGCATTATGATGCCTGCCACAATCGTGGTGACCGGGATTGCGAAGCGTTCATCCGCGGTTCCTGGGGCCCGGATCGGGTCGCCCCAACCTCGCGCCGGGCAACTCACATCCCGTCAAAAGGTTTGCCGTAGCGTCCAAGGGTCCGTGCGCTGTCGAATGTCATCGGAAAGCGTTCTGCTGGATAGTGAAGGAACTCCACATGCCCGTCCAGGTATAGGATATTGCCCCCCGCCGGGACGTGAGAGAAGTCCTCGACTTTCGTTGATACATGGTCCCACATGAGCGGGATCCTGCTGGACGCGATTTGCGCGTTCGCAGGATTGTTGATGTCGGTGATCAGAAAGCGCTCGATGCCGTCGCGCAGACGATAGAGGACGTTGCCGCCGCCAACCTGCGTCCCGGCAAACGTTGCGGAGACGTGGAAATCGCGGTCGTTTACAGCGCCGTGCGTCGCCAGATTCGCCATGGCCAACTCGCCCCACGGCGTGAAGCGGAACTCCCACTCGGCATGGCGGCCGTTGATCTCCGTGCCCGCCACCCCGAGGAGCGGCCCCAGGATGTTGACGTCGTCCAGCAAGAGCCAGCCCGTGTAATGATAAGGCTCTTGGCCGACCTCCTCGGGTTCCACGACCCCGTTATTGTTGCCTTTCATGCCATCGTAGCGCTGAACGATGTCGGGCGGCGCGCTCCAACTTGGACACCAGACCATGTGGTAGTCCGGGACATAATCGGGGATCATGGCACGCCCATTGAACATCATCTCGGTGCTCAAGTGGCCATAGATATTCAGCACTTGACGGTAGGGAAACCGTCCTCCGTGTTCCGCGGCGTACATAAACAGGCTCGCGCCTAGCTGTTTGAGGTTACTGGCGCAGGCAGCCCGTCGGGCCGCTTCTCGCGCGCGCGACAGCGCCGGGAGCAGCAGCGCGGCAAGGACGCCCAGGATGGCAATCACCACAAGCAGCTCGATCAGGGTGAAGCCTTCCGAGCGGCGCATCGCTTTGTGCATGGGTCGCGAAGTTCCTTCTCTAAACGGATCAAAGACGCAGTAAGCCTGGCAAAACACCGGCGATTAAGTTCAAACATAGCAGCACAGCGCCAACTTCGCAAATGCCGCGCCGCTTCTTCATTCTTGAGATGATCCTGTCAGGCGATGCCCGGGTGATGCCCGTTTCTTCTCGAAAAACGTCTGTCAGCTTGTGAAGCTGAAGGTCTTGCGGTAGTCGGTGGGGCTCTTGTCGAAGGTCTGACGGAACGCGCGCGTGAAATGGCTGTGATCGTTAAAGCCCACCGCGTGTGCTATTTCCGTGACGGACAGGCGCGCTTCTGCAAGGAGCCGGCACGCCTGCGACAGCCGGAGCTGGTTCAGGTACTTCATGGGCGAGGTCGCGTAACACCGGTGGAACGCGCGCAACAGCGTATTCTTGGACATGCTCGCCATTTCCGCCAACTGGTCGAGGTCGATCTGCTCGTCGTAGTGGCTCTGGAGGTAGCTCTGAACGCGGGATATGCGCAACAGCTCCTGCGCGGAGGCGCTCTGCTGGTCTGTATAAATCCGTGCGAGCAATGCCGCAATCAGCGTGAAGTACGCGTGAATGATGCACTCGAAGCCGGGGCTTCCTCGGACGTATTCCCTCTCCATGGGCTCGACGAGGTCGTTGAGTTGGCGCATCGCATCCGCGCCGATCCGCAGCCGGCTGCTGAAGCTGTGCGCCTGCCTGTAAAGCGGTTCCAGATGGAACAAAACGTGGAAACCCGGGATGTGGTGCAGATCCCGGTTCGGCGCCAGAAACTCGTCCGGATTGAAAATGATGTTGATGAGGTCGAGGCCCTCCATATTCTCGTAGCCGTGCACGTCTCCCGGCCGCACGACGAAGACGTCTCCCGCCTCGAGGGGGTAGCGGCTGTTGCCGATCAAGTGGCGCCCCCGGCCGTGGCGCACGATAACCAGTTCGGCAAAGGCATGGGTATGCAGCTCGCAGGCATGATCGGGGAAAACGCTGAACTCGATGTGAAACAGAAAAGACGAATACCGGCACACGTCGCTGTAGGCCAGCTTGAGAACGCCTCCGGGCCGGAGATCGCTGTCCTCGGGGATGCGTCCGCTCAACGCACGAGTGAAATCCATAGGTCCCTGAGCCTTCATTGCGCTCCCTTCAGTATGCAACATCCGGTCTCTCGAAGGCCACTTCCGGGGCCCTTTGCAGCAACGTTGCGACGGCTCTGACGAAACGCCGTGCCCCGGCTGGCACGTCTAGGGTATGCTCTTGCATGGGTCGGAGGCGGACCGTGACCAAGGAGACTCGATATGACGGCGTGCAGTGTTTCTGTCATGATCCTGGTTGAACTGGCAGTTCCTGCAGCAGCTTCCGGGGAAATAGAAATGCACATCGAGTTAAACGTGAACCACTTGGACAGGCTGACCCGCGCCAACATGCGCGTCGCCGCGAAGAAGGCATCGGTCGACTGCGACCCTCTCAGGCCGATCTATCACATCATGCCCGCAGCGGGCGCCTGCGGAGATCCCAACGGCCCGATCTTCGTCAACGGCACATACCACATGTTCTTTCAGCACGCCCCTGAGTTCGAGTGGGGCAAGCCGGCGGAGGAATGGGAAGAAGGCGAGCCTGGTCACCCCGGCATAGGTTGGGGACATGCATCGAGCCGGGACTTGGTCTACTGGAAGCAGGAGCCGATCGCCCTCATGCCGGAACGGGGTTCATACGACCCGCAGTTCTGCGCATCAGGCTGCGCGGTGCTGGACGATGACGGCGCGCCCACGATCCTCTACACCGCTGCCGAACCTCAGACGATATGCATCGCTCGCAGCCAGGATTCCAATCTGCGCTGGTGGCTTAAAGACGAGAACAATCCGATCCTTTACGAGCCGGATATCGAGAATTACGCCAAAGGGGGATTCCGCGATCCCTTTGTCTGGCGCGAAGATTCAACTTGGCGCATGATCGTCTGCGGGGCTGTTCGTGGTGTCGGCGGCATGGTCGGCTGCTTCACGTCGCAGAATCTGTCCGACTGGGAATACGCCGGCCCCTTGGCCGCTGGTATGGGCGAACACTGCGTCGCTTGGGAATGCCCCAACTTCCTGCGATTTGGCGACAAAGGCGTGCTCATCGTGTCGCCCCTTTTCGACAATCTGCAGAATACCGACCACGCGCCCCGAGGACCTGTGTCGTATGCCGTCGGCCCCTATGGCGGCGACTGCTTGTTCTTCCCCGGTGAATGGAAGGATCTGGACATCGGCGGCCCCAACCATTTCTATGCGAGCAACTGCCTCAGAACGCCCGACGGCCGGTGGTTGTTGTGGGCAATGAACATGGGCGGCGGCGCGCCGGACCACCACTGGACCACAAACCTGTCCTTGCCCCGCGTATTGACGCTCCGTGCGGACGGCCGGTTGGGCCAGGAACCGCCGGTCGAACTGCAGCAACTGCGACGGACGCACTGGGGTGCAAAGAATGAAGCATTTGCTGGAGCGTATCGCATCGGCATCGAGAGCGGCTCCTGTGAGATCATCGCCTTGATCGAGGTTGGCGACGCGAGCCTGGTCGGGCTCGATGTGCGAGGTTCGAGTGATTTCGCGGTCAGAACGCGGGTCGGCTACGACGCAGCTAACGGCAAACTGTTTCTGGACGGACACAGCGCCGAGTTTGCTCTCTTAGAGGACGAGGAGGTGCTGCGACTCCATGCCTTCGTCGACAGGAGCCTGTTCGAGGTCTTCGTCAACCGCCGCGAGTGCGGGACGGTCCGGCCTTTCTACAACATTCAGCACCAGGCGATGCGGCTGTTCAGCGAAGGCGGGACCGCACGCATCCGCTCCATTGACGTTTGGCAAATGGGCTCGATCTGGGAACGGCCCGCTCGCCAATAGATCAGGATCCCGTGCGCGCAAAAGCCCTGGACCGAGGCCTTGCGCTTGGTGGGCGATGGGAACGCTATTTACAGCGACTTCTGCCTGATCAAGGACAAGCTCGACCGATGGCACTGCATCGGCACTTTTGGACAGGGGCGCGACGGGAAGGGCGACGGCAGGGCGCCGAACGACGGCTACTACTACCTGTGGGTGAGCGGGGAAGACTACAGCCGGATGAAGCTCTACATTTCGGAGGACCCCTTTGACTTTGGCGACCCGATCGCTAATCTGATCGAAGAGCAGCCGGGCCATGTAGCAGAGATCGCGAGCGACAACGGCAGGGATTACATGGCCTGCTCAATGGTCTCCACCGTACCGAGCGTTTCACCGGGGGCTCACGACCTTCACGGCGTGCTTATTCAGCCTCTGGAATGGGAACAGGCCGATCCGGGCATGGAACAGCGCGTCACTCGAAAGCCCTGACCCGTGGCGCATTCTCGTCTCACGAACGCCTATAGATGCAGGCCAAGACCTGGGGGAAGGCCCGTGTTTGCATTTTCTCCATTTGTGCCGGCGGTCTGGTGATTCACGCATAGTCGGCGTTGCCAAACTCGCGCTGTCAGCTGCCTGAAGCCCAAGGGAGGATCAGTGCATCCGGTGCGCTGCCCAAGGGCCTGATCACGCTGATTTCACAGGCTTCTTGAGATCAGTCGAGAGATGGATACATCGCTTCGCGCCGAGGCGTTGCCTTAGGCGGTCAAATTTGGTGAGAATAGTCAAACACTTCTGTGCCCTTTTTCAAGCGCAAATGCGTTTCTGCACCTACAATGATGCCGACGATGGTCCGGAGTGTATCCCGGACCAGGCGCCGGACGGTCTGTCGGGCGCGAGGTCATTATGACAAGAGCAAACAACAATGGGAGACGGAACATGCGAAAAGAGAGACAATGTCGAGGTTTCACCCTCATCGAGTTGCTGGTGGTGATTGCCATCATCGGCATTCTGGCGTCGATCCTGCTGCCGGCCCTTTCGCGGGCGCGCGAGGCGGCGCGCAGGGCTTCATGCGCGAACAACCTCAAGCAGTGGGGACTCATCTTCAAGATGTACTCGTCTGAGAACCGCGGGGGGCTTTTTCCGGGGCACCAGAATTGGAGGGTGAACGGCGTGGGCTGGGTGCTGGGTCTGCCGGCCGATACGATCTACCCCGACTACTGGACCGACCCGAATATCGCGATCTGTCCTTCGGACAACCGGGCGAACGGCGATGCCAACTTCCTGAACGTCACATGGCCCGAAGACGTCGCCGGGGCCGTGCAGGCCGTGCCCCAAGGGTTGCCTGCGTCGAAGGGCTGTATTGCGACACTGCTTTCTCACCCCTACTCGTACATTTACGTGCCCTACGCTATCCGCACGGCTACGCAGACGCAGTTGGTGGCGGTGACCCTCAGCGGGATGCTCTGGGAATTGGGCGTGGCCGAATGGTACGCTCAGCCCGACCTGCAGAATGCAGGGTGCCCAAACTCGTGGGCCAACACGCTGCGTTACAACGGCGCCGACCGCGATATCACGGTGACCGACATTCAGAAGTGGTTCTGGTGGGCCGGTCAACCGGTGGACGAGGGCGATCAGCCGTGGCCGTCCAGCGTGCCGCGTTTGAAGGAAGGGATCGAGCGGTTCTTCATCACGGACATCAACAACCCTGCGGGCGCAGCAATGGCCCAGAGCGCGTTGCTTGTCATGTTCGATGCCTGGGGCGCCTCACGATACTGGGGCGGCGCGAACTACCGGGAGGTCCTCGGGTTCAACCACGTCCCCGGCGGCTCGAATCTGCTCTTTATGGACGGGCACGTGGAGTTCCAGAAATACGGCGACAGGTGGCTGCCTGAGGGCGACCCGTCGAAGGCTGGATACGGCCAGACGGCCTTCAACATGGCCACGTGGGGCGGCCAAGGCTGAGGCAGAGGCAATTTGTTAGTGTCAGGCCTGGCGTCCCGTTGACAGAACAGCACGCGAGGTGCATGGGCCACTGTCGAACGTGACCTTTGCAGCCTGGTAGAGTGGTAAGGAATGGAATGCCGCCTAGAGCTTTTCTGATGAGTCTGGGCCCGGCCGGGGCGGGGCCTCACGTGCCCAGTGCATCGCTATTTGAGGAGAGCACGAGTGGTTTCAGTCTGTCTCAACGAAGCAACTTATCGCGACAAGGTGATGGGATGCTGGCTGGGGAAGAACGCCGGCGGAACGTTGGGGGCGCCCCTCGAGAAGATGTGGGGAAACCCCGAACCTTTCGATATCTCGTTCTACACCCAGGAAATCCCGGAGGGGGGGAGTCCCAATGACGACCTCGATATTCAGCTCGTGTGGCTTAAGGCCCTCGAGGAACGAGGTATCGACCTCACGTCCCGCGATTTGGCCGAGTATTGGCTCAACCATATTCATTACAACCCGGACGAG
This sequence comes from uncultured Nitrospiraceae bacterium, assembly GCA_964493915.1. Classification (GTDB taxonomy): domain Bacteria; phylum Hydrogenedentota; class Hydrogenedentia; order Hydrogenedentales; family SLHB01; genus CAZBQH01. Next base: position 27,228 of record CAZBQH010000219.1, read on the forward strand.
TATGGTTTTCACAAAATGAACCTGCGTCTGGGGCTGTTGCCGCCGATTTCCGGCTGGTACAACAATCCTTTCAAGCACAGCATGGGCTGTCCGATCCGTTCGGAGATCTGGGCCTGCATCGCGCCGGCCATGCCGGACCTGGCCGTTGCCTATGCTTGGGCAGACGCAGTGTGCGACCACGCCGGCGGGGAGTCGGTCTACGGCGAGATGTTCAATGCAGCCGTCGAGTCGGCCGCGTTTCTCATCGCAGACCGCGACCGGCTGCTCGATATCGGGCTCTCTGTCATCCCGGAGGATTGCCGGACGGCCCGGGCGATTCGCACGGCGCGAGAGGCGCACCAGGCGGGCATGTCGTGGCGTGAGGCGCGCGATCGCGTTATGAACGCCGTGTTCAACCTGAATGCTCAGTACTCGCCCATTAACTTGGGATTCGAGACGGTGGGTTGGCTGTACGGCGAGGATTTCGGCGATGCTCTGTGCAAGGCGGTGAACTGCGGCTGGGACACGGATTGCACGGGGGCAACACTGGGCGCCCTTCTTGGCATCATCCATGGAGCAAGCGCTCTGCCGCAACGTTGGATCGCCCCGCTCGGCAGGAAACTGGCTGTGACGCCTGCGCCCGGCATTGATCACTTCACGCCGCCCACGGACATAGACGAGCTTACAGACCGGACTATCGCCGTCGGGCGTCAGGTAATTGCCCGGAACCATCCCAGGGTTCTGCTGAGCGAGCTCTCGCAAGCGTCCCAAACAGAACCGGTTCCCATCGACTACCAGGCCGTTGCGAAAGTCCACGCGCGCCCGCAGAATGTCGTCGTCCACACGCTCAGCCCCGTCGAGGTCGCCATTTCCTATCCCGACCCGGAGTCGCCTTGCATCTCTGAGTTTGCCCCCTTCGAGGTGGAGATTGCCTTGCGAAACCGGGGCGCGGCCCCTGTGCATGGCGTCCTGACGCTAGTCTTGCCGGAAGTGTTCGCCTCAGAACAGGCAGGGCCGCACGCGTTCGACATCGACGGTCACGGCGAATGGCGCCTTGGGCGTGTGACAATTCACGCCGTGGAACCAGGCCAGATCCGGACCCGCAACACGGCATGGCTCGAGATCACGTTGAAAGATCGACCTGCGCTCGAGGCCGTCCCCCTTGTCATGATAGGCGCCCGCAAATGGCTGGTGTCTCGCTTGGTTCCCGGCGGGACCCTCGAGTCTTGTCCTTTCGCCCCGGACGGCATGCCCAGTCACGGCATTCCCGCTGGGTGGCGGGCGATGACATGGCCCGGCAATGAGCTGGTTGTCGAGCCGCTTTTCGAGAGACAGCCAGGGGTCCTTGCTCTCCAGCAGTTTGTTTACAACCCGGAGGCGCGGACGATCCACATTTCCGTCCCTAACGACTACCGTATGGCGCTTTTTGTCAACGGCGCGCTGTGCAAGAAAACCAGCCACCCGGTGCCGTGTCATCCTGCTCTTTGGGGCGATTGCGACCCTGTACGCCAGTGGGACGATATTCATATCAACACCTGCGACTTCGACATGCCGGAGGGGTGGAACCACGTTTTCATCCAGCTCGAACGAGGAGGCGAGCCGATACGGGCGTTCCTGAACCTGAGCTACGACCCGCGGTTGTTGCACGGTTGCCATGATGTCGAGCAGACGCGCTTCCCCTGGGAAGTCAAGGAAAACAGCCCTAAGAGCCTGAAGACGGCGAATTGAGGTCATTGTGCTGGGATTCGCGCGGCCCGCAAGGCCTTTCCACGGAGAGCCTCTTCGCAAGGATGGGAGAGGCCAGCAGAACAAGCGTCTCTTGAGCATAGCATGGGGGACGCGAGGCGGCCTGAAAGGGAGGGCATAGTGGTACTCTTGGCCAGAGCGTCGGATTCTATGCTGTTTTCTCCGGCGCTTATGATGGCGTTTTGCATTTCTGTTTGCGCCATGGCATCGGGAGGCGACCCAATGAAGGCTGGCGGACGCGAAGCATTTGAAAAGGATCTGGCTGATGCGGTTTTTGTGAAAGAAGGCATGGACCGCCTCCACCGTATGGATTACCAATACGAATCTATCGGTCTTGCAGGGACCACTATGCGCCCGGGACCCTATGGCTTTACTTCTCTGCGGCCGCCTGCGCTGCCTTCTGATGGGACCCTTGACAACCGCCCTTACCTTGTCTACGAGTACTGGTGGGACGAGAATAGCCACCGCGTCGTTCCCTTCGACCTGCTCGGCGGCTATGGCGACAAGGTCGAGGCGGGCGAAATCACCGGCTTTCGCCACGCCCTGGACATCCGCACGGGCGTCCTTAGCATCCATCTTGAGCTGAAAACCAGCTCCGGCACATTCCAGAGCACACGTGAACTATTCGTCACGCCCCAAGGCGTGCTCGCGGTGCGGGTGACCGACTCCCAGGACTGTCCCGCCCCTTTCCGTTTGCGTGTGCTTAGACGCGAGGTATGGCCTCGCGGTTTTTTCGGCATCATCTGCTCAGACTATCCTGAACCGCGCGGAGCCGTCCAGCAAGGCGCGACCCCAGGCCTCGTTGTTGCTGCTGAGCGTTCGGGCGCATGCAAAGCGACGCTTGCCGTCGCAGTCGACGCGGCTAACGCCGAGATTGACGCAGGCGCCTGTACAGCAGGACGCGGATCCGCGGATAGGCTTTGCACCTATTTCATTGCGCCGGGCTCGTCGCTTGACGGGGCAGCGTCGACGCGCGGCGCCTGGGAGAAGGCCGAAGAAGCCGCAGCAAAGGGCTTTGACGCCTTGCGCAGCGAGACCGAAGCCTGGTGGAGGGAGTACTACGATCAATCGTGGGTCACCGTGCCGGATGAGAGGGTGGCTCGATGGTTTGCGCGTTCCTTGTATTACCACGGCGTATATTTTGGCAAGACGCAGATTCCTCCTGGGTGCTTTTCGACAAATCCTGCGGGTTTTCTCGGGACCATTTGCCCCGAGTTCGACCTGCCGTTCAGCCAGTTTGCTCTGCTTTACACCAACCACGCGGCCGAGGCCGAAAGCGTCGCAGACTGGTGTGTCCGGATCCTTCCGCAGGCGCGGAAAAACGCCCTTGGCACGACCTTGCACAAAACAACCGTCTCCTATACAAGCGGGGCGCTCTACGGCCCGCTCATGGGTTGGGACGGCCGCCTTTTCGTGCC
>CAZBQH010000220.1:0-2608 GCA_964493915.1 uncultured Nitrospiraceae bacterium
GGACTCAGGGCAAGGCGGAAGCCCAGGCTGTTGACCCGGCTCGACGGGTCGAACCAGTAGCGAACCGCCGACCGGCAGCGCCAGGCGGTGTTGCCCCAGCCGCCGCCCCGGAGGACCCGGCCCGAGCCACCGGCGGCCCCGGTTGGATCCGCCACGTCATGAGGAGCATACGCCCCGTACCAATCGCTGCACCACTCCCAGACATTGCCGTGCATGTCGTGGAGACCCCAGGCGTTGGGCTGCTTCTGGCCAACAGGATGCGTTTCGCTCCCGCTGTTTGTCCCGAACCATGCGATGTCGCCCATCGTCTTCTCGTCATCTCCAGTAGCCCACTTCGTGGTCGTGCCCGCACGGCAGGCGTATTCCCACTCGGCCTCAGTCGGCAGCCGATACACCCGCCCTGCGGCCCGCTCCTCAGGCATGTCTGACAGTTTCTTGCAGAACTCTACGGCGTCGTCCCAGCTCACCGTCTCCACCGGCCGGGCGTCGTCCTTCCACCTGCTCGGTGGCTCGCCGCCCATCACAGTCTGCCACTGGGCGTTGGTCAACTCGGTCACACCCAAGTAGAAGGGCTTCGTGATCCTGACTTCGTGAACCGGTTTCTCGCCAGCTTCGCCGTCCTCCGACCCCATCATGAAGGTGCCCGCCGGGATCAACTTGAGCTTCATCCCGATCGAGTTGACGAGTGATGGCTGAGCGTCCAGATCTGCCCTAGGCGGTGCAGCAGGCACCGGCCGTGGGCGGACATTATTGACAGCCATTCGAAAAGCATCGTCACGATCCAACCATTCATTGGCAGTGCCAACGTCGTGTTCCTGCGAAAGGTTTGCGACAATATGTTCGTACAAGTCAACGGCGTGACGGCCAACTGCCTCCGAATCGACATTGCGAAGGAACCCACCTTGAGCGAGGTCCCACCACGCCTTGGCGATCATTAATAGGGTTCCGGAGCGGGCTTCGGCAGCCCGGGACCATGCGTCGATTTCATTTTGGGCGATCGTGGCGATGGCGGGCGTGTCGCACTGAGCGAGGTGCCCGAGTCCCTCGTCCCAGCGATCCTGGCCAAAGCAGAGCGTGCGACCCACAACTCCATGCGCGACGCGATCTTCAGGATCACGCTGAAGGGCGACACGAGCCTCGTCGAGCGGGTCGGCCATCACCACTTCGGGTGGAATGGCCGCTGGTGGTGGCTCCGCTAGTTCACCCGAAAGCTCTACAACGGATGGTTCGGTGTCTCTCGGCGTCTGGATTCCATCTTCAACTTGGGCAATCGGCTGAGGTTGTGGATCCACCCGCGCGAGTATTGCGGCAGCTGCCCCAATTCCAAGCACACCAGCCACGAGCGCGAACAAACCCAGTACAAAGCGGCGGCCCGCGACCAATCCTCCAAGAGGTACTTCGATTCCGGCATACCGTCGCCATGCGGGAACGCCTCCCGTGATCGCTTTGAAAACCCCGCCGGATTTACTGCCACTTCCCGACCTCGATCCCGGATCCAGAGCAGTCTGGCCGCCGTCCTCTCCCGCCACCCAGAGCGATCCAAGATCACGAGCCACTCTCATTGGCACGCGGCACTTTGGGCAGTTGCCTTTCCTGCCGGCAGCGTCTGGTCGCAGTTTGAGGATATTGCCGCAGTTCGGACACATGAGGCGGGCAATATCCGGCTCGTCGGGCAGCTCCTTCACACCCGCGAGGACCGCATCTACGAATCCCTGGCAACTGCCAAAGCGCTCGCCTGGCTGCTTCGAGAGTCCTCGTTGAACCGCGGCGACCAGCGATGAGGGCAATTTGGGGCGTCGGGCGGCCAGCGATGGCGCTGGCATTGTCATGATTTCGACAATGAGATTCGAGGTTTCGCCTCGAAACGGCCGTTCACCGGTCAGCAACTCGTAAACGGTCACCGCGAGGGCGTACTGGTCCGTCCGGCCATCCACGGCTGCCTTGGGCTGAAATTGCTCCGGAGCCATGTACTGTTGCGTCCCGATCGCCAAGCTTGTGGCTGTGAGCGTCTGATCACGGCTAAAGGCCCCACTATCTTCGACGATCTTTGCGATCCCGAAATCACCCAGAAATGCTCCCCAGCGAGCGTCGAAGAAGATGTTCTCCGGTTTCACATCACGGTGAACAATGCCCAGGCCGTTCACATGGTCCAACGCCTCGGCTATCTGGGGTAGCCAGAGATGGAGCATACCCGGCGGGTTGGCTGCCGGCTCCCCTTCCGCATTACGAAGCCGTCTATTCGCCAACGATCCGCCGGGCAAGAACCGCATGACGACGTACGGCATCCCCTCGTACTCGCCCACATCCACGATTGGTACGACCCGCGGGTGCGAGATTCCCTGGACCGTACGAATTTCGCGATGAAATCGTTCCGCAAACTTCGGGTCTTCGAAGAGCGACTTTTTCGGAATCTTTACGACCACCGGCAGCCCGCGCTCGGTGTCCCATGCGCGGTAGGCCACTCCCATCCCGCCCGCGCCCAAGCGAGCAAGTACGCGATACTTCCCGCCAAGAAGCCTGTTCAGCCAAGGATCCAGTTGAACTTGCTCAGAGTTTGACGGCAGATTGGACATGGTCTTGGGCCCACCCGGAGAAACCCGCGATCAGC
>CAZBQH010000221.1:0-3583 GCA_964493915.1 uncultured Nitrospiraceae bacterium
GTATGGCTCGATCGCCCGCGACCAGGCCGCCCTCACCACCCAGCTCGCAGCGTGCAACGCCGCGTCGCCGAAGGCCGCCCGCGAGATGGCCGACAGGCATCGCGACGCAACCGGGGCGGCGGCGACACGCAGGCACGTTTACGAAGGGCTGCTGCAGGGCAAGTCATTTGAACAATGGGAGGCGGACACGGCAGCGGTCGAGAACCTGCCTCCCACCCGCGATCTCACCACGATCGATGCGGAGATCACCCGGATCAACAAGCAGCTCGCCGAGGGCGACGCGCAGGCCGAGAAACACGCGGAATCGATCGCAAACTGGGAGACGCAGTATGAAACCCCCGAGGCGCTCACGCCCCGTTTGCTGGAGGCGACGGCCACCGCGCAGTCTGCCGAGGCGACTCTCAAGGGCCTGCCCGGGCTGCCGGAGGGCTTTGCGTCGGTCAAGGCGTTCCTGGACGCACTCGACTCCGCGCAACAGGAGCTGAACCCGAAACAGCAGCAGCTGGCGACGTTGCGACAGAAACTGGGCGAGCTGTCCAACGAACTCGAGGACAAGCGCAGTGAAGACGTGACCGAGGAGGCCGCGGCGTCGGAGCGGGCGTTCAACCGGGCCCGCGCCCAGGGCCGGGCGTATCGACGGATCGAACAGGAGCTCGACCGCGTCGCGGGAGCCGCGGGTGTCGATCCGCTGGCGGATTTCAGCGAGCGGGTGGCCGGCATTTTTTCCGAAATCACGGGGGGCGAAGCCGCTCTCCAGTTCGACGGCCAGCTGCCGGCGACGGTGGTCCGGGGGGCGATTTCCCTGCCGCCGGATCGCCTCTCGCAGGGCGGCAGCGGCGCCCTGGCCCTGGCCGTGCGGCTGGCGATGGCGGAGGCCTACCTGCAGGGCCGCGGCGGCTTCGTCATGCTCGACGACCCGCTGGTGCATTTCGACAGCGACCGTATGGCCGTCGCCGCGGACGTCGTCCGCACGTTCTCAGCAAGCACGCAGGTGCTGTTTTTCACGTGCCACGATCACCACGCCGCGCGGCTGGAAAGCGAGGGAGCTTCGCTATGCTAGCCCGAGGTTTATTCCCCTCATCCGAGTGATGACCCGGCTTGCTGGCAGCGCACCGTTATGCCGACTCCGGAATCAGCGTCGTCGTAAGGTATAAACTTCATCCACTGCGGAGCTGGCCCGTACGTGCAACGTGCCTCGCAATCCAAATAAGCGATGTTGGCTAAGGACTTTTTTATCGGCTGTCATCGCTCGAACCATACAGTGGGCGGTCGGTTCAAGATCTGGGTCCTTGGAACGTTGCCTAAAGAACCCCGCACGGGTATCGGTTAGAACCGCCCTGCCCGCAGGGGCTCAAGTTTCAAAGGTAACTTTTTTTGTATGAACACCAAAAATATCAAGGTACTAACCACCGACCTTGCTAAGGAGATGGTGAGTTCTGAGATTTGTATCAACCTACCGGCCATCGAAACACTGTCTGATGATGCTGCCGCAGAGTTGGCCAAGCACGGCGGTATCCTGAACCTCAGTGGCCTGAAGACTCTCTCTGACACAGCAACCGCAGCGCTGGCGCAACACCGGGGAACAAGTCTGGGACTTTCAGGGCTCACAATGCTCTCGGATGTACAAGCCAACGCGTTAGCGTGCCATCGCAACTCACTGTCCCTCAATGGCATCACGTTCTTGTCCGATAAACAAGCCAGCGCACTGGCTCGCCATCGAGGTGATTTAAGTCTGCGTAGCCTTACGGTTTTGTCTGACGTCCAAGCTAAGGCGTTTTCACGGCACCGCGGCGCGTTGAACCTTAGCGGTGTTGCCAACCTTTTTGATGCGCAGTTGAGGGCGTTGGCAAAGCACCGTGGCCCCTTATTTGTGGCAGGAGTAACGGCCCTGTCTGATGTGGCAGCGGAATCGCTTTCCCGGCACAAGGGCTGGCTCGTTCTCGATGGCCCAACTGCCCTGTCTGACACAGCGGCCGAGTGGCTGTCATGGCACCAGGGTGATTTGTGGATCAACGACCTGACTCATTTGTCCGACTCAGTGGCCGAATCACTTTCGTGGCACGAGGGCACGCTCGCGCTCGGTTCGTTAAGAAGCCTCTCGGAGGCGGCAGCAGAGTCTTTGGCCAAGCACGAAGGTGATTTGCAACTCGACGGTCTGGGCATCCTCTCAGACACAGCGGCGGAGTCGTTATCGGAGCATAGAGGCGGTCTTTCACTTGATGGATTATCAATACTTTCAGACGCTGCCGCTGAAGCGTTGTCACGTCATAAAGGCGAACTGTCATTGAAGGGGCTCAGCAGTCTGAGTGAGGCAGCGGCTGCGGCGCTTGCCAGCCACGTTGGCCTGCTTGACCTTGATGGCCTTACTTCGCTGGACAGCGGTGTTTTGGCAAAAAGAATTGTGGCCAACCGGATGGATGAAATTTGGCTGACCAAGGTTAAGGCACTTTCAGACGCAGCTGCAGAGGAATTGTCGCGACATAAGGGCGGTCTTTATCTTGATAGCCTGGCTGCTCTTTCAGACGCAGCGGCAGAAGCGTTTTCGCGACACGAGGGCGAACTGTGTCTTGACAGTGTTGCTGGTCTATCAGACGCAGCGGCTGAATCACTTTCTCGACACAAAGGCGATTTGTATCTGTGGGGTGTGAAGTCGCTCTCAGACACGGCCGCGATGTCATTGTCAAGACACAAAGACGAACTTTATTTGGACAGTGGGATCTGGCTGTCGGACGAAGGGGCCCGAGTCCTAGGCTCCGCAGCTGTGTTCTGTGGCAATGGCAAGCCCTAGATATCCCGATAAAAAACTTTCAAGTTCTGAAGGGGAAGGGGCAGGGTGACAGTAAATGTGGTCAAGGCGACGAAGGGGGCATCGGCCCGACAGGTGCGGTCTGTAGGTGCGCGACGCGGGAGAGCTGTGGAAAGCACATAAGGGGCTCGGCCTTGGGCCGTAGACTTTCACGGACAGCGACTCCGCGTCCGATCGCCCTCACTCGGTAGTTACCTGAAACGCGGAACCCTACACTCTTGGGCGTAATTAATGAAAATGCCGAAAAAGTTGGTAGATTACGTCTGCGCTGGCCAAGGGAAAAGCTCCGCGACTGATAGACTAGTTCGGGGCATGCATGCGATGTCCCGAAAGCCGAAGCGACCAGGAAAGCGAGGGCCGTGCCTCATTCGTAGAGCCCCGCTCCTTGGGATGTGCGCGGCCGGTCCAACCGGCCATCCATCATTGGCTTCCGTGGCATGTATCCCGAGTGCTTCGCACGCGGTTGGTAATCGTGACCGTGACTCAGCGAGCTTGCTATGACGATCATCGACCTGTTTTGCGGCTGCGGGGGACTGAGCCTTGGGTTTCAACTGGCGGGTTATCAGGTCTTGGCCGCCTACGAACTCGATGCCTGGGCTGCTGAAACGTATGCGAACAATCATGCCCAGACTCGGCTGATTCAAGGCGATGTGCGAACGGTGGGGAACTGGCGGGCAGCCCTCGGACCCAAAGATCGCGGTACCCCGCTCGTTGATGGCTTTATCGGTGGCCCGCCGTGTCAGGGATTTTCGGTTAGCGGCGCGCGCGACAGTAGCG
>CAZBQH010000222.1:0-6939 GCA_964493915.1 uncultured Nitrospiraceae bacterium
CCTCTTCCCGGAGACGCCCAACGACTGTGTCGCCGGCGACGGCTTGGGCCTCACGGAGTACACCGGATGGAAAAGCGTCCGCGCGGACCGCTATCGCTATGTTGCCGAGGCGAACGGCAAGGAGTCGCTCTTCGACCTGGACCTGGACCCTCATGAGTATCATGACGTGGCCGGCGACGCGGCGTATCGCGACGCACTGATGGAGATGCGGCGAGCCCTGATCCAGCGCCTCATCGCGATGGAACGGCCCATTCCGAAGACCTGGGCCTATTGAATGCTTGACGGCTTGGCGCTGGCCGCGACGGCAAGGTCCGCCGTTTACTCGCGACGCCAGAACGGTATAGTATGAGAATGCCCTGATATTCCGGGCTTTCGCACCTGGGAATGCCCCATGCAGACGAGCAAAGGCGGCCAGAGGAGGCAATAGAATGTGGTATGTGCGCAGTGTGGGCGTGGTTCCCCTGGTCAGCGTGCTCTTGCTGCAACCGGTGTGGGCCCAAGCCGATTCAACACGGCCTTGGTGGGACGATTGGCCGCGAATTGTCGAGACGGGCGACCTTGTCACGGCCGTCAACCACCACGCTTCGATCGCGATGGTCGACGTTCAGCGAGATCCTGGCTGGGGGATCTTTGGCCAGATGCATAGCGTCAATGACGCGAAGATGCAGGCTTTCCACGATGAAGGCATGAAGACGATCGCATATTACGAGACTTTCGGCCAATCCTACTGTTATATTGCCGAGTTAGGCCCGTGGAACGAGGTCGACCTGACGCCGATCCTGCACAGTCACTGGAACTGGTATCTTTACGATGGCGGGCCTATCGGCTGGGTCGGCGTACACAACTGGTGGGACGACGCCGACTTCGCCCGGCCTTACACGCTCATCCATCCGCGTTACGGCGGTCCCCCTGCGAGGTATCCCGACGGCGCTATTGCCTCGGGTTACGACGGGCCGGATACTGATCCCCGGAACAGCCGGATCTTCGATGCCTGCGCCTCGAAGACCATCTACGGGGATGTCAGCTACGAGTATAGTCCTCCCATCGATCCCGCGACCCAGGAGCCTGTCGGCGAGATGCCCGGCCTCGTCCTTGTGAACGGCGATTATTGTGGGCTTTTCTATTTCCAGAAGGACTCCGCTTGTCCTCATTGGGCCGACTATACCTATGCCTCGACCCTCCTGGCCGGCGACCACGATCTGGACGGTATGTGGACCGACAACTACAGCCCCTGGGACAGTTTCGGGCGTCCTCCATTGCAGCGGGCCTTTGGCGAATGGTCCGTCGCGCGGTTCCGCGACTACCTTGCGGGCAAGTACACGCCCGAGGAACTCGCTGACATGGGCATAGAAGACGTGTCAACCTTCGATGTCCGGCAAGCCTTGCGCCAGCAAGTCGTTGACTGGGGTGGCAACGATGCGAACATGAGCGATGCGAAGTGGAAAGATGCCCGTTGGCTTGACCATCAGCTCTGGCATGACTACATCATCCACAAGCGCCAGGTTGGTACAGAGGCGCTTACGACGTACTACAACACGGTGAAACAGGCCGCCAGCGACGGGGGGAAGGACGAGTTCTTCATCACCGGCAACGACGTTCCCGGCTACAACCTCGGTTGGACCCGGGGCGAGCTGGACATGGTCAGCACAGAGGTCAGCGTCGGTTGGAGCCTCGATGGCGGGCCGTACGGCTTCGGCTTGCCTCCCGCCGGCCGTCTCTCGCCTAAGTACAAACTGGCCCGTGAGCATGCCAAGAGCCGTTTTGTCAACGTTTGGCTCTACAAGGACGGTCCGGGCGCGGCTCTGGCTCAGCCTGGTTTGAGCGACGTGATGTATTACGAGATGCTGGCCAACCATACCTTGCCCATGTTTCATCCCGCGAACAGCCGCGTCGCGGGCACGGAAGCCAACAACGCCGCGTTCTTCGCTTTCGTCGAGGATGCGGCCCCTGTGTTCGGCGGACGCGTCCCCGTCGAAGAGATCGGCCTTTACTACTCTTCGTCGTCCGTCCTGGCCTTTTTCACGCCGTACGACTACTACCGGCACTCCGAGCAACCGCACCAGTTTTCCTTTTACGGATGGGGCACGGCCCTCGGAGAGCTGCACTATCAATACCGCGCCGTGCCTGAGTGGCGCCTCGAGGAGATGCTGCCCAGGCTTCGCATGCTGATCGTGGGCAACGCCGAAGTTTTCACGCCGGAAGACGTGGCCGGCGTGCTCGAGCCGTGGGTACAGGCGGGCGGCTTGCTGATCGTCACGGGCAACAGCGGTCTGCGTCTCGGTGAGGAGGGCAGTTTCCAACGCAACGTGGCAGGCCTTTCGCTGGCGCCGCTCACCGGCGTCGCCGACTATTCTTTTGCGCCCGCGCAAAATATCCGGAGCGTCGGCTCGGGAAGCGTCTTTTACCTGCGCGACAACATCGGCATGGCCTATTTCCTGAATAGGACCGAGCGGTCCACGTTGTTGCCGGCCTTTGCCGATGCGATGGCCGCCGCGTCGGCGCAGGAGACGGCGCCGTGGCTTGTCGAGGCGGATTCCGTGCCCACAACCGTTGAGATCAATGGGTTCCAGGACCGAACCGAAGGGCGGCTGTTCATCGACCTGAACAACATGGATGTGGACACGGTCACCGATTCCGTTACGCCCACGCCTACGCTCGAGTTCACGGTGAATCCGCCTCTGTGGATGAGAGGATTGGACTTTACCGTCTCGACGGTCTCGCCGCATACGGCGCCGCAGGTAGACGTTGCCGTGAACAAGACGGGAGCGCTTAACGTGAGCGTGGCGCCTTTGACGCTGTACGTCAGCATCGTGCTGCAGGCCGACATGAGCGGCGCAGTCCCCGGCGACGTCAATTTCGACCGCGTCGTTAACGCGCAGGACGTGCAACTGGCGATCAACGCGGCCCTCGGTTTTGACATCTGGCCTTATGAACCGGACATCAATGGCGATGGCGCGGTAAATGCCGTGGATGTTCAACTGGTTATTAACGCAGCCCTCGGAATGGACATCTCCGGATCTATTTGAGAGGGTGTTGCTCGCGATATGGGAGGCGTTTGCGAAACCGCTTTGGCGGCCCTGGGGGGGCGCTTCGAACGGTTGCGGCGCCGCCCGCCTGGACGACGCAAGGCCGAGCTTGTGGACGCGCAGCGTTTCAGGAGCGGCTGAATTCTGTTTTCACCGGTCCTTTCTTCTGGGCATCCCCGACAGAGCGCGTGCACCGGTCATTCCGATCGTTGCCAGGAGCAACACTGCACCTAAAGCCAAGACCGCCGGCAGGCGCGAGGCCGGGTCAAGGAGGTCCGTGCCGTCTTCGATCTCCTGTCCGTCATGGCGTCCATCCTTGTCCGTGTCGACCGACCTCGGATTGCTCGCATAGACAAACAGCTCGTCATAGTCGTTGAGCCCGTCCCGATCCGAGTCTGTCATGAGCGGGTTCGTGACATGCCCGTACGTGGCAAGCATTTCCTCGCTGTCGTTCAGCCCGTCCCCATCCGTATCCGGGTTATCTTGGTCCGTCACGTAGCCGAATGTGCTGTTCGCCTCGTCGTAGTTCGATACGCCGTCTCCGTCCGTATCGTTGGCTTTTCCGATGATCTCGAGCATGTAGGCGCGGTTGTTCCAGACGGTGATGTTCCAGTCGTTGCTCTGGCTTGGCAGGTCATAGACCCAGGCCGCCGCCAAGGCGACGTCGCTTGCTACGATGGCGTCGACAGTCTCCTGGAAGAGCTGCCGGATTTGGTCCGGATCGCCGCCGAATGCGGCGTTGCTTGCCCCGAATTCGCCCAGCAACACCGCCTTGCCGGCTGAAGCTCCTGCCTCTGTGGTGAGCGCCAGCAACTCGGCAGTGGTCACATCCGTCTCCCCGAAGCGCGTCTCGGGGTGTTCGGGGTAATGGTGGATGGAGATTAAGTTCAGCGGGTCCGGCGTAACATCCAGCAGGTTCTGCTGATATTGCTCGCGCGTGTCCTGAGTCCACGACAACTCGATGCGCTGATGGTAAGCGCTTGGCCGCGGGGCTGAATTGCCCGTAGTGATCAGGCGCGCGCCGTCATGGAGCCGCACCGCCTGCCCGAACTGCTGAAAGGCCGTAACGATGATCTCGTGGGTCAGCTCGTCGTCGTCGCTGCGCGTGGCCGGGCAGCCGAGATTCGTCCAGGTCGGGGGCCTGTGATCGTCGGCGTTGGGCAGGTCGGCGGCCAGGTTGTACTCGTTGCCCATTTCCCAGGCCCATATCGCCGGGCTGTCCACGTAACGCGACACGACCTCCTCCGTGTATTGGCGGATGAAGGCGATGGTCGCACTATCCGGATTGCCCAACTGGTTGCACGGTTCGCCCACCACGTCCGGGACTGTGAAATACGCCCAGAATAAGCTCGGGATCAAGCCGATGCCTGTCTCTTCAGCCGCCGCGACGAAGCTGTCGAAGCGAGCGAAATAAACGTCCTTATCCGTGAGATAAAGATTCCAGTCAATGGGCCAGAAACCGCAGGCCATGAACCGGCAGAAGGGGACGCCTCGCTCACGCAGCGCGGCGAAACCATCTCGATAGCTCGTGTCGTCCGGGTTCGCGAGCGTACGCGAGAAAGCGGAGAAAAAGTTGACGCCAATGGCGCGGAACGGGACGCCGTTTTTGAGTACCACCCCTCCCGGACCGATGCGGAGCCCTGGCTCATTCGATTCCCCGTCCCCGGCATAGCCCAAGGGAGCATAAGCGCATAGGACCGCGCCGGCAAACAGCGCGAGCATAAACCGCGTTCGTTTCATTGGACTCTTCTTTGCTTGAGCGGGCCGATTGTGTATCGACCCATCGCGTTTTTACCTGTAAAGGACAAAGCCGGCCCGCTCACACACGGCGGACCGGCCCGTCAGACTCCCCCAGCCCGTGATGACCCGGCGCAACCCTGTCATGGGCTGCGCCGTTCCCGAAAAACAGCCCTGACTATCCCCTGAAAACACCATGGCAATTCTGCAATCACAGGCGGTACTATAACAGAAAGCCGGCGGATTTGCATACCTTTTCGGCCATGCGAAGGGGAGGGAGGCGGATCTTGCGTCAGCCGAAACCGCCCATGGATCCTAGCTGCCAACTCCAGTTGTTGAAGCCGTTTACAACGGTTCCAGCCACGGAACGGGGGTCAAGCGAACGGACCCGCATGGGCGCCGCCTCATCGAGCTTGACGAAGGCGACATGGCCGTCTGCGTACAGTACGTTGCTGCCGCCCGGGACATGGTTGAACCGGGCGATAGGGTCGTCCGGGGCGCCCAAATGCATTGCGTTGCCTGTGTTCCCGACAGTGTAGGCGTCCCACATGATGAACAGCCGGCTCTGGGCTGTGGCCGCTGCGGCGGGGTTGTTGATGTCGGTGATAAGCATCCGCTCGATCCCCTCCCGGAGCCGCATGTAGCGTCCTGGGAGCCGGCTTACGCCATCGTCGTCGACTCCACCCCCGAACAGACCGAATGGCAGGTCGTTTTGGTAGGCGATATGACCGCTGGCGCTTCGATAGACCTCGAGCGGCCCGAGACAGGTCGAGTCGACAGCATTCAGTTCGGAGGGCGGGATCACCTCGACAAGCGCGCGGGGCGTATCGACGAGGTTCGTCGCAATAGCCAGCTCTGTTACCAGAATGTCAGTCACTTTTGACTGCGTATCGGCCAGATAAGAAAGATAGCAGTAGGAAACCGGCGTGCTGAGTTTCCCATGGAGACAGCCTTGCGCCGCCCGGCTTGGATGCGCCGCCGCAACCCGCTGAATACGCTCTATCTGCCTTACGAAGTCGTTGTCAATGCCCAGATCCCGCGCGAACTTGTCGCCGCCCGGGTCCGACGGACACCGTGCGATGGCCGGGTCGGTCCAATAGTCGGGAAACAAAGTGCTTGAGTCGTATTGCAGCGCGCGCGGTCCGCAGTTGTACCGGGCGCCGGGCGGATAGAAACCGTGTCGGTCCTCGCCGGCGTACATGCGGAAAATCAGCCCCCATTGGCGCAGGTTGTTGGCACATGCGGCGCGGCGCGCGGATTCCTGCGCACGGGACAAGGCAGGCAGCAGAAGCGCGGCAAGAATGCCGATAATAGCGATAACTGTCAGCAGCTCAACGAGGGTGAACCCTGTTCGACTGGCGTCGGGCATGGCGATGCGCTCCTGAGTTCCTAGGCCGACGTGTGTGCTTGTCTTCCATTACACCCTGCCGGTGCCCCAGGTTACAGGAATCGTTACGGTGCTTGTAACCTTGTTCATTCACACGGCGTAACGTAAATGTCCCGTATACTGTTGTCTTGCCGGAACGTGTCAAGGATGCCCCGATGGGTCTGTGGTCAGGTCTAGTTCGTATAAAGCGCCGCATGTCGCGCCAGCGCGCGACGGCCGCGATCCGGTCTGCCCTCTGGTGGACCATCGGTCTGCCCATTGCCCTGATGACCGTCCTTGAAACGCTCCTGCTGAGGATGGCGGCGCCGGACGTGGCGCGCTTTGCCCACCTTGTAGCCACCGCCGTTGCCGGGCGTGCGGGCCTGCTTTTGTACCGCAGACCTAGCACCCGGTGGTGGGTCCGCTGGCCGAGTCGTCCCGTTGCATGGGTGCTGTGCCTGGCGGGGACCATCCTGCTCATTTGGCGCGGATGGCTTGTCGGGCTGGTCGTATGCGGGCCATTGATTGCGGCCTTTCTCATCGAATCCGCCTTCCTCGGACGCCTCGACACGCGGTGGTGGCGGGGATGGCGGCAGACGGCGGCCGGCGTCGGAGTGGTCGTGCTGGCGCTGAGTCTCGCGCCGAAGATGGTCGGCCTCATGGAGGAGGCACTTATTCCTCTCTTTGCGCTTCTTGCCGTAACGGGTCCGCCGCTGGCGACGGCGATCCGCCGCTGGTCGCGCAAGACGGATCGAATCGACGTGCGCCTTCGTATAGCGACTGGGGGCGCTGGCGCCGCGGGACCGCGCC
>CAZBQH010000223.1:0-1933 GCA_964493915.1 uncultured Nitrospiraceae bacterium
ACGATCGACTACGAACTCGAGGAACAGGCCGCTCTGGCTGGGCTGCGACCGATGATATTCAAGTGTTTGAAACACTACCGTAGGCCAGCTGATGACACCGTCATCGAGGCATTCGAGCGTGCGAAGGCAATCATGACCTCGGAGACGACGGAAGAGGCGGCCCGGTCGGACCTGCACGTCGCGGCGCTCTACCGGATGGCCAAGCAGGAATTGTTCGACTACGAGGGGGAGATCTACGATCTCGAAGTGCTCATGTTCGCGATCGCCCTGGCGAACGAGCGGACCCAGCGGGCGAGCAGTTACCTGTATGGCATGCTGCATGCGGCGGGTGTGTAGAGAGCAAAGCGACGAAGCGGTTCCTGGGTACGGCATTCATCTGGAAAACGGAGGCTTTTCATGAGTTCACGCAGCAAGCCGCGTTTAGATCTTTCATGCGTCCCACGGTCGCTTGCCCCAGACGCGGCGCCGAGCGTGCTCCAATCAATGCTTGAATGGTGGACCGACCTGACGTGGTACTTCTTCGATTGCAACATGGACCACGTCAACGCGGCGTGGACCAAGGTGTACGCTGAACTTGAAGAGGTGGGGCTGGCCCATGACCCCGTTGACGCCGATGACGGTGGCTACCTCCATCAGATACGCCTCGAGGTGGCATGGCTGCCTTCAATGCGCGGCGAACTGGGGTTTGTCTACGAGGGCTTGGACTGGCAGGCACAGTTTTCGGGGTATGAAGAAGGGGTCATTTATCTGCCCTCGAACAGAGCCAACCGTGCCTATGTGCCAGGCGGCGGGCTGGTAGACGTGGTTCGGCACGAATATGCCCATACCTGGCACTGGATTGAACCCGAGTTCTTCGAGACTGGCTGGTTCGAACAGGCGTTTGGAGGCCATTACGACCTCAATGGCAACAGGCCGTACGTCGACTGGTGGCACAGGCTCGTGGACGATGAGCAGTTCGAAGAAAGGTACGATCGCACACGAACGCCTCAGGGTAAGGTGCGGCTGCTGGAACGAGCTTGCGCGGATGAGTTTGTGACGTGGTATGCGGCAACCCAGCCATGCGAGGATTTTGCCGAAACATTCAGGACGTATCTGCGATTCCGCAAAAATCTTGACAAGTTTCGTTCGCGACCGGGCGTGTATCTCAAGCTGAAGGCGGTCGAGCAAGCCGTCGCACAGGCAAGAGAGGAATTGAGGCTCGGGTGACTCTTCCAGGCTCGAATCATTCAGCAAGGCGGAGCAGAACAGCGTCGGCCTCTGAAACGACGGCGGCATCGTCCGCTCATCATGCGCGCTGGAGGGTGTGATGAATCGACTTGGCGGCGTGATCCGGCGGCTGGATTTCGGGCTTCAGGCCGTCGTGCCGCTCGTGACGTTCGTCTTCGCGTGGTGGATGGGATGGAGCGTGTTCGTCGCTATCGGCGCGTTCGTGGCTGCGGCGATCGTCACTGCGATCCTAAGGCCGCGGCGGCCCGGCCGCTGGACAGAGTGACCGCTGCCCGCGCACTGCGGCGCCCGCGGCTTACGTGCGGACGCGGACAACAGCCTTGCCGTCGGCCGGCCGAAACGCCATCTGGTTCATCGTTTCGGAATGGGTCACGGGACCTCCGCGGATCCGGCTGAATGCGTCGGCAAAGTGTTTTGGCTTCTTCTTCAGCCGATTGTGCAGGGCGGCGTAGCGGTCGCAGATCTCGCAGTCTTCGCCTTGATAGTCCTCGCCGTTGTGGTGGCGGTGGGCGCCAAGCACAAAGTGGTTCGTTTGGATCAGGGGCTTGCCCGGCTTGGGCCTTCGCCTGAGGAAAGTATTTGCGGTGCTCTCGATGACGACTTGCTCCTCCGGCTTCGTGCCGATCGCGTGAGCGAAGAACGAGGTCATCGTCTGATATTCCGTGAGTTTGCGTACGAGCGACGGAAAGGTCAGCGATGAGTCACA
>CAZBQH010000224.1:0-23502 GCA_964493915.1 uncultured Nitrospiraceae bacterium
CGCCCTCGACAACGCCGTGGTCCATGTGGACAAGGTGCTGTTCGACGCTGAGGGATCAGTCTTGCGCTACGTTAGGGGTTGGGACGGGTGGGTTCTGGCTGCGAAGGGCTCTCGACGGTGCTTCGCCGCATTTTGCGGAAACCGAGGCCCAGTGCGCGGTTGAGGCTGATGTTTGCCGCCCATCCGAGCAAGAAGTACGGGGCATGGCCATACAGTACGAAAGCGGCAAGCACAGGCAACACGTACGAATGAGCCAGATTGTAGGTGAGGGCAGGCCACCATGCCCGGGGGTCGCGCTGGAGGAATGCAAGAAGGGTCAATTCAGGAAGGATCGCAAAGAGAATAAACAAAGGCCAGTCGCCTTTCACGTAGAGATTCACGACAACAGCCCCGGCGAGAATTGCAATAGACTCGAGTCGGAGGAATAGATTCATGTTCGTAAACCCTTCCCTTCTCTGGCTCTCTCCCTGACCCAGCCGCTTGAGGGTATGCCTCAGCAGGATTGGCCTTGTCCCCTGGTTCTACGGAATCCTGTGCCGTTCATGCAAGAAATCACAATGCTCTCTCCTCCGGCGACGGTCGTCATGGCGCGTCCCATCGGCTTCGGCCTGTCGCTGCAAAGGGACGCCGGAACGCGCCGGCGCTACATATCTGCATCGATGTAGCCAAGGTAGCGTCCCATCCAGTATGCCAAGAGATAATCCGACCCATTGTACTCAACGGGCGCATCTTCCGTTCTGGATCCCGAAATGTAAGGATTCTGCACGCAGATCGACCACGTCTTGGGGCGCCGATCAAAGGGGATCGGCTCACCCGGCTCGGGTTCCGGGCTCTGCGGTTGAGGCGAAAAAACGAAGCCGAACTGCTCCTCGTATTTGCTGATGGTCCGGCGGTTCCACTTCAGGTCGAACGGAAACCACCTCAGATTGTTGATCGCCTGCGCGTCCATGGACGCATCGTCCAGGAACTTGTGTGTGACGAACGTGTAAAAGGGATTGGCCTCAGGTTTAACACCCGGGAACCCCTCGGCGCCTTGCCACGTGCGGCGTAGGCCTACGAGATAGGTTTGCCTCAGAAGCGGGTCCTTTTCGCAGGTGAGCAGGGGGTAGTAGGCAAGATAGATGAGAGCGCTGTCCGAGTAATGGACCTCCTTGCTTCCCGGGGGGCCTATGTGATGGGCTTTGATGCTTGTTTTGTCATAGTGTTCTTGGAGCGCGTACACGAGGTACTTTCGCTGGAGTCTGCGGTCGTTCGTCATGTAATGAGCGATCTTTGCATGCTGAAGCAGCAACAACGCGTTCAAAGGCATTCTCTTCTTGACGTAATCGGGGAAATAACGGCCCCAAGTCGTCGGCGTGCCGTCGTATCTGGTAAGCATCGTGTCGTTCGTGTAAATACGGTTGACAAGGTCCGTCACATTCTGTGCCATCTGCCGTTTCTGGTGCGCATTCGCCACGAGGTCATAAGCCATGCTAAGCCCAAACAGGACGGCTGTTACTTGGTCCGCGCTGGCATCGTCGCGCCATTGGTAGCGCTGATCGGGGCTGGACCGCCACATGCTCTCATCGTTTCCGTAGTCTATATGTGTGGTCACAGGGACTGCTGCACGCGCCAGCAGACCCCTTCTTCCGCTTACGGTGCACAGGAGATCAAGGGCCTCGATGGTGCGATTGGCTTGGGCGCGCACGCTCGGGTCTTCTGTTAAAGCGTATTTCATACTGAGCACAGCGGCGTAAACGCCTGTAAGATAGGCATTATCCGACATGCTGTAACCAGGCTGGGCCGTCTCCGGGGTAGGCGGCCTCAGCATAGACATGACCTGACCCTCCAGCATAAACCGGTTGGTCAAGTCGTACTCGAAGATCTCCGCCTTGCGCGCCAAGGAGAGATCCTGTCCCTCGGCTTGAGCCGCAGCAAGACCGGCTATTACAATCAATGCCGCACCTGCGTTGGTCATCATCGGCGTCCTTGTGCTTCTATGTTTCTTGTCTGAATGCATGCTGAGGCATGTCCACCTGTTGGATGCACTGCAACATAGCGAAGAGCAACTACCACGTGCAACCGTCTTGAAAAAGGATGCTGCTCTTCGCCCACAAATTCCAACCTCTTGGCCCAGACCTACTCGAGAACCTCGACTTTTTCGACGGGCT
This sequence comes from uncultured Nitrospiraceae bacterium, assembly GCA_964493915.1. Taxonomy (GTDB): domain Bacteria; phylum Hydrogenedentota; class Hydrogenedentia; order Hydrogenedentales; family SLHB01; genus CAZBQH01. The sequence continues at coordinate 2,151 of CAZBQH010000224.1, forward strand.
TGCAGTTGCCTTGAAGGAGCTGCGCGACACCCGTCGGCGCAGCCCACTTCACCCCATTGTAGATCACCCGTAAGACCTGCTCATTGTAATAAATAGGATACGTTTCATGCCCCGGACGAAAATAGAATACTTTGCCTTTTCCGCGGTGCCAACAGCAGCCGCTGCGGAAGACCTCGCCGCCTTGAAACCAGCTTATGAAAACAAGCTCGTCGGGCTGAGGGATGTCAAAGTGTTCGCCGTACATCTCGGTACGGTCTATCACGATCTGCTCGGGCATACCGTCGGCGACGGGGTGGGCCGGATCGACCACCCAGATCCGCTCGCGTTCGCCGATGTCGCGCCATTTGAGATAGCAGCCCGTGCCCATCAGGCGGGTAAAGACCTTTGACATATGCCCCGAATGCAGCACGATCAGACCCATGCCGTCGAGCACACGGCTCTGAACGCGCAGCGCATTCTCGTCGCTCACCAGATGGTGCGCCATATGGCCCCACCACGTCATCACGTCCGTGTTGTTCAGGATCTCGTCCGTCAGTCCCTGCTCCTCATGCTCGAGCTCTGACACGTGAACCGAGTCGATGCCTTGCTGTTTCTCAAGATACTGCGCGATCTGCGCCCCCATCCCTTTCGGATAGATCTTCCGTATTTCATCGCTTTCCTTTTCGTGAATGCCTTCGTTCCAAACTGTTACCCGGATCCCCATTCTCGAGCTCCTTCTGCGTAAGCCCCCGTCATTTCTGTGACTCGCCATTCTAGGGACTTGCGCAGCCTTCTTCAACGAGCCTGCCGCCGCAGGATCACGAAGTGCAGGCCCGTAAGCGGATGTGCCATAATGCTGCGACCTGGGGGAAGACTCAGTAGGATGAGAATCATGGCGTTCAAAGCAATCCAGGTCGGAACGGGCGGTTTCGGCAGCATGTGGTGCCGCACCTTTCTTCCGCCGAACGTGGCTGACGGCCTTGTTGAAGTTGTGGCCGCTGCAGATGTTGACCCCAAGGCTCTTGTACACGCCCGGGAAGGGCTTGGGCTCAGGGAAGACCAATGTTATACGGACGTGCAAAAGGCCATGGATGAGCATCCCGCAGATTTCTGCATCATTGTCGTTCCGCCGTCCCGCCATGAGGGCATCGTTGATCTTGCGTTAACTCACAACCTCCACATCCTCTCCGAAAAGCCCATCGCGGATACGATGGACGCCTCGGTTCGCATCGCGCGCAAGGTCGCACATTCGGGCAAGAAGATGGGCGTGACGATGAGCCACCGCTTCGACCAAGATAAGTCTACCCTCCGCGCGCTGCTGAGCCGGGACGAAATGGGCGCTCTCGACTACCTGGTCATGCGGTTTACCTGCGATTGCCGGGCTTTTGGCTCGTGGGGAATCTTCCGGCACCAGATTCCCGATGCATTGATGGTCGAGGGCGCGGTACACCACCTGGACATTTTGGCCGACCTTGCTGGCGCCAGGTGCGACACCCTCTATGCGCAGACGTGGAACCCGCCTTGGGGCGAGTTCGCAGGACACTCGCAAGGTTTAGTGAGTATGCGTTTCGCGAACGGCACGCGCGCCCTATACGAAGGCGCCAAGACGAATGCCGCGGGCCTCAACGGTTGGGGCGGGGAGTACATCCGCGCAGAATGCGAAGGCGCCACAATCGAGATGAACCGGCGCACCATCCGGCTTTTCAGGCACGGCGCGCCGCTCGAACCGGACGGCCTTCCGCGAGCAGAGCCTGTTCCTCTGCTTGAACAAGCAAAATGGGCAAACACATGGCTCATTGAGAAGTTCGTACGTTGGCTTGACGGTGGCGAGCCGATGGAGACGAACATCGAAGACAACCTGCAATCCGTCGCTTTGGTGTTCGCAGCCATCGAAAGCAGCCGCACAGGTCAGGCGGTGCGCGTCCAGGATTTTCTGTCGCAGACGCGCGCCCGAGCGGAATGCGCAGGCGACGCGCGGTGAAACTGAGAGATTATCCGGTGGGTCTGAATCGTAGTGCGCGTGACGGAAGGGCGCATCGTACCGGATAGAGCAGGGCTTCGGTGTTCCCATCTACAGGGATCGGGACGCCGGCAGCATAAGGGAGAGAACAATGACGAAGTGGAGCAGGTGGGCGGCGTTGTGCGCGGTTGTTCTAGGATGTGTGTTTTTGACCGCTTGTGGGCCAGGAAAAGCCGACCTCAAAATGACCCTGAATCCGGGCGATTCACGGACGCTGACGATTGCGAGTACGACGGAGACAAGCATGGAGTTTGGGGGCCAATCCGTCAATCCTAAAGAGTCGACAACCATGCGCTACAAGCTGGGTGTCGATTCCGTCGACGCGAATGGCGTCGCGACCGTAACAGTAACCGTCCTTGAACAGGGAGGCGAAGGGGGCGGCCAAGTGGAAGAAGGTCCTATGGCAGGCATGATGGGCAGCGTGGGGGAGATCATGAGCGCTCTCGAAGGCGAGACCTTCACGATGAAGCTCACCCCTAAGGGCCAGGTCAGCGACGTCGAGGGAATGGATCCCTTGATCGATAAGGCCCTTGACGCTACTATGAAACAGGTAGAGGGGAAATTGCCTGAAAACTTGCAGATACCAGGCATGTCCAGCACGGACTTGCGCGTCTATCTCAAGGGCGCCTTTCGTTCAGAACTTGGACCCGAGGCCACTGCATTGATGTTCGAGCGCATTTTGGGGGCCTATCCAGAACAACCGGTAGACGTCGGAGACAACTGGACGCGGACCATCACCGACGACTATGGGTCGATGCCGGCGATTATTCAGGAGACCATTACCGTTAAGGAACGTCAAGACAATTTGCTGACCGTGGCGATTGACAGGACATACAACCCAAACCCGAACGCCAAAGGTCTTTCCTTCGGGCCGGTCTCGATTACCCGCGAAGCGACGGGCACAGTCGCGGGCACGGCCACGTTCGATGTGTCAAGCGGATGGATAGTCCAGGAGGAGTTTTCGGGCTCGCTTGATCTCAGCATGGGTCTGGCCGGCATGAAGATCCCTTCAAAAATGACCATGAGCACGAAGGTGGACATCGAGTAAGCGATGTGCTCCCTTAGAGGAATCCGTGTTTGTTTGTAGGGAGGGGCCGAGCGTGGCGAGAGGCTCCGCCGTATCGAGAGGAGAACTGACCTGTGAAGAAAATCCTATTGTTGGTATTGGCGATCATAATCCCGTCTTTAGTTCAAGCAGAGGTCGTCATGCAGAAGACGGAATACGCCGGATGGCCCAACTGCATTCAGATCTCTAACGGGGCGATCGAGCTCATTGCTACGACCGACGTGGGGCCCCGTATCATCCGGTTGGGCTTCACGGGCGCACAGAACCTCTTCAAGGAGTACGAAGACCAGCTTGGGCAGACCGGCGGGGAGGAGTGGCGGATTTACGGCGGCCACCGCCTTTGGGCTGCACCGGAAGCGATGCCCAGAACCTACTGGCCCGACAATACTCGCGTCGATTACCAATGGGACGGGAAGACGCTTACTTTGACGCCCCCTCCCCAAACGCGGAACGGCATCCAACTCGAGATGGCTGTAACGCTTGCCCCTGACAGCAACCATGTCCGCGTCGAGCACCGCATTACCAATATCGGTCCGTGGCCCATCACGCTGGCCCCCTGGGGGCTGTCCGCTATGGCGGCAGGGGGACGTGCCATCTTCCCGCAGGAACCGTACCGTCCCCATGAAGAGTATCTGCTGCCAGCTCGTTCGCTGGTGCTGTGGCACTATGCGAATATGAGCGACCCTCGCTGGACTTGGGGCGAGCGATACATCCAGCTTCGGCAGAATCCAGAAACGGAAGACAAAGAGAAGTTTGGTTGCCTGAACAAGCAGGGTTGGGCCGCCTATATCCTTGGGCGAGACGTACTGGTGGTTTGTTACCCCTACGATCCATCGGGCGAATACCCCGACTACGGATGCAATACCGAGAGCTATACGGACGCGAGCATGCTCGAGGTCGAGACGCTCGGGCCGTTAACGCAACTCGATCCAGACGGAGGCCAGACCGTCTTTACCGAGGATTGGTTCCTACTTCAGGCGGAAGTGGGGGAAACCGACGAGCATATCGACAATACGCTCCTGCCGCTTGTAGAGAAGGCCCGCTCAAGCTTGAAAGAATAAACGTTTCCCTATCCGTCTTCAGGCGGCATTCCATTCGAAGCGGACGGTGCAGAGTGCGCGCGGCTCGACCTGGACGGGGATGGCCCCCGACGCGTCAAGGTTCAGCTCTTTTCCCTCGACTTCTAGCAGGTTGCACAAAACCGCCCGCGTTACCGTGCAGTCCAGTCTGATTCTCCCCTCGCGTGCCTCGTTGCCAGGGTTCCAGATGCGGATGACGCCGCCTGCCCCTTCAGCCGCGGGCTTCAAAGCCGTCACAACGAGGCCCTTGCCCTCGAGGGCTGCCAGCGAGACAGGCGACGGCGCTTCCGCACTCGGATAAAGCTCGACGCCGGTTTGGGCTTCTTGGGCAAGCCGGGCCAGCATGCCGTAATCGGCGCGTCCCACGAAAGGCACAAGGCAGTACTCGAACGCCATGCGGCCCAGGAGCAGCCCATCGGGTTCGCCGGGCGTGTTGACCGTTTTGTGGGTCGACCGAAAGAGGGTGAGGTAGATGCTTCGGTCGGGCGTCGCGGCCACCTCGTACTCATGCAGCCCGAACGGCGCCACGACAGCGAGTCCGCCTTGGTCGTCTTGTACGCCGCAGAAGGAGGTGAAGGCCTTTTCCGGGTTGACGCGCTCATGCCACGTCGCGCTTTCGGGCGGCGGCGTTACGTCGCGCTCGACTACAGCAAACGGCGTCTCGGCAAACGACTTGTCTGTCTTTGTGTAAGTGGGAAAAACTGCTCGGAAGCGGTGGTCGCGTACAGTATTGTCCACTTCGGTCCGTACCCGGATGTAAGGCGCGTTTTTCTCGATGTAGATCAAGTCAACCACGCGCAGAGAAGCGCGCTGTTCCGACCTTCGCCAGCCGTGCCTCTCGTGCTCGTCGCCTTCAGTTTTCAGGCGCTCCGGCAATTCGAATTCGCGTTCAACACGGAAAACTACGCGCAGCGGCCCCTCCTCTTCGATGCCTGTGGTGACCCGTGTGCCCGGCGTGAGGAAAATCCGTTCATTTACCATGCTGCCCCATACCCAGCCGTCGCCGCAGTCGCCGCGGTCTTCGTATTGAAACAGGCCTTCGTACGTCCGGCCGCCGGCGGGATCGAACAGGCTTGCCGACCCGTTCCCATGCAGGGTGAACGAGAACCGGCCATTGTCAGCCGTTCGGGGTCCTGTACGGAGCGTTCCAAAGTTGCGCACCGCATCCCGAGTGGGCCGCACCTCAAAGCCGGCATAGCCTCCCCCAGGAAGGTCCATCGCCACAGCAACGTGATATACATCACCCCCTGTCGTCTCTCTCCGCGCATCAGGCCGCAAACGCTTGTGCAGCAAACCGCGCTCGATGGCGCCCAATTGGAAGGGAAGCTTCTTGCCGCCCGCGTCGACGATCTCGAACTTGTTGATAGGCTCGGCGCTTGGCATGCCGTCGCTGTACCGTTCGGGCCATGCCGGCGGAAAGCTGAGGCTCAGTTCGAAGATGCCTTGGCGAGGATAGAGAAGCGGGTTGTGTACCACGTAGGACTGTGGACAAGCGAATTCCGGATTCGGGCTTGCCAGGAACGCCAGCGAGCGCCGCCGCGACCCTTCTGCGAGCATGCGGGCCTGGTCGAAGCGGTACTGCATGTCCTTGTGCACCTGATCGATGCTGCATCCGCAGATCGAATCGTGCGGGTGGTTTCTGAGAAGGTAGCGCCACGCCTCGTCCAGGTAGCGGCGGACAGGCGCCCCGCCCCGCATCAGCTCAAACAGCGCGCAGGGCTCGGCCCATCGTTCGAGCAAAGCCTGACATTGGTCGTTCTTGTACTTGATCGGATAACGCGAGGAGACGACATGGGCGATGAGGAACTGGCAAGCCCGGTCCTGCGCCCGCGACGGCTCGCGCAGTTCGCCCTCGTATTCGGGCAACGCCTCTGCGTGGCTGGCCATAAGCTGACCATAGTCCTCCAGCGATCCCCATCTCCACGCGAAGTCCGGGTAGTCCCGCCGCATCCCCTCGAACAAGGCGATCATGTCGTCGCGGAACCTTTGGTGATCGTTGCCGTCCAGTATGAGCAGAGCCGGTATGCGGATCCGCCCCCGTTCGTGCGCTGTCATCCGGGCGATCATCTCGCGGAAGCTGGGCTTGCTGTAATCGCGGACACCCTCGATTTCGCGGGTTTTGTGGAACAGCCAACCGTAAGCGGCTTCATCGAAGAGTTTATGCGTAACCAGCCGCGAGCCGTCGGGTCCAATCCAGACAAACTGGGGGGCATGCGTCTCATCGGCCGTGCCGCGCCACACGATGCCGGCGCTTAGTCCTGCGCCCCTCGCAATCATGGGGAGCGCTGCGATGTGGCCGAACTGGTCCGGCGTGTAGCAGAAATCCATCGGCGTAACTCCATAGCGCCGGCACGTTTCCCGTGCAGCAAGGAAGTTGCGGACATAGCTCTCGCCGGAGATAAGCCACTCGTCGGGCAGAACGTACCAGGGGCCTACGCTGATTCGGCCGGCGCGGACAAGTTTTAACAGCCGGTCCTCGTTCTCGGGCCGCATTGCCAGGTAGTCCTCAAGCAGGATGGCCTGCCCATCGAGGTGGGCGTGCTGGAAGTCCGCGCGACGCTCCATGAGCTCGATGAGTTCATCGATGGTCTCAACGAGCCACATGCGGAACTCCTGGAAGGGTTCATACCATTCGCGGTCCCAGTGTGTCGAGACGCAGTAGTATGCGGTGATGGGGGTCGTCGTATCCACAGTTTCCCTTGCCTTTCAATAGATGCGTTGGCTAGAGGGGCGCGTTGCGTTGCCCGTCAAGTCGAGCATGGAGGCCGGATTATAGCCCAGGATCAAGAGGGAAAACAAACATGTGAGAACAATATAGGCGGCCAAGTTCCGTTATAAAGCTCATATATCGTCTTTTAAGCTTAATTGGGCCGCCAAATCTGCTTGACAAAGACGCTGACTTGATCTATCATGCTGCTCATAGGAGCGGCACGACAAGGCCGCTTCCGTCGCCACCTGAACGGGATCTGCGCGTATGAGCACAAAGATCGCCAAGTATGAAGCTATAAAACGGCATATCCGCGAACTGATTCGCTCAGGAAAACTCCGTGAAGGGGACCGCGTACCTTCCGAATACGAACTTGTCGGCCAACTGGGGGTGGGCCGTAGCCATGCTCGTCAAGCCCTCCGCGAACTCGAAATCGAGGGCTATTTGATAAGGCGACAAGGGAGCGGCTCTTTTGTCGCGCCCAATCCGGGCGGCGGCGCATTGCAGGTTACCGATGCGCCCCGCACCGTAGCGGTCGCGTTCCCTACCTATGACACCGCCTATATGCGCCAAGTCGTCGAGGGGTTTATGGAGACCCTTTTTGCGGGAGGCTATGGCGTCACCAACTATAATCTCCGTCTTGATGAAGAAGGGGAGGTCCGGTTCCTGGAGAGCGTGCTGGACAGTGGCCTAGCAGGGCTCATGATCTGGCTCGGCAACGAGACCAACCGGGTACGCCAAGTGCTCCAGAATCTGGAGGCGCAACGCTTCCCGGTTGTTCTGGTCGATCGCTACTTCCCCGACGTCGACATGGACTGGGTGGTATCGGACAACGAAGAGATCGGCTATGCGCTGACGAAAGCGCTCATTGATAAAGGCCACCAGCGCATCGGCGTTGCGTTTTCGGGATTGGACCTGGCAACGAGTCAGGCAAGCCGGATCGCTGGTTACGAACGAGCCATGGGCGAGGCCAATCTTCCGCTGGATGAGACCCTGCGGGTCACGGTGGACGTCAACGACGGTTCGCTGTCCGCAGCGGTGAATGCGGCGATGGCCCCCCGTAACCACCCCACGGCGTTTACCTGCATCAACGACATCATCGGCTCGGTGCTCCACAGGGAGTTCCAACATTTGGGCTACGGGGTGCCGGAACACGTGGAGCTCGCTGTCGTCGACGACACTGGATCGCCTGGAGAGCAAGCCCCAAAAGTCTTGGCACTACGGCAAAACGGCATCGGGATCGGCCGCAGAGCAGCGGATTTGATGCTGTCCCGCCTGACCGATTTCGACCGGTCTGCGCAACACGTTCTCGTTCCCCCAGGAAAGGTGGCAGAGACCGCCCTCTCCTCCTGTGAGTCCCTCTTGGCTTCCGGGGAAAGAACCGAGGCGCGAAGAGGAGGTAGCTGAGAGACCGTAAAGAGGAGTGGTCGTCCTACTGGCTGCGCAACTATCTTGTCTGTGGCAACAAAAATTGTGGAGGAGACTTGCGATGCGCAAGAAAGGTTTCACGCTTATCGAGCTGCTCGTTGTGATCGCGATCATCGGGATCCTCGCTTCCATTCTGCTTCCAGCCTTGTCGCGCGCCCGCGAAGCGGCCCGGAGGGCCTCGTGCGCCAACAACCTGAAGCAGTGGGGGCTAATCTTTAAGATGCATTCCACCGAGAACAACGGTGCGTTCCCTGGGCCCAGCAAGTACCTGCCTTGGGGCCAACACTATCAACTGATGATGGATCCCGACATCTATCCCGACTACTGGACAGATTACAACATCAAATTCTGTCCATCCGACAGTAGGACGGTGACCGGCACGCGCGGCATGATGTGGACGCCCTCGCGGCCGATCGAGGAGGTGATCGAGGACGCCATCCGGAAGGGCCAGGAACCGGCGCCTGGCGCCGAAAACGCGCAGAATTGCGTCAAAGCCTGTTTGGCAGCGCCCAATTCCTACGCGTACTTGCCGTATCTGTTCAGTACGAACAGGCAGTTGCGTTGGGCAGGCGAGCTGATGTTCTCCCATAGCACCGGGCTGTGGTGGGGTTGCCTTAACCAGAGTCCATTGTGGGGCGTCCCCGTCGTTGGTACGCCGGACCAGGTTCAATGGTACGGCGCCTCGAACATGAACAACGCCTGCATCGACTGGAAAGGCGTTCCGGGCGACCCCAATCAAGTCATGGGCATGTATAAGCTGCTTATTCCGGAATGGGGCGAGGACGACTTGCCTGCAGAGGCCGTGATTCAGCGCTTTGGCACTGCATACCCGGATGCGATCGACGATGACGGCGTATCAAAACTGCCCTTGACGTATATGCGGCTCAAGGAAGGGCTCGAGCGGTTCCTGATCACCGACATCAACAACCCGGCCGCGGGCGCCAAAGCCCAGAGCAGCATTGCTGTCATGTTCGACGCCTGGTGCGCCATGGGTTCGTTGCAGCAGTTCTATGGCGAGAATGGGACGGCGCTGTTTAACCACATTCCGGGCGGCTCAAACATCCTCTATATGGATGGTCATGTACGTTTCATGAGGTTTAAAGAAGGTTTCCCAATGGGCCTGCCTGATAATGAAGGCATCACCTGGGAACTGAGCTGGGCGATGGCCGACTACGCAGGTCAAGGTTGACGGCTTAAGCCGCGGCCCCCATTTGTTGCGGAGATGCACGCCCGGTGCGCTCTCAGACGCCCGGGCGTGTTTCCATAAAGCGCTTATGCCCCTTAGCGCTGGCATCGTGTGATTCCTGACCGCATACCGCAAACAGAGCCGCAATCGTGCACGGTATCGCTTACATCGTTCTTATTCTCTGGATCAGCGTCGCAGGGGGAGGAGGCCCTGTGCACTCTCCGCGCCTCGACGGAGCGCCCAGCCATCCCCGCATAGTCCTGGCCACCTTTTTCTCCGAGTTCCTGACGGGGCTGCGCTCCATCTGCGCAGATTTCGAACGCGATACGGGCATTGCTCTCGAGGTTCAGGGAATTCCTTACCTCTCCTATGAGATGTGGCTTCACGCGCGTTTCCTTGGTAAGAACCCGCCGGACGTGCTTCTGCTCGAAAGCACCAACGTGGCTTGGAAGTACGGACCCCCGGGCCTGCTTCGAACCTTTGACGACATCATCCAGCTGCCAAACCCTCTGAGCGAAAACTCTATTCCTTGGAAGGAGGCCTTCCGCAAACCCCATATCCAACAATCAGTTGACCCGAACGGTCATCTTTACCTCGTTCCCTACACCCAGTATGCGGTCGGTTTTTTCTACAATAAGGACGTCTATCGTGAACTCGGTCTCGAAGTGCCAGACACGTGGCAGAAACTGATGAACAACCTCGAGACAGTAAAAAACAAGGGCTATACGGCGTTTATCACTGCAATCAAGCCTGACGACGCGCAGACGGTATGGATAGCCGCTTTGTTGCTCGAATGTATGATGCGGGTCCATGTGCCGGAGGTGAATATCGTCGCTTCGTCGCCGGATTGGCAGTTTGACTATCGGGACCGTCAGTGCACCTTGTCTGAGCGCATCGACATCGCCGAGCGGTTCATCGCCTTCGAGAGGGGGATCATCGATCCAGCCCGCGCTCCCGAATTTGCTGAGACCGCCCGGCTTGTGCGCGACATGTCCCGTACATGGCGTCCCGATTTCCTCAGCTTGAGCGGCGAAGACATCTATAAACTCTTTTGCCAGGCAAAGATGGTCCATATGATGAATGGCACATGGCTGATCGGGGAGTTCCGGGAATTGCAGAACATTATGCGCCAGGTTGCGCCGGAAGCCGTTTTTGATTGCGCGACCTTCCCGTTTCCTGAACTGACGACGCAGACCACCCCATTGGTCCGGGCGGGGGGCGTTAACCAGAACGCGGGCATGCGTGCTTGTCTGCTCGTACCACAGCAGACGTGGGAACCATGGCGGCACGAAGCGGGCTTGCTTCTCTGTTACTACCTTACACTGCCTAAGGTGGCCCGGAAGGTTTTCGCCAATAGCGACGTCTATGATATCCCGGCCCTTGAGGCCGTGACGCCCGAACCCGAAGCGGAGGCGCTTCTCCCAAAAACACATTATGCGTTTCTGCCTGTGTCGTCTATCACAGGATACGACAACCAGTCCTTAAGCGAGTTCTGGCCGCTCTGGCAGCTTTATCTGGGCCATTCGATTTCTCTCGACGCGTTTCTGGACCGGATCAGTAAGAGCCAGCGCGCCTCGTTGATCCGGCAGGCGAGAATCTACCAGAAAGAAGTAGACTGGGAGATGGTCCACCGCGAGCTAGACATGAGTTGGGAACAAATTACGTCAGAGTTCGACGTCAGCCTGGAAACTCTCGAACAACTGGGCTGCGGCGTGGACTGAATGATGCGGAACACGGGTGCACTTCTTTACCTCCTGCCGGCCTTCCTCATGTTGGGCCTGTTTGCCTACTGGCCGCTCGCATCGGCGTTCCGCCTCGCCCTCTACGAAAGCGACGGTCTCGGGTACAGCCGCTTCACCGGTGTGCAGCACTTTGCCGAAATCGCGAAAGACCCTTTGTTCTGGAAAGGCTTCGCGATCATCGGGCTCTTTGCCCTCGGGTTGCCACTCCAGGTTTTTGGCCCGTTCCTGGGCGCAAAACTTATCCACCTCCTCGCAAGCCGGAGGGCCGCGTTCTTTTACCGCACGGTGCTTGTGATTCCCGTTGTGGTGCCCATGATGACCGGGGTGTTAATCTGGCGTAACTTCTACAGCCCCGAGGGCGCCGTCAACCGCCTCCTGGCTGCTGTCGGCCTGCCCGAACTTGCCACGACCTGGCTGGGCAACACGTACACCGTTATCCCGGCTGTCATCTTCATGGGCGTTCCATGGATGGGCGGTATTCCCATGTTGCTTTACCTCGCAGGCTTCATCAACATACCAAAGAACCTTTATGAGGCCGCTCTACTTGACGGAGCGTCGCAGTGGGATATCCTTAGGTGCATTGAAATGCCCCTTCTCGCCACCCAGTTCCGGCTCGTGACGATCCTTGCTTGCCTGGCCCTCATCCAGAGTTACGAGAACATCCTGGTGCTTACCAACGGCGGTCCAGGCAACGCGACGCTGGTCCCCGCGCTGTATCTGTTTAAGAACGGGTTTGAATACGGCCGGCTCGGCTATGCCTCGGCCCTCGGTTTTATCTTATTTGTTCTAAGTCTCATGCTGACCCTGACGAGCATGGGCCTGATTAGAAAACGGGGCTTCTAGGGGCCATGAGCAGCCTGCAAGAACGGAGGACGCCGAAGTGAGGCCGGGGCGCATTGGACAGTTTCTGGTAAATGGTTCGCTTTTTGTGGCGTCCTTTGTGACTATGCTTCCCTTCATCGTCATGCTTAACATGGCCCTTAAGGACCCTGCCCAGATTTACGCGCGCTTCTGGAGTTTTCCTTCGCCGATCCGTTGGGCCAATCTTCTCTTTGGTGCAAAGGTCACGCTGCGTTATATCGCCAACAGCCTCTTTGTGAGCGCTGGAGTCTGTCTCCTGACCCTGGCCGGGGGGCTGTTGGCCGCATATGCGTTCAGCGTACATCGCTTCCCGGGCCGGCGCACGCTGTACATAGCGGTTATTGCGCTAATGATGGTGCCGGGCATTCTCATGCTGGTGCCGCTGTTCTTGACAACGCGGACCTTGGGTCTTCTTAACACCTATGCGGGGATGATCCTGCCCCAAGCAGCCGGGTCCTTGGCGCTGGCCGTGTTTCTTTTGCGCGGTTTTTTCGACGAGCTGCCCCGGGATTTTTTCGATACGGCCCGGATCGACGGCGCCCGCGAGTGGCGCATCCTCGCCCATATCGTGTTGCCGTTGTCAATGCCTATTATCAGCACTGTGGCCATCGTGAACATCCTCGCCTCGTGGAACAACTACGTGTGGCCTTTGCTCGTCGTGCGCGACGCGTCGCTGCGGACCATTCCTCTCGGCTTAGCATTTGTCGATACCGAATTCTACCTCCGCCTGAAGCCCGGCAAGATGATGGCCGCTTATGCGATGGCTTCCCTTCCCATGGTCGTGTTTTTCTTGGCCGCCATGAAGACCTTTATCCAAGGTATGACCAGCGGCGCTCTCAAGGAGTAGTCGCGAATGGAGAACCAGATGAAAGTGCTTTCTCTTGTCCAGACCTTGCTGGCAACTATGCTTTTGGCTGGTGGTCTGCAGAACGCCCGTGGCTCTGAAGCCCCAGCCAGGCCGCCCCGTCTTCTGCCCGCAGGCCCGCCGCCTGCCTCGACACTTGATGTGGTCGACCTCCACGATGCCGATAACGATACACGCCTTGCAGCCACGACGCTCCAGGGGCTGGTCAACCGCGGCGCTGAGGCAAAGGTCTATCTGATCCACTTCGATCCCAAGCACTACCCGGTGGACTTCTGGCTTGATGAAATGAAGCGGAAAGGCTATCTCGCAGGTACTCAAACGATCAGTGCAGAGACCTACTTTGGCAAATACCTTGACCGGGCCGCGGGATTGGTGGTTTACGACCCTGAAGTGCCCGGGACGATCAACGTTGCGACCATGATCGCCGCCGCCGAGTCGCGCATGGCGATCGCGCCGCGCGATCTGGAAGCGTTTAGAGACGCGGCGCCCGACGTTATGGACCTCCGCGGCCGGTGGAAGACCAACGCCGACGCCTATGACTGGGCCTTCGACGCGCTTTGGGCCAAGCTGCGTCACGACGTGCTTGCCGTCTATCACCCGACCCACACGCGGCACCACCTGCGCGATTACCTCGTGAGCCAGCGTATCTTCACATTCTGGATCACGGGCCGAAACACTGAGCAAGGACCCTGCGGAAATCATGAAGCGGAGAAGGCGGTCGCAGAAAAAGCTCTGGCCGCCTCGCCGCCTAACATCCCTCTTATCGGGTGGTGGGGCGCTGATGCTGCCGACGAAGGCATGACGGAATATGCCGGGGTTGGCTGGGCGGGCGAATACGGCAAAATCACGCTCGCCAATAACTGGCAGTCGAACCTGTCGGTCTTGTCAGGGATACCCGTGGACCTCGATGCTGTTGCACGACGCTTTCGCGAACATCTGGCGAGCAAGGCGTCCTCTGCGGCGGTGCCTGACAAGGTTTACATCTGCTTTGCCGTCATGGAGTCGGGCGATTCGCCTACGTACTGGCAGGCCGTCCAGAAACGGGTGTGGGACGACCCCGCCCGCGGTGCGATTCCGATCGATTGGTCCATCACGCCGGCGTTGTTCGACACGCTTCCGACCGTCGCAGAGTGGTACATCCACAACGCAACCGCCAACGACTTCTTCTTTACAGCGCTGTCGGGTTGGGGCTATTGCCATCCCTACCGCGATTTCATGAGTAAGACGGCTGAACCCGAGGCCGGCTGGCGCGCGTATATCAAGACGACGCGGCAGTGGATGGAATACCTGGGGCTCAACGACCTGGGTTTGTACACCAATGCCTGGATTCCCTACCGGCGAGCGGAGCATGACACGGTTACCCGGAGGTTTACGGAAGGCATTCCGCATCTGCGGGCGCTTATCTTGGGCATGGGCCGCGACGAAGAGATCACGACCGTGTCGCCTCATTACCGCATTGGCGGCACGTTGGTCAGTCATGTTTATACCCGTTGGGATCCAGCCAATATTGGGCGCACCGCTGCCAACAACAAGTGGCTGGCGGCCGAGATCCGCAAGCAAACGCCCGAGAATCGGCCTGCATTCATGTTTGTCCATCCCATTAGTTGGTCGTACTACCCATCGGATCTGGTCGAGGTAGTCAAACAGCTCGGGGAAGAGTACGTAGTGGTTGGCCCGGATGCGTTAATTGAAATGATTGGCAAATCGCTGGATGAATAGGACCGATGGGGCGCATGACCGCTGAGAACAACGGTGGGGAGGGAGGCAGTGCTTTGTGTCTGCTCTTGGTCGGAGAGCAGCAAGCCGCAGTGCACCCCCCAAAACGTCCTTTTGGGATAGCCGCCGCCATGTTTCTGGTAGGAATCACGGTCTTGCCCAGGCGACGGTCCTTGACATGAAAATGGTAAAAACGAAAGGAGGATCCATGAATCACTTGCTTGCCGCGGCTGCCGCTGGTTTCGCCTTGCTCGTCCTTGCGGGCGTTGCTCGCGCTGACGAGCACCGTTACTGGCCGCTACAAAAGACCCCCAAAGGCGTTGTCCAGACCAGTTTCGAACTTTTTCAGGCCGTGCCGGCGGTGGACGGCCAAACTGTGCCGGTCGCGCTCGGACAGGAACACATGCTCGCCCAGTCCATTGCAGGCCTGGCCGCTCAGGCGGTCAATGAGGGCCGCTCGGATGAACTGGTATGGATTGACCTCGACAACGCAAGCTATAAGCTCTGGTATGACGCTACGAAGGAGCGGATCGGCTTTGAGGAGCGCGGCACATTCACGCCGTGGGAACTGCTCGAACGGTACCGCGACAAGGGAATCTATCACGGTTACAGCCTCTACGCATACGATGCGTCGGAAGGCGGCCCTACAAGGGCGCGTGACAACATGGACGAGTCGGTAAACGTTGCGACTTCGCTGGCAGGCGCCCTTGGCGGCGTGCTTATTTCGTCGGAGCTGGAGCCAAAAGCGGAGGCGATGGGCCTGAAGTTGCTCGTTGATGTGCGAGACAAAACCGAAACATGGTGTTTCGAGCGTTACCGCGACCGTTTCAACCGCCGTTTCATGCTGGCCCAGGACCCTAAGATGCCGAACCATCGCGCCATAGCCATTGCCCACCGCATGTTCGTCGGCTACGGCATGGACAGCCCCACTCCCGAGGCTTATGCCTGGCTTGAGCCGCTTTCCTCGATCCTTGGCTGGAACGGTGGTGACGAAGGCGGATTTGTCTCGCAATTGTCTGAGTACGGCCACGTCCTTTTGCCTAGCAATTGGTGTCTGAACGTCACCGTCACGTCGGCAGGCGCCGGAGATTTTGCATGGCCCAAGCCGATCAAGACTGTGGACCCGGCCTCGATTGACTGGCACTACAAGGGGAGCGCCGCGTCATTTATCATGTCCGACGGCGACAACGTCCAATGGTTCATGGGCGATTTCTGCTTGTCCAAGGATTACTGGGCGAGTCCGGCTCACGGGGCTTTCCCCGTCGGCTGGGGCACGCCTTTCGCCTGTCTCGATCAAGCCTGCCCTGCAACCTGCGCGTACCTGGCCGATACCCAACCGCCCGAGACAACGCTCAACCTCCATGCAGGCGGCTATTACTATCCCGACCTTTTGGGCAGCAAGCTGGAACCCGAAAAACGCCACGAGATACTTGTGAAACATGCGCGCCGGCTAAACCATTACATGAACCGAAGCGGGGGCACGACCCTGATGTTTCTGTGCATGGACATGGAGAGCGCGGCAGCCAAGGAAGCCTATGCCGTGTATGCCCATGAAATCGAGCGTCTCGTGGGCATGTTCGTTATCCAGTACTATCCCTACGAAGGCGGCGACGGCAAAGTTTATTGGGTTAAGAATGGCAAAGGCATAGACATTCCGGTGGTGACAGCCAAGTATGCCTTGTGGGCTAACCTCAAGCACGAGCGGGCCGGGACGCCCGCCAAAATCGCCCGGCTTATTAACGAGGCTTCGCAAGGGAAAGAACCGCTCTTTTCCTGGACTATCGTCCATACCTGGTCGGGTTTTACACAGATAGACGACAACGACGAACAGGCTGAGAACGCCCAGTTTCGCGCTTCGGATACAGAAGCAGCCGTTATCCCCACGAAATGGTGCGTCGATCGGCTTGGCCCACATGTCCGGGCCGTATCGCCTGAGGAATTACTGTGGCGCATCCGCATGCAGCACAATCCTGAGGAGACCCAAGCCTGTATCGCGCATAGATAACTTCAGAAAACAGGCCACGCCGTGCGACACGGCGCCACGATAGGCGACATGGGGGGGGCGGTGTTGTCGATTGCGACCGGCCAGGAAAGCGACGGCGGCGCCGAGGGTCTGTCCTTTGGGTCGGGGGCCCTCTGTGCCGCACCTCAACAGGGGTCACGGCTTGCGTTTGCCTCGTCTCCGCAATGCCGTTACAATAACGCAAAGGGGATGGGGTCCGCAGAAAAGCGCCTGCCGGGGCTGATGAGTTTTGCCGCACGTTCTGTAAAGCGTCAGAGTCTTTATTTCACGAAGACGATCGCCGCTAAGGGGGGATTGCGCTGATGCATCGAGACCTTGGCCGCGCATGCAAAGAGAAAGCTATGTGACGTGCGGCAATTCCGCCCGGCCTGTGCAGCGTCTCTCAGTCCTGCCGGTTTGACGCCGTCAGCGTAACCGAGGCGAACGTGTCGTCTCAGGAGGCGCCTATGAATACGCCTTGTCTCGAGCTCGAAATGCCCGGAGGGGCCGTCAAAACCTACACAGACTTGGTGCTTGACTTTTCAGGCACGCTGTCCTTGGACGGCGTGTTGCTGCCGGGCGTCGCGGACCGTTTGACTCGAATCGCTTCCACCTTGCGGATCACAGTCTTGACCGCCGATACATTCGGCAAAGCCGCTGGCCAACTGAAGGATTTGCCGGTCCAGGTCGAGATCATCGCAACCGGCGCCGACAAGGCGAATGCTCTAGAAAAGATAAGGAGCGGGACGGTTATTGCCATTGGCAACGGGCGTAATGATGTTCCTATGATGGAGCGCGCCGGCTTGTCGATCGCTGTTATCGGCCCGGAAGGGGCGGCTTGCCAATTGCTTTGGGCAGCGGATATTGTGGTACGAGACATACTCGAGGCGTTGGATTTGGCTGCCCATCCCCTGCGTCTTATAGCGACGTTGCGGGACTGACCGGGGGGCTGCCGGTGTTGTCCGCCGCTCGCCGTCGAGCATCGAAAGGCACACGGCAGGGCCGTTCAGAGGCTGCTGTCGACAGCCTTTCTGCCGCATGTGGAATCCTCCTGCGCTGCCCGAGCGCGGCGCCTGATCGGTGAACAGCGGGGAGCCTTGGGCCGCTGCCCTTGTGAAGGCGCCTGGATGTTTTTACTGTTCTTCCCGTGCAGTTTCTAATAATATGGTACAGTTCACCGATTATGACTGAATTGAGCCGCGAACACCTCGAAAAAACGCTGTCGGTCACTGAAATATACAAAAGCATTCAAGGCGAATCGACGTGGACCGGTCTGCCGTGCATCTTTGTCCGATTGAGCGGGTGTCCTCTGCGCTGCGTGTGGTGCGACACCCAATATGCCTTCAGCGGCGGCCAAAAGCTGACCATCGGCGCCATACGCGAAGCCTGCCGGCGACTGGACGTTTCCCTGGTTGAAATCACAGGCGGCGAACCCCTCTGGCAAAAGGATTCCCCGGTCCTTGCCGCCGCTCTGCTCGAGGACGGCCGAACGGTTCTGTGCGAGACGAGCGGCGCCTTGCCCATCGACATGTTGCCGCAGGAAGTGATCAAAATCATGGACCTGAAGTGCCCAGGCAGCGGTGAGTGCGACAAGAACGACTGGGCGAACATTGACAAGCTTTCGCCCCGTGACGAGGTGAAGTTCGTCATCGGGGACCGCGCTGACTATGAGTGGAGCCGCAGCATAGTCAGAAAGTACGGCCTGTGCACACGGTGCAACGCGGTGCTGTTCGCACCCGTGTTCGGCTGGATCGAGCCCCGCGCTATCGCCGAGTGGATCCTCGAAGACGGGCTTGGCGTCCGGCTTCAATTGCAGGTCCACAAGTACATTTGGCCGGCAGACCGGAAAGGCGTGTGATGACCATGCGGCCGCGCAGAAAGGAACGTTGGTGAAAGTCACCCTTGTTAAGACCTACTACATTGAAGCGGCTCATTATGTCCCATCGGCTGAGGACGCCGGCCGTCGCCTGCACGGCCACAGTCTTCGCGTCGACGTTTTTGTCGAGGGGGAAGTAACGTCCGAGGTGGGATGGCTCATCGATTACGGCGACATCACTGCTGCATTTAGGCCTATCTATCAGCAACTGGACCATCATTGCATCAACGACATTGACGGCCTCGAAGACGGCAGTCTCGCAACACTTCAGTTGTGGTTGTACGACCGGCTCAAGGAACGTCTCGCGGGTTTTAAGGACGTAAAGGTGACCATCGTCGGCGATAATAGGTACCGCCCTGTCGAGGCGCCCCCCGATCCCCTTTTGGGGCTTCCCCGCCGGCTTCGGTTTACCTTCGAGGCGGCCCAGAAGCTACCTCAGCTTCCCGAAGGCCACAAGTGCATCAAGCTTCATGGACACAGCTATCGCGTTGAAGTTGGCGCGAACGACCTCGATCTGCTCATTCCCCATCTGAAAGCCGTGTACGACGAGGTCGATCATTGTTGCGTCAATGACGTGCCCGGTCTCGAACAGGCCACCTGTGAATGCATATGCCATTGGATATGGGCGCGGCTGTCGCCTGTAGTCGAAGGTCTGAACGTCGTTGTGGTACAAGAAACCGAATCGGCGAGGTGCATTTATCATGGCGAGTAAACCTCCGCTAAAAAAGAGCTTCAAAGCGCTCGACAAGACGGCGCCTTTCGAGGGTCCCGAGGCTATCGATGCATCGTGTCTGGAATGTTTCGAATACGAATACGCAGACGCGCCTTCGGGCCGGAATATGGAGATTGTCACCACAACTAACGAATTCACCTCGGTGTGCCCCTTTTCCGGCCTCCCAGATTTCGGTACTGTTACTATCAGCTACAGTCCCGACCGGCTCTGTCTCGAGCTGCGGTCTCTCAAGTATTATCTGATGTCTTACCGTAACGTGGGCATCTGGTACGAGCATCTCGTGAACCGCATGCTCGAGGATCTCGTGGCCGCCTGTGCGCCGCGAAAAATGCACATCGAGATTGCCTGCAACACACGGGGCGGTCTAAGCAGTACAGTCTCCGCCGGCTATGAAAAGGAGTGACGGGACCGGAACAGCGCAGGCGCAGGCGCGCTCTCTTTCACACTGAACGCCGGCTGCCACTAACCTCCAAACCTGCAAGGAACAGGGATCGCGGGCCGAGTTGGGATTCGTACAAGCCGACTCGGGAAATGCTCAAGACATCCTCACGCTAATCAAACACAATCATCTTCATTCGGCGCGCCGGGTATCTGCAGAAAGCCTCTCCTGGATGCCCGGGGAAGCAGTGGATCAATCGCAACCACGATAAAGGTCAATAAGCTATGATGCTCTACCTGGTCCTTGCACAAGTCCTGAGCGCAAATGAATCGATGACGCTTGCGACGCCTGAGCCGGTTGCTTTCCCGCACTTCCCGACGCCTCTGCACGCCTTTGTGTGGAGAAACTGGCAATTGGTCCCGGCGGCGCGGATGGCGGAAGTTGTGGGCGCGTCTGTCGAGGAAATCGTGGCGTTGGGCGGGCGCATGGGTCTGAGCGGGCCGCCGGACATCACGGAGGACCAGCAACGGCGCTCTTATGTGACTGTCATCCGCCGGAATTGGCATCTCTTGCCCTTGGAACAGCTGCAGGCATTACTGGGCTGGACCCGCCAACACCTCGAATATATCCTGCGGGAAGATGATTTCTTGTTTATCAAGCTCGGCATACTCAAACCCCGTTGCGCCCCGCTCCGGTTTGTCGAGGCAACGGCCCAGACGCGCGAACGCGAGCAACAGATCGCACGTTGGGCTGCCGAATCTTTCCCGCAGGGCGTCGGCCTCTGGGAAGAGCCGTTGTTCCAGTTCGTCAACGATCTGAGCGCTCCTGCCCCGGAGCTGCCGGCCCATAATAAAGGGGACTTCCTGTCGCCGAGGTTCTGCTACTCGTACTTCGCGCCTTATGGCGACCCGTTGTTGAATCCGGAGCTTGACCCGTATCCGGATGGTCTTCTTGCCCGCTTGGCGAACGTCGGCGTCAACGGCGTCTGGTTGCAGGCCGTGCTCTACACCTTGGCGCCCTTCCCGTGGGATCCTGAGCGCAGCGAGGGTTACGAGAAACGGTTGGCGAGCCTGCGGCATTTGGTGGAACGCGCCAAGAAACACGGGATCGGGGTGTACCTTTATCTGAACGAGCCGCGCGCCATGCCGCTGTCCTTTTTCGAAGAGCACCCGGAACTCAAAGGGGCCGTGGACGTGCGCGAGAAGACCCATGCGTCCCTGTGCACGAGCGTTCCCGAGGTGCGAGACTACATGCGGAACGCTGTGGCTGCCGTCTGCCGCGAGGTCCCGGACATCGCAGGCTTTTTCACCATTACCTTCTCCGAGAACTGGACCCATTGCTGGGCCCATTCTCACGAAACGAAGCAAGCAGCCAGCGGATGCCCGCGCTGCGCGAAACGTGCCCCGGAGGAAGTGATCGCGGAGGTAAATGCCACGATCTACAACGGCGTCAAGGACGCAGAGTCCAGCGCCCAAGTCATCGTCTGGGACTGGGTCTGGCCCAGCGAATGGATCCCCGGCATCATTGAACGCTTGCCTGAAGGCGTGAAGGTGATGAGCGTCAGCGAATGGGACAAGCCGATCACCGTCGGTGGAGTCCAAAGCGTGTGCGGCGAATACTCGCTTTCGGTCGTCGGGCCGGGGCCGCGCGCACTGAGGACTTGGGACCTTGCGCGCCGGCGCGGACTCGCGACGCTTGCCAAGGTTCAGGCCA
>CAZBQH010000225.1:0-5985 GCA_964493915.1 uncultured Nitrospiraceae bacterium
GGAAGACCGAGGCCTTGTTCCCGCCGGAAGGTCTTCTTGACCAACTGGACAGCGCGGGCATCAAGGCCTTTGCGGCGTCCCATTTCTTCATGTACGAGGACGGGACCAACGACGAGGCCGCCTTTTTCGCGAGCATAAGGAACGCTGCGGCTCAAGCTCAGGAGAAAGACGCCCTGCTATGGGGACATATCCTCGTTACACAACGTGGAACGTACCGCCGCACCTCCGAGAGTGACATTCGCTTCCAGGTTTACAGCTATCTCGCTGCAGGCGCCCGGGGCTTCTGCTATTCAACGTATTGGGGTCCGAGCCCTGAGGAACGGGAGCCTGGCGCCGCTTACGAAGGTTGGGGCGACCCTATGGTCGACACCTCAACAGGACAGCCCCTTTACGCCTGGACCAAAATCGAACAACTCAACCGCGAAATTCTCACGTTGGCGCCGCATCTTGCAAAGCTGAAGGCGCAAGGGATTCGCTTCGTCGGCGACGTCCCGGCCGGCTGCCGTCCGTTTGTCCCCGGTCAGACCGTCATCAAGAATGCACAGGCCGAGCGGGCGCTGATTGGATTTCTTAAGGGTCCCGACGCCAAAGACTGGACCCTTGTTGTGAACCGGCGCTACGGTAAAGGCATGAGTGCCGACGGCCAGACCAGCGTGGTCCGCCTCGAGCTCGCACCGAGCATAGACCATGTAACGGAGTACGACCGCAATACAGGCACTGCCTCTGAAGTGCCGATCGACGATAGGTCAGTCCTCCTCAAGCTGCCCGGAGGCACGGGCTCACTCTTGTGTTTCCATCCGAAGTGCGAGTAGACGGACCAAAGCCTTGTTCGTTCGCAGGGGCACCGTAAGACGCTTTTCTGCAGAATCCTTGATTCCTTTCGCAATTCCCCAGCGAATGGCTTTGGGCGGCTTAAGCTACACCTGCACGAGATCGATGTTCGGGTTGGCCATGAAACGATCGATAAGCCTATCGCGGATCTCGATCATCTTCTCGCCGGAGGTAAGCAAGTCTCTCATGTTCAGCTCGATAGTCTCCGTGCCAGGCGCGCGGCGCAGTGCTGCACGGGAAAGTTTTTTCGCAACGGACGGAAATTGCCGCGCCAATTCCTTCGGCTGGCTGTGTTCGTCGAAGAAGCCCTGGTACCGAGTCGGATCCTTAGCCTCGACGGTATCCTGCATAGACCAGGTCAGCCAGCCTGAGCAGGACGATGCAGCGGTACGCTCGACGGTCTCGATGGTCCAGCGGGCCTGGTCTTTCTGGCTGACATAGGGCAATTGGTTCCCCCAGAACACGGGAGGCGTCCCTCCCCCATAGCATCCGAACTCCTCGAGGCAGACGGGTATGCCTGTGTAGCAGAAGCGAAGCGACGCCATCTGAAACGCCATTGCCCTCTCGAAGTTGCCCGGCGCCTCGAAGGGATACATACCGGGGTAGTAGGGGTACCAATGAAGTGCGATGTAGTCGAGAACCGGGGCGATTTTCTGCGGAAGGAAGCCGAAGTAGCGCTCAGGCGTGCCGCCGTCCAGCGGAACGGTGCCAGGGTGAAGGCCGATAGTGACAAGCTGCTTGGGGGCGACGGCCTTGATGGCCTCACTACAGCGTTTGCAGAAATCGACAGCCACCTGGTCGCGCAGCTGTTGGAATTCCCAGATAAGCGGGCTGCCAGGACGATTCTCGTTGGGAGGCACGTCATAATCGCCCCAGGTTCCGCCGGGCATCTCGCCGCCCATAGCCGCCTTCATCGCCTGTTCCGAGCCGAATCTGACTCTGAGGTGTTCGTTCCATCGCTTGCGGATGCTTGGGGCGTCCCAACCCATATGGGGCTCATTCAGCAGATCGTAGGCATACACCGCGGGGTCCTCCGCGAGGGCGCCCGCGAAGCGGCCCCAGAACGCCGTCAATTCCCGCAGCCACACATCATTGGCGAAGTATTCTCCGCGATCTGTCAGGAGCGCTTTGATCCAGTCCGGCGTTCCCTCCCATCCGCAAGGTCCCTCGAAGTTGACGCGGATATCGTGCCGAGCCGCGATCTCGACGAGCTTTCGGCACTTGGCCATGCTTTCCTTGTCAATAACGCCTGGTTCGGACATGAAACCGGCGTAGCTCAGAAAAACCCGCACTGCATTAACGCCGATGCCCTGCATCATGTCGAAGTGGGTCGCCACGCGGTCCGCGTCGAAACGTTGCCAGACCTTTGGCGCCCAACCGGTCTCGGGATCAAAGTAATTGCACCCAATCGGGTGCCACGATACACCGCTGTCACTGTCTGTGAAGTTCCAGTTGTCGTCGGCAACGCGGATGAAACCCGCCATAACATCCTCTCCTTATCCTCGTTCATGGGAGGCGCTGTCTCTCAACGACGGGGGCACAGTGCACCATCCCAAGCCCAGAGCGGGCTCGAAAATCTCCACCACAATAACGGTGAACGCATCCGGTCGCAAACAAACGCCCGAACCTACGATGCAAGTCTGCACTGCTGCAATCCACCGAGACAACCCTAAAGGCGTCATGCCGCAGGAGCCTTGAGGATCCTGACCCGTCTGTGTTACAAGCAGACCGCCGAAGGGGAATCATCTTGCACACCAAGGGAAGATCTGCTTGCGCGTCACCTATCGCAGCATCGTCGTCGGTCTTATCCTGATTCCGTTGAACGCGCTTTGGCTTGCGACAACGGAAGTTGTGTGGATTTCGGGCCAGCCAACGACGCTGAGTTTGTTCTACAATGTCATCTGGATCCTGTTCTGGCTGATCGCGGGGAATCTGCTTCTCGAGAGGCTGCGGCCCTCATGGGCGCTGACGCCGGCTGAGCTTCTCGTCGTATACACGATGCTCAGCATCGCGAGCGCACTGGGCAGCCTGGACTTTATCGATGTGCTCATCCCCATGATGACGGCCGGCAATTATTATAAGAACATCACAGGCAGCTATAAGCTCCCGGAACGCTGGGTGCCCGATTGGCTGGAAGTGACGGATCCAGCAGCGCTTCAGGCCTACTTTCTGGGCCAGGAATCCATCTACAATCCCGCTATCTACAAACCGTGGATCATTCCGTTCCTGGCGTGGGGGGCTTTTATCCTGGGCCTTTGCGCGGTGATGTGGGGCCTGAATCTTGTGTTCCGCGAGCAATGGACTGAACACGAGAAACTCGCCTACCCGGTAATACAGCTCCCGATGCGGCTCTCGACAGGCGCGAAGGACCTTTTCCGCAACAAGCTTTTCTGGACGGCCTTCGTCATTGCCGGGTTTATCGACGTCGTAAACGGCCTCAACGTGCTGTTTCCGCTTCTGCCCAAAATCAAGGTCGTATATGCTGCACATATCGAGACCTTCTTTACGGAACTGCCGTGGTCGGCCATGGGTCCTATGCCCGTTTCGTTCTATCCCTTTGCCATCGGCATCTGCTTCTTTATGCCTTTGGACCTAGCGTTTTCGTGTTGGTTCTTCTTCTTTTTCTGGAAGGCGCAGCGAGTGCTTGCAAGCCACATTGGGATGCACGGCATGCCTGGATTCCCTTTTGTCGAGGAACAAACTGCCGGCGGCTACTATGCGCTCGCTTTGCTCGCCCTATGGATCAGCCGTCGCCACATCGCACATTTCTTCGGCGTCCTCCATCCCGGCAAGCGGGAAGCGATGACACGCCTCGAGCGGCAGGACGCATATACAGCGGGCATTCTCATCACAACCGGCATGGGCGTCGTAGTAGGCATTTCGCTATGTGCCGGCATGACTCCCGGGGTGACCGTTTCCTTCTTCCTTCTCTATTTCCTCCTCTCGGTGGGCATCACCCGCATGCGGGCCGAACTGGGCCATCCCTCTCACGACCTCCATTTCGCGGGACCCAACCTCCAGATTATCGACGCCTTGGGCATGAAAGATATGAATCGCAGCAATCTTGCCATGCTCAGTTTCTACCACTGGTTCAACCGGGCCTACCGGGGGCATCCGATGCCCCACGGCATGGAAGGATTCCGAATTGCCGAAAGGCTGCACTTGGACCACCGCCGTTATCTCGTTGCGATGGCTGCAGCCATTGTGGCGGGGTTGGTCTGCGGCTTCTGGGGCCTGCTCCTTATCCTGAACCGCTACGGGGGCGCACAGGTCTCAGGTCTGGGCGATATTTTCGGCGTCGAGGCGTGGAACTTCATTGACCAGCGGTTTACGGCGCCCGAGGCCCACCATTTCGCCCCTGCCTATGCCTTGGGGATAGGTCTCGTCTTCGCGATGGGGCTTGCGGTGTTGCGGATGGCCCTCCCCTGGTGGCCCTTCCACCCCGTCGGCTATGCGGTAAGCGGCTCGTGGTCCATGGAGCAGCTTTGGATGTCCATCCTGACGGCGTGGCTGGTGAAGTCAGTCCTGCTGCGCTTTGGGGGCGCGAAGATGTTCGACAAGGCGGTCCCCTTCTTTCTGGGCCTCATTGTGGGGGATTTCATGGTGGGCGGCTTCTGGAACCTGTACGGGGCGGTGATGGGCGTCAAGGTATACCACTTCTGGCCATACTAGGGCCGCGTTTTCCTGCGTCAAGCGGGGGCATTATCAGTTCTCCAGCGAAAGACCTTCTTCGTAAATCTTCTTCACCGTTTCATCGCTGAACGGTCTCGCATAGAAAGCAAAGTCGTCCATATCGCCCGAATAAAACTCGCCGCCCGAGAAGTGCGGGTTGGCGCCAATGGCGATGTCCTCGGCCCAGGTTTTCGCCACGTCTGCCGGCGCCGTAAAGGTGTGCTGCTTCTCTCCATCGAGATATAGGGCGACAGCGTTTCCCTGCTTCACTACAGCCACGTGCCGCCATTGGCCGCGCGCGATAGGGGTAGCCGGCGTGCCCGCGACAGCGCCCGCCTCAATGGCTGCAAACAACTCGCTGCCCCGCAGAAAGATGCGCAAGGGGTCGTCCATCGACCGGCTCCATGCACTGAATAGCTGTTCGAGGGCGCCGGTCGCTTGCGCCGCCGGTTTAGCCCAAAACAGCACCGTATACTCTGCCGGAAACTTTGGGAAACGGTAGCGGACCATACCATTGCCGCTGAAATGGATCGCCTTGCCCTCCCGCCCGTGCCTGTCTTCCGCCGGCGCGACGTTGCGTCCTTCCTCAACGTAGCCATAAACGGGCGTACCGTCGCCGTCAAGATATGCGCCGGCAACAAGCCCATCCTCCCGGTATTCGAGCAGGGCGGGATGGGCAAGCAATGGGTTTTCGAGCGATGCATCGACGACAAAAGCGCGCGGCCCATCCTCCGCCTCGGCGCGGCCGGCGGCGTTCTCCGCCCACACCTGCCAGAAACAGCGCGTGCCCGCTTCGACACCGGGATCGACGACGCAGCGTCGTTCACTGATGTCTGCGCGCTCAAACACTTTGTTTTCGACGGCCGCATCGCGGGCAATCACCAGGCGATAGCTCTTGCCGACCGCACGCCGCGGTCCTTTCCACACAAACCGGTTCGGCCCGACCGGCACAGCAGCCTCAGGGCCAGGTTGATCAAGCATAAACGAGGCCGGCGGGGCGTTTACCACCGGCAGCCAGGAAGCGTACGACGTCCCATAAGCGCCTGCAGAAGCAAAGTCGCACAGGCTCAATGGCGTGCCGTCAGTTGCTGTGAAGCGGAACAATACGATGGGCGGGAACCACCCTCCGGCGTTTTCGCAACGCTCAAATCCGAGGCGCTCATAGTCTAAGGCGGGGATGGCATTCGTATCGCAAGCGTTGTATTTCTGGTCGAATGCCAGCAACAAGGGACCGAAATACAGCGAGACTTTTCCGTCAGCCTCTTCGTCCCCCACCCAGGTGTGGAGCGCCATGTCCAAGGCCAGGTCGATCACGTCGCCTTCCTTCCAGGTCCTGTCAATCGTGAGATAAGACCCGGGGACGGCGCCGGCGACAGCCTCGCCATTCACCTGCACCGAAGTCGTGTCAGACCAACCGGGTATCCTGAGCATAACGGGAAACGCTGCGGGCGAATCAAGTTGCAGCGTCAGCCGGACCTCGCC
>CAZBQH010000226.1:0-3444 GCA_964493915.1 uncultured Nitrospiraceae bacterium
ACATAGGCCACATGGACGAATTTCCGCTCCGGACATTGACCCGGCCAGGGGAACAAGCTGGAATTACAGCGGATCGCACAATGCGTCGCCTCTTGAAGAATGCTTCAAAATATGTGTTTTTTTCCGCGACTCTTTCCTTGACAGCGTGGTTATACAAAGTGAAGGGCGTCAAAGCGATGGCCGACGAAGAGACAGGCCCAGCGCCCGGAACTGTGGGTGCCGCATCCGAGGCGTCTCTTGGGAAAAGCAGAGCTTATCCCGACGGAGGCCTCGACAGGCCGAGCGAGGAATCAACCTGGCGGCCTAATGGGTTTGGATATGAGTGAATTACTGAGTCAATCTGATTTCGAAGCTCTCTCGGCATGGCTTGACGGCGAGTTGTCCGCCGACGCCGCCGCCGAGGTCGAGCGTCACATACAGCAGGATCCCGTCTGGCGCCAGGCCGCAAACGATCTTCGCAGCCTGCACGAGGCCCTGGACAGCTACACCGTCCCATCCTGCAAGCCCGGACTCGCCCAGCGAATCCTGGCGGGCATACCCGCACGAAATCTTACCGAAAGCGAGATTGAGGACCTTTCGGCATACATGGACGGCGAGCTGCAACCCGAACGGGCGGCAATGGTTGAACGCGGCTTCCAGACTGACGTTGCCTGGCGCGAGACGCGGCGAGACTTCGAGGAAGTCGACAGCTTGCTTGACTGCTGCACGGTGCCGGCAGCTTCGCCGGAATTGACCGGGCGGATCATGTCAGCCGTGCAAAAACACGCCCGCCGCCGCCAGGCATTGCGTGCGGCGAGCTGGCTGGCGCCGGCGGCAGCGGCTGCGGCGATGCTGCTTGTCGGCCTGGCGGTCTTGAGCAACGGTTGGCTGGACAGGCCCCAAACGCCCATCGCCGGTGGCCAGAAGACAGGCACAGTTATTGTCGAACCGGAGCTTGCCCAATCGGCAGCTTTCCAGGCCGTCCCTGCCGAGCAGAGGCCGGCCTTGCAGGAAGAGATCATTCGCAACCTGACCTTCTTCAACGACTACGAAGTGGTTGCGGATTTTGAAACCCTCCGAGCTATCGAGCAACTCGACAGCGAGGATCGGGGAATATAGAGGCAGCAATGAGAACGCGGGTTTGGAACATTCTGGTGCTGATTCTCGCGGCGGCGATTTCGCTGCCGGCGACAGTGCTGCGGGCACAGGAGGCCGCCGGGGCCGCCGAGATCGCCCGGGGCGCCGAGAGCGGTGATATCGGCACGGACCTGCTGACGCGACCGCCGCGAGGCAGCATGGCGGCACAGTTGCGACTGAAGCTCAGCCTGCAGATGAGCGGCGGAACAAGCCTGGCCGCGTCGATGGATCACAACCGCCAGGAATGGCAAATGCTTACGCCCGAGCAGCGCGAGCGGTTCCGCGGCATCGCGGTGGCGTTCCTCGACAAGGACCCCAAGGAGCAGGAAAAGCTCCTGCGGAGTTACTCAGCCTTCCTGTCGCTCGACAAGCAAAAACGCGATGCCTACCGAGCACGGGCCGAGTGGGTGCGAGTAGTAGTTGCGAGCTTCACCCCCGAGCAGCGCAAGCAACTCGCGAGAATGTCCTCCATGGACCGAGCCAAAGCCCTCATCGCCCGCCGCGAAGAGCTGAAAAGCCAAGGCAAACTCCCCGCCCCGACAACCCAGCCGACAACGTTCCCGGCTGAGTAATTGGCCACCATGCAAAATCCCTGCGTAGAAGCGCCCCTGTTTGCGCGCCTGGTGCCTGCTGGGAAAAGGGTCGGCTACAGGTGGAATTTGGCCATCTCTTCTCCTTGCTCTTCTTCAAGTATTCGATTCCTTTAACGGAAAGAACTCCAACAACTCTGATCCCTTGGGGAAATATGGCCGAATAGTATTGCATAAGTGGAATATATTCCTGTATAGTAATACATTCCCAAAAAGGAATGCCCTTCCATGCATGATAGGAAACGTCATTCGGAAGCAATGGAAGCCTACTTGAAGCACAGCCTGGCGGCCATTCTCAAGAGGCTTCACTACCATGAGAACGTCGGCAAGTATAGCATGCGCCAAGCGTTCGACTACGTGTATGAGTCACCTCTGGATCAACTCCATGTTGTGGCAAAGATTCTCGGCAAACAGTTCCCGTCGGCTGCGAAAGGAAAAATCGCAGATGCAATCCTGGAGATGAGGCACTTTCTCGAACAAGACTCCTGCCCCCCGCAGGCCAGGGGCATGCTGGCGATCATGGTCCCTGGCCCAGCCAGCATACCATCAATCGTGGAGTATATCGGCAGGCATGCTCCACAATTAGACAGCTTCTTACTTGATTCCAGGGGATACTATGAACTCCACCTGCGCCGACAGCGCGAATGCGGCCAGGTCCCGCCAATGGCCTCCGAGTTGTTGCCATCAGCACCTGCCCGTAACCCATCCCGAGGCAGGCTCTTTGCGCCAAAGTTCCAATGGCTCCTGAAAATCTTGCTTCTCAACGGCTTTGAGCCTGAGTACTGGGGAGGCCCCGCAGTACCCCCGCGGAACGTAAGTGAGTTAGCAAAGGCCGGTGGCGTATCCCAGCCATATGCGTCCAAGTTTGTCGCCGCTGCCGTGGCGTCCGACTATCTCGAACGCTCGCCGGAGGGGTTCATCCTGCGCCGAATCGACAGCCTGCTCGAGGAATGGGCCGCTGCCGCCAGGCTCAAACCACAGGGCAGACATCTGCATGTCGCGCCAATGTTCCCTTTGGATGGGCAAAGCCTGCACGAAGCCATCCTGAAACGACTCCGCAGCCAACAAAAAGCGGATGGCAGCCCTAAAGCTGTGATCGGCGGACACTTCGCCTGCGAACTCATGAACCTGGACCGCTCAAACATCAAATCAGCACTGATCTACATTGATGGCCGCGCGGAGGAGTTCCTGTCTGCCTGGGATCTTGCCGAGGTGGCTCAGGAAATGGGGCATCTGGATCTCGTCGAGCCGGCATCGAAGCAGTCGATCTTCGCGGGCCATGGCTTGGCACAGGGGATACCCATATGCGACATCATACAATGCTATCTTGATGTTCGTTGGTCTCCGGCTCGTGGCCGGGAACAGGCCGACTTCATCTACGAGAGAGTATTGGGACCTCGCCTGAAGAAAAGGCGGCCTGGACGCTTCTAATGCTGATAAGCGCAGAGTACGACGCGTTTCTTGTGAGGACCGCCCGAGCAGTCGGACCCTATCTGAGTCAACTGGTCTTTGTGGGTGGCTGCGCCGGCGCCCTATACACGCGTACCTCTGCTGCGTCGAGTGGCCTGAGGCCCATTGTAACCAAGGACATCGATATTGCCGGCAGTATCGGACTTGAAACCCCCGCCGCAACGCTTCCTCTGGCAAGGCTGATGACCGAGGCCGGGTTTGTGGAGGAATTCCTGGCCTCGGCGGCTTCATCGCCCATCGTCAAGTACGTTCCACAGGACCACCAGAA
>CAZBQH010000227.1:0-8138 GCA_964493915.1 uncultured Nitrospiraceae bacterium
GGCGTGCAGGTCCTCGCGAATGTGAATCCTGGACTTATTAAGGCTTTTGTAGGGGCGGGCGTAATGGTTTTTGCGGTCATGCTGTTTTTCGGATGGCAACGGCCTGTGAAAAACCAGAAGGCGGCGTTGTTGCCTGTCGGTGCAGCAAGCGGCGCACTGGGCGCCAGCATGTCTATCGGCGGGCCGCCCGTCATCCTATTCTTAAGCAACCAGGACCTTCCGCGCGACGCCTTTCGCGCGAACCTCATCGCTCATTTTGCCATTATGAATTGCTTGGCCCTTATAGGGTATGTAGTTCAAGGGTTCATCACCTGCGACGTACTCGAGTTCACGGCCTTTCTCGTTCCGGCCATGCTTGCCGGCACCTTTATTGGGATACGTCTCGCCCGCCACGTCCCGGAGCTTCTCTTCAAACGCATCGCTGTCGCTATTGTCTTCGCCATGGGTCTGACGCTGCTCATTACAAGCATCGAGAGCTAGGGCTGACAATTGCCTGACGATTAGGCGATAATCGGGGCCGGGACGAGAAAGGCGGCCGGTGTCAGAAGGCGGTGACGATCGAGGAACTTGGTGCACATGGGTAAAAAGGGTGCGGTCTAACGACCTTTTGGAGAACAGAGATGAAAGTTGGTTGCTATCAGTGCAGTTGTAAGCCAGGGGATTTCGAGGCCAACCTGCGCACAGTCCATGACGGCTTGGAACTGGCTGAGGAAGCGGGCGTCGAGATCCTCGCATTGCCCGAGTCGCTGCTTACAGGCTACTACACCGAAGAAGCGGACGCCCGAGCGCATGCGTTTGCCGTCGACGGGCCCGAGATACGCCGCGTCCTCCAAGAGACGGCAAAGTACAGTACGACGTTCATGGTGGGCTTTAATGAGCTTCGCGGTCCGGACATCTATAACACGGTGCTTGTCGCTGAGCGCGGAAAGCTGCTGGGCGCATACAGCAAAGCATTTCCTGTAATGAACTATTTCCGGCCGGGCCGATCATTTCCCGTGTTCGAGCGGTCCGGCATGAAGTTTGGCGTGATTATCTGTGCCGACGGCGCCTATATCGAGCCGACGCGCATTCTCGCCCTGAAAGGCGCACGGATTATCTTCGCGCCCCACTACAACTGGCTCGTCCCCAGTTGGGTGG
The DNA here is from genome assembly GCA_964493915.1 of uncultured Nitrospiraceae bacterium. GTDB lineage: Bacteria > Hydrogenedentota > Hydrogenedentia > Hydrogenedentales > SLHB01 > CAZBQH01. Next base: position 1,138 of record CAZBQH010000227.1, read on the forward strand.
TCGTCCACTACTACATGGTCCGTCACGACCATGTAGCGCGCGCCATCGAGAACGGCGTGTGGTTTCTGCGCGCCAATACCGTCGGCGGACCGGGCGATAAGGAGAGCTTGGGCTACGACGGAGTCGGCTACGGGGACAGCTACCTACTCGATCCGCTGGGGCAAGTGGCGGCCCACGCGGGCCTCCACTGCGAGCGTTTGATGGTCGGCACAGTCGACCTGGAACGCAATTTCTACGTGCCCCATGCTCAAAACAGCAGGGTCTCGGGCACAGAACTGGGCGATTTGCTCCGGGAGGCGTTGAACTTGCAAGGAAACGCCTCAGGCGGATAGCGGGATGATAAAAGGCGCAGACCCTTTCCTCACGCTGCGTGCTGTCGCCATCCGCCATGGAGACCAGGTGCTTTTCCGGGGCCTTAATTGGGAGTATCTCCGTAACCAGCGCTGGGCGGTGGTGGGCCCGAACGGCTCTGGAAAATCCACTTTCGTGCGGGCGCTCATGGGAGATCTGCCTGTTGTCGGCGGAGAGATCGTTTATCATTTCGCCCCAGATGACGACGGCCGTTCCGGGTGGGAGAGCTTGGGTGAACAGCAGATTGCCAGCGTGTCCATCGAGCAGCACCGGCAACTGGTTGCGGAGGCTGTCTCGTTCCACCAAGCCCGCTGGTCGCCGGTCGACGATGGGGCAGGTGTGCCTACAGCGCTGGATGTTCTTCTGAACGGCGGGGCGACGGCGAAATCACGCGCTCGCCGTGCTGCGGACGTGCTCGGGATTGGCGGATTGCTTCATAGGAAAGTGCAGCATCTGTCAAACGGCGAGATGCGCAAGGTCTTGCTGGCCCGGGCATTGGCTCGCAAGCCCGAGCTTTTGATCCTCGACAATCCCTACGCGGGTCTGGATCACGGCTCGTGCGCCTGGTTGCACAGGCTGGTTGAGCAGCTCATGGCCGAAGGGATGCACATCATGGTCGTCGCCCAGCAACTCGAGGACATCCCTCGCAGGACCACGCATATGCTGTACATCGAGGGCGGACGCATTCTGGCCGCAGGGCCGAAAGGTGCGTTGCTGGCGTGGGGCGTCGGGAAACGTCTTTCCGGGGGGCATCGGCGCATAAGCCCCGTCAATAGCATTCGAAGACGCCGCAAAACGCCGGCTTTGCCCGGCGGTCCGCCCCTCGTCGAGATCCGGGATGCGAACGTCCTCTATGGCCGTACGTCGATCTTGAAAGACGTAAGCTGGACCGTCCACGCGGGGGAATCGTGGGCTTTGCTGGGTCCGAACGGGTCAGGCAAGAGCACGCTCATCAGCCTTGTCCTTGGCGACAACCCCCAATGCTACGCTAATCACGTTGTTCTTTTTGGCAAACGAAGGGGAACTGGCGAGAGCGTGTGGGAAGTGAAGCAGAGAATCGGTTGGATGGCCCCCGAATTGCAGTTTTCCTACGAAAGCGACGTCACATGCTTCGAGGTGGTCTGTTCCGGCTTCTTCGATTCCATCGGTCTGTACCGGATGTGTGGTCAAGAGAAACGGAGAGCAGTGCGGTCGTGGCTGAAAGATTTGGGCCTGATGCCGCTTGCCGCGACGCCTTTTGGACGCCTGTCCGACGGTCAACAGCGGATGGTTCTGTTGGCGCGTGCAATGGTAAAAACGCCGCCGCTGCTCATCTTGGATGAGCCGTGCCAAGGGCTTGATCCGGCCAATCGTCAAGCTGTGGTCGCTGTAGTTGATGCTGTGGTCCGTGCAACAGGAAGCACGCTGATCTATGTTGCCCATCGTCAAGACGAAATCCCCTCGTGCGTAAACCACGAGATCCGGTTGCGCGAGGGGCGGGTTACGAGGAGAAGACGCCTCAGACGCGAGCTCTGAAAACAGGCTATCGCCTTTTCGCCCTGCGTTCGAGCATTTCGTTAAAGGCATGGCGTTTCGGGTAGCTGGCAGGAGCGGCTTTCTCGCGCAGGTTCTGGATCAGACGGCGCTCCTCGTCGGAGACCTTCGTGGGCGTCTCAACTTGCACGCGCACCAACAGGTCGCCTCTCTTGGTGCTTCGCATCTGGGGAAGACCGAGGCCGCGCAGGCGAAAGGTGTTGCCCGATTGCGTGCCGGGCGGGATGTGCAATTCGGCTTGACCCGTGAGTGTGGGTACGCGCACCGTGCCGCCCAAGGCTGCATCCATAAAGGTAACGGGCGCTTCACATATCAAGTTGTTGCCTTCGCGTTCAAATAGAGGGTCCTTCCGTTCCTTGACGACGACGTAAAGGTCGCCGCTTGGAGCGCCCGGTTCTCCAGCGTGGCCCTGGCCCGCAAGACGCAACCGCGCGCCGGACCTCACGCCTTCGGGAATGCGGACCGACACGGTGTGGGTTTCGTCCGTCCATCCCGAGCCCCCGCACGACGGGCACGGCGTCGTTACAATGCGGCCCGTTCCTCCGCAACGAGGACATTGCTGCGAGATGATGAAACGGGCGCCTCCGCCCTGAGATATCCGGCCTGTCCCCTTGCATTGCGGGCAAGTCTGTAGCCGCGAGCCGGGCGCCGCTCCTGTACCATGGCAGGTTCTGCACGGCGTCCTGTGGCGAACGCGGATGAATTTGGTCGTACCGGTTGCAATCTCCTCGAGGCTTACCGTTACCGCGGCCTCGAGATCCTCGCCAGGCTGTGGACCCGCCTGCGTTTCTGCCGTTGCGCCGCCGAAAATGCCGCTGAAGAGATCGCTGAAATCGAACCCCTCGGGCCCGCCAAACCCTTCAAAACCCTCTCGTCCCGGGCGTCCGCTTGTCCCGGTAAAGCCCTGACCGCCAAACCCTCTAAAGGCGCCGCCAACCGGACCTTCGAACATCATCTGGTCATATTGTTTGCGTTTGTCAGGGTTCTTGAGCGTGTCGTAGGCATTGTTGATCTCTTTAAGCTTCTCTTCGGCGGCCTTGTCCCCGCCGGTCTTGTCCGGGTGGTATTTCCGGGCCAATTTCAGATAGGCTTTGCGGATCTCGTCCTGCGAGGCGTTCTTTGGCACGCCCAGGAGGTCGTAGTAAGTCTTTGTCGTCGTCGCCATTTCCTGTCCGCGCTCCTGATGATGTATTTTACCTGGCATTGTTGTCTATCGACAAACGTTGCGTCGAAAATGGGTACGGGCCCTGCTCGACTTCAGCGCCGTATAGTCGAGGCAGAAAAGCGGCGCAGACGTTAGAATTCCAGCCCGACGCTCGACCAGTTTTCCCACGGATCATGCAGGTTGGTGGAAGTGACCTCCCGCGAATCCTCGCGGTAGTGGACGCCGCGCGAACTGCGGTTCTGCCACGCCGCATGTGCGACAACGCAGGCCGTCTGCGCCATGTTCCGCAGGCCGATCAGGTCGTCGGTGACCCGGCTGGTCCGGTAGAACATCTCGATGGCATCCCAGAGATGGTCGAGGTCTCTGCTGGCACGCGCGAGGCGGTGCGCATTGCGCGTGAGCCCCACGTAAAGCCACATGGTGTTCTGAATGGTGCTACGGTCATGCAAAAGCAGGGCCGGGTCAGGTTCGGCGCTGCCCTCGGCGCTCTCCCAGGGGGGCACATCCCCCAGTTTTGCATTGTGGCAATGCGCCGCGCTTGCGATATGTTGCGCCGCGCGCGTGCCCCAGACAAGCCCCTCGAGCAAGGATGTGCTCGCAAGACGGTTCGCTCCATGGAGGCCTGTGCATGCGACTTCGCCTACCGCGTAGAGGCCTCTGATAGTAGTGCGGCCCCACTCGTCCGCGAAGACGCCGCCGCAGGAGTAATGAGCCGCCGGAACAACCGGAATGGGTCCATCGGTGATGTCGATCCCCACTGCATGGCACGTGGCGTGAATTGTCGGGAAGCGCTGGCGGATGTCGCTTGGCTTCATATGGCTGGCAAGGTCCAGAAGTACATGGGGATAGCCGTGGGCGACCATCTCCCCGTGAATCGCCCGGGCCACGATGTCCCGCGGGGCCAAATCGCCCCATGCCGGGGCGTAGTCGTCCATAAAATGGCGGCCGTCCGGCGTATAGAGGCGAGCACCTTCGCCGCGGACCGCTTCCGAGATGAGGAAATTGTCCGCGCCCGTGACAGCGAGCGTGGTCGGGTGAAACTGTACAAACTCAGCGTTGAGAATACGGGCGCCGGCACGGTAGGCCCTGGCCAGGGCGTCGCCCCGAGACCCGTCCGGGTTGGTTGAATAGCGGTAGATCCGGCAGAAACCCCCTGTAGCAAGCACCGTCGTTCCAGCCAGGATGCGGTGGATCGAGTCCTCGCGCCTGTCGAGCACGTACGCGCCATAGCAGGTGATGGGCTCATACCGAACCAGCACGTTCCGGTCGTGGTGTGACGAGGTGATAAGGTCGACCGCGGTCAGACCTGTCGCCAGGGTGACGTTGGGAAGCTCGGCCAGCTTGGCCGTCAAGGCCTTGGCAATAGCGTAGCCCGTGGCGTCGCCCACGTGCAGAATGCGCCGAGTTGAATGACCGCCCTCGCGCGTACAGGCGAGTTCCCCGTTTCCGTCCCGGTCAAAATGGACCCCGGCATCATCGATGAGCACGTCTCTAACGCGGGCAGGGCCTTCCTCGGAAAGAATGCGGACCGCCGACGGCAGGCAGAGCCCGGCGCCTGCGGTCTCAATGTCGTGAGCAAGCGCCTCGGCCGAGTCCTGAGGACCTCGACCTACGATTCCCCCTTGTGCGTAACGCGTATTCGATTCCTCGGGATTGTTGGTTCGCGTGATAACCAGTATCTGCCGTTCCCGATCCTGCGCGAGACGAAGAGCTGCTGCGGCGCCTGCAATGCCGCACCCTATGACCAATACGTCTACCTGCATGCACATGCAATGATTTCCCTTTTATTCTCTATTCTGCTTGGTCTCGCGCACTAGACCAACTACGCATCGGACCTTTGCATCCAGGATACTTGTCCCATCCTCAGGTTCGCAATGTTCCAACGCTCGCGCATGGTGCGACGCCGACACCAGTTCTGCGCCATGACATAGACTTGAGCATCCAACAGGGACGGGGAGCAGCGCGGGAAGTGCGGGGGATGCTGTCCATCGCGGGCGCCGCTAGCCCGCGAGAGCGGCCGCTGGCTGCTATGCGGCCGCTACTGAAAGGAAAGCTTATGTCCCAGCCCTACGGTGTCCGTCGAAAGCTTGCCTCTCCCGAGGGCGCGCTCGCTTCCCAAACCTGTGGACCGGTTACAAAAACAGTACTAGCACGGGCAGAGGGCAAAGCCAAGCAGACTCTTCACTAAAGATCACCAAAAAGACGCGATATCCTATTGCGTCGCCGGGTGCACTCATTTATCTTACTGACCGGCGCTCCTAATACAGGGATTCTTGGAGGGATTCCTCATTGGAGAATCGCGGGCCGAATCATCTAAGAGCGTACGGTCCCCTCAAAAGCAAATACGTCACGCGCCTGTCCCGCTCAAACTCCTCCGCATCTTCACTCGTGGGTTTCGGGCCGGAATCGCTCCAACTCGACCCACCGCGGCTGATCCTCGGCTTCGAGCTGCACCCAGTACTGCTGGGGCCGCTCCGGAGAAGCGCCGAGGATACGGGCACGTCCAGGCACCACCACGCGCGCAATGCGCACGCTCAGGGAGATCCGCACGCCTTCGTGAATGCAGCAGTCGGCGATCACGGCGTTGGACCCGATATGGACGTTCTGCTCGATGATGCTTGGCCCGAGTACTTGCGAACCATTTCCGAAGAACACGTCGTCGCCGATGATGGGATGTCGGCGGTCGGCGCGAGACCGTTTGCCCGTGGCCCCCAAGGTCACGCCATGGTAGATAAACACGCGTTTCCCGACAATAGACGTTGCCCCGATGACTGTCCCGTGCCCGTGGTCGATGGCGAAGGGGACGCCGATGGTTGCGGACGGGTGGATCTCGACGTTTGTGTCTTTTTGCACGTATTTGGCGACCACCTCGGTTTTGTAGAGGAGGCCGGGACAGCACTCGAGCACTTTCTGGAACAACCGGTGGGCTGCGATGGCCGCCATGCCGCGCCGCACGCTAAGTATCTGCTCTTCCGAATAATCGGTTGAGGCAGGGTCGTGTTCCCGGAAGAAGACGAGGTCCTGCGATATCGTCTCGCGCAAGTCGCGGGCATCCTCCTCGCCGAAATAGCTGCACAGGAAGTCCAGCAACCGTTTCTCGACGACTTCACCGCCGTCTAATCCGAGTGTTGCAATGAGGTCCCTGGAGAAGCCCTGGAAGTCGTCCCGTACCAAGGCGTGTTTTAGGCCAGCCCGCTGACTCATGCTGTGCCGGTTCCTTTTCGGTGATTGACGCCACCCATTATGAACGTTTCTCCACACCAGGGAACACAAATGCTTGAATTGTTGTTTCCACCGGGTTCTTGACATTGCTTGCCAGGCTTCCAGGCTCCCAGTCTGGATGCCCGGAACTCTTCAGCGCTCTACGGGTATTAATTATATGAGTGCGTATATTGCGTGTTCAGTGAAGGCGTGGTGGGTTAACAGGTCCCGGACATGTCAGGAAAGACACACGAAAGAAGAAGAGAGCCGCGAGTAAACGTGGCCCTAGGCGCTCGAGTCCGTTTCAGCAGCCATGATGTCGAGCAATCGGCTGTAACGGTTGATCTCAGCCCCGAAGGCGCCCGGCTCCGCAGCGTGCGCCCGGTAGCGCACGGACAGGGCGTAATGCTCGAACTGCAACTGGACCCGTTTTCGGCGGCAATCGAGTGCAAGGCCCGTGTCACGTGGGCGGCGCGCGTATCGAACGGTCTTTGCAGCTTTGGGGTGCGGTTCCTCGATCTGCGCTATGAAGAGGCGGAAACCCTGCAAGACTTGGTTTCGGCCGTTGGAGGAGCGGCCGCTGTCTAGCAGCCCGTGGCAGAAGTCTGTTCTGGGCGTGGGCCGAGGGAGTATAGGACCTGGGTGCGGCACGGGGTGGTTGTTCCTTGGAAACGGTCCAGTGCCGCTCGAAAGGATGCGATGCCCCGGAGGATGGTGCAAGCAAGGCGAACAAGACTTGGAATCAGGCCTT
>CAZBQH010000228.1:0-7319 GCA_964493915.1 uncultured Nitrospiraceae bacterium
TTCGAGCAGTTGCCGGCGCGGCGCCTTATGGGCGCGCCCTATGCCGACATCCTGTCCGGCAAAGGCTTCGCCGAAACCAGCGAGGAGGACATCTGCGGCAGTTTGGACCCGGCAGCGGCATGCATCGAGGACGGGCCTTCGCCCTGGCGAACCGGCATCCTGGTGCGCCGGCTCGGGAGCGGCCGCATTGTCTTCACCCATCTGGGCATTATGCGCCGTCTCATCCTTGATCCCGTGGCGGACCGTTTGTTCGTCAATATGGTTCAGCATTTCTCCCGGCGCTCCGTGCCCGGCGAGGAGCCGCCGGCCCTACTCAGGCACATCAAGGACTGGTTGCAGCATGAACGGGAAGAGCGAGTCCGGCGTTGGGCCGTCGCCGGGATGTTCCCGAACTGGGGCGATGCAGGCCACGATACGTGCTACGAGCCGGAGCGGGTGGTGGACCTGCAAGCCGGCTACAGCGGTTGGCATGGCCCCATGGGATGGCGCTCGTGGTACACCCAGGCGGATGCGGGCCATCGGTTGGACCTTGACGAGGCCCTCTGTCCGTTCGCCTATCCCGAGTACGGAACGGCCTATGCATACACCCAGTTTGTCAGCGATCGGCGCGAATCCGCTGAGCTTCGCATCGAACTGCAGGACGCCGCCAAAGTCTGGCTTAACGGCAACTTGCTGATTGCATCGCGCTCGCACTTGCGGGCAAACCAGGTAGAGAAGCTCGCGGCGCCCGCGCATGTCCGGCAGGGCAAGAACACCCTGCTCGTAAAGGTGTCGAAGGTCCCTGGGGCCTCGCACTTCGCCATTGACTTTGCCTCCTTGGACGAACACCCGCTCAACCTGAAGTGGTGGATGTGACCAAGAACCTCATTGACGCTGAAACGCGCCGCTGCTAGGATCACGGACGTGGAGTTGCTCCAGGCTATGCCTCAAATCATTGTAGAACAGCCGAATACCCCGTCCATGACCGTGCCGCTGCGCGGTCGCGAGGTCCGCGTAGGCCGTGCCGACGACAACGAGATCGTGCTGGTTGCCGACGAGGTCTCGCGTCATCACGCCAAGCTGTTCAAGCGGGGCGAGTCCTTCGTTATCATTGATTTGAACAGTTTGAATGGGACTTACGTAAATCGGCAGCGGATCTCGGAAAGCCCGCTCAAGCATCTTGACGAGATATGGCTCGGCAGCAAGTGCCGGATGGTATTCCGGGACGACACGCGCGCAGGCCACGCCCGCACGAGTCCCAGAGACGCGCAGCTTTCCTCCGACCTTGACAAAATCAGGGAGGAAATGGCCCGAGTAGGCGACAACCTGACGCAGATCGCTACGCAGACGACGCCTAAACCGAAACCGCCCACCCGCGGTTCAGCGCAGCAAACGCCCGCGCCGGGCACTGCGGCTGTGTCTTCAAGGGCGACGCCCCCTGCCCACGACCTCGAGATGGCGGGGCGTGCCTATCGCAGATTGGATGCCTTGTATCGGGCGAGCAAGCTCATTGCCTCGCATTTCGACCTCTCGAAACGGCTTGCCGCGCTGCTCGATACGGCCATGGAAGTCATGAACGCTGAACGGGGCTTTATCATGCTCTCCGATGAGGGGACGGGGGAGCTCCGGGTGACTGTAGCCAGGCAGATGGGCAGGGAGCTCGAGGCGAGTTCGCCCAGCATGGGGATTGCGGGAAGGGCGGCTATTGACGGCGAACCTGTGCTTATGGTCGACCAGCAGAGGGACCGCGAGTTCGGCGGGCGCGAAAGCGTTTTGGAGCAGCGCATTGTAAGCGCCATGTGCGTCCCCCTCAAGGTTGAAGATCGCAGCCTGGGCTCGATCTACGTAGATACGCGCGAGCCAGGGCGCACCTTCAGCGAAGAGGATCTCGAACTGTTTGCGACGCTTGGCACGCAATCCGCCATGGCCATCGACAACGCGCACCTTTACGAGCAGATGATGGAGGCGGAGAAGAGGCGGGCTGACCTGGGGCGTTTTCTCTCCCCCGGCGTCGTGGACCAAATCATGCAACAGGGGGCGCGCATCGAGCTAGGCGGCAGAAAGTGCATTGCCACCGTCATGTTCTGCGACATCCGCGGTTTCACACCCATCGCCGAGCGCATTCCCCCCACCGAACTCGTCGAGATGCTCAACGAACACTTCACAGCCATGACTTCCATCGTCTTCAACTTCCGGGGGACCCTGGACAAGTTTATCGGCGACGAGATCATGGCCGTTTTCGGGTCGCCTCTCTCGGCGCAAGACGACGCCTTGCGATGCGTCCAAGCAGCGCTTGCCATGAAGCAGCAAAACGCGGCGCTCAACGTCCAGCGGGCGAGAGAGGGAAGGCCCACGCTCGAACTGGGCTTTGGCATCAATACGGGCGAGGTGGTGGCAGGTCTCGTCGGCGCCCCGGAGCGCATGGAGTTCACCGTTGTCGGCAATCATGTCAATACGGCGCGAAGGCTCTGCGCCGAAGCAACAGCGGGGCAGGTTATCATGGGCGAGGTCACCTATGCGGCCGTCAAGAACTCGGTCAGGGCAAGACCCCTTGGCACGCGCATGTTGAAAGGCAAAGAGGAACCCGTCCACGCGTTCGAACTGCTCTGCAACCGCGATCAGCCGGACACGGACAGCGGCGGGACATCGCCCACGTCTCCCGAAGGGTTCTAAGGGATCATCCCTACAACAACGTAAGCTTCGCGATCACAAGAATAACCGCCGCTGCCACGACGATGAGTATCACTTGTAAGATACGTGCCCTCAGCGGGGAAGATGCAACCGGCGCTCCGGGCTCGGCTTGTTCATCCAGCGCAGGGATCTCCTGTTCGGCCGAGACTGCTTGGGAAGCCGCGTCAAACCAGTCTTGTCTTTGCTCGATGCGCTGTTCCATAACCCGGCCCTCAACCTGGCGCGCCAGCTCGAACTCCGAGCGAAGGGCATAGCCTTCTTTGCTTGCGTGCAGTTCAGGATCAAGCAGGACGCGAGGCGGGTCCGCCTCTTCCGCTTCCCGGGCCAATCGCCTTGGGCGTTCCCCGACGATCTCGTTCACGATCGTTACGTCAGACAACTTTTTGTGGACCTTATCAGGTTTGTCCGCCCATGGCTGGTCAAGGGTGATCTCGATTATGCCCCCGCTCCGCTCACGCACAAAACCATGGAGCGTCACCTCTTTGCCCATGCTGTCTGTAAAAGTAATCACCTTGGGATCTTCCTCTGGGGAAGAACCCGAACCCGCGGCAAACAGAACCAGTATCAACGATAATACAGGGGCCATGGCAAGAGTATAGGGCCAGCAGGACCGACTTGACAAGACGGCGGCCCCTCGTCGATGCTGTGGTCCCGTAAATGGGAAACGTGGGATTCGTGGGCCTTGAAAGGAAAGGCCTTGCCGTCGCCTCGGGCGCAGCAGTCCTTTCCGCGGCCTTGTTCTGGTTCACAGGGCGGTCAATGGCGGGGCAATCTCTGACGCGCAACCGCTCCCGTACGTATAGACATGAGGGTGCATGGGAAAGGATGCCTTGGAACGTCCTGCAGCAATGATTGGCTAGCCGGCATGATGACATGGAAAACAGGGGTCGCCCCTCTATGCGTAGGGTTGGTTGTGGCGGGCGCCTTGAGCGTCGCGTCATGCAGCACTGCCTCGCGCGGAAAAACAACGGAGAGGGAGCAGATAAGGCAGCTCTCGAACCCTCGGCCGACGATAACGATTACGCTCGAGGCAGGCACGTTAGGCGAGGCCGTGCGCCGGATTGGCCTCGATGTCGGAGGAGGGCTGGTCCTCATGCAGGGAATCGAGCTGCGGGCCATCGGGCCGCTCGAATTCACAGAGGCGCCCTACTTAACTGCCGCCCAGCATCTCGCAAAGGAGGCGGCTTGCCTGCTTGAGGAATGCCCATCCTATCTCTTTATCTACCCGCCGGGATACGAAATGCTTTGCGACCTGTCGACTGAGGGCCTGCTCGGGGGCCCCTATTTGAACATGACGGCCGGCATGGCTTTTGCCGCAGGGAACCGGCTGCATACCGTTTTCGCGGTGCTCAGCGACTCGATGGGCGTTCCCATCGTAGGCGACAACGCCGTAGCAGACGCGGCATGCGGAGAGCTGACCTTGGCGCAGGCGCCGCTCGAAGAGGCGATCGAGGCGGCGCTGAAATCCGCCCGCGTCATCCGTTTCGCCATCGACGCTACGGACGAATACATCTTTGTCTATTTGCCCGGTCGTGAATCTCCCCGGTCGTTCTTGCTCAATGACGAACCGCTGACCGCGGAGCAGCAAACCTTGCTTGATCGGCGCGCCGATGTGACCCTGCCTTTGCCTCAGACAGATCCCGCGCACCTGGAAGTCGCTCCGGGCCCCGAGCCTCTCAGGAAAGTGCTGGCGCCGCTCTCGAAGCAGCTTGGCGTTAAAGTGATGGCCCAGCGGGGCATGGAAGAGTTCCCGGTCAATCCCGCGGTTCTTCCAAATATCCGTGTCCAGACAGCGCTCGACCTGATGCTGCGTCAATGGCTCGTGCCCGAATTCGGCTACCGTGTCACAGAGGAAGGCGTCGTAATCCGCCGGCGGTAGAGAGCCTGACCCCCGCGCGCCTAGATATCCTGGCTGAGGCCGTGCAGCTTCGCGATGAAGCCCGTTGCGCGATCCTGCATTTCCGTAGCGTAGTCCTCGACGCGGCGGCTTAGCCAACTGTGGAACGCCAAGGCGGGGATGGCAATGCTCAGGCCCGCGATAGTCGTTATAAGCGCTTGGGAGATCCCCGCTGAGAGGACCTGCGCATTGCCAATGCCGTGCGTCGTAATGGCGTTGAAAATGTCCACCATGCCCAAGACGGTTCCCAGCAGCCCGAGGAGAGGGCTGATCCCCGCGATGATCTCGAGGAGGGTCAGGCCCCGCTCGAGCGCCGCCACCTGGGTGCGGCCTGTGGCATGCATCGTTTCGATGACCGCGCTGTGGTGCAGATGGCGTGCTTTGACGATCTCCGCAATGACCCGCGCAAATGGGCCGCGGGAGCGATGGCACGTCAAGATGGCCCGATCGAGCGACATGTCCGCGTCGTACTCGTCCACAAGCCGGACGATCCGGGGGTCAATCACAGCCCCCCTTCGCAACGCAACAAAACGTTCAATGACGATCGCCAGCCCTGCCAACGAGCATAGCCCCAAGGGAATCATTAGCCAACCGCCTTGCTTCAATAGCGCAAACGTGTCGGACATCGGCATCTCCTACTTCAAAAAACTGAACGTCCAGCGAATCTCGAGATTCTCATTCCGGTAGATCTCCGGGACTTCGAAGGGAAAAGGCGGAAAAGGCGCCGCATTTCGGATGGCCTGTTGGCAGAGCGGAGCAAAGGATGCCGAGGAACCTGGCTCGACGACCGCAGCGAAGGCAAGCGTCCCATCGGGCCGGATGGCGCAGTCCACCACTGCTTGTGTGGGCGTCGTGCCTGAATAACGCATGACGATAGCGGTTTGCCAACGGCGCTCAACGCGGTTGCGCAACACTTTCAGGTAGGGCGCCAACTCGTCCTTCATCGCCTCGAAACCCACAAACCCGATATTTTTCACGCCGCCTTCGGCGCGCCCTCTGGTCTGCCCAGGTCTGAGAGGAATCAACTCATTCTGATTGCTATCGCCCTCGCGCAAAGGAGGCGCGGGCATGGGCGGCTTGTGGTCCGCTGCCGGCTCCGAAGGCGTTTCTTGCTTGGCCGACTCTAGCCGTTTCGCCTTTTCATCCGGTTTGCGGCGGTCTGTCGGGGCCTTGGCGATCGCCAGCGCTTCCTCCACTATTTGTTTCTCCGAATCCTCAAGGGCGTCGGAAGATTCCGTCTTCGGTTCCTCTCGGGTTTCTTGCGCACCGTTGAGCGGCGTTGCTGAAGCCAAGGGCGCCGCGCCCTGCTGCTCAGCGGCATGCGGCCCGGCAAGCTCGTCAAACTCGGACGGATCATCAAATGCCGGCGCCGTCCGTTCCCCCAGGGCCGGCGCCCTGTCCGACGCCTTCGAGCTGTGCTCAGCAATGAGTTCCGCCTCTGTTACCGCCTCCTCGGATGGGCGGCCGCTGTCGACAAAACGCTTTACGCTATCGGGGCGGAGATTGAGCGTGACGGTGCGTTCGGCGGCTGCCAGACCGATCTGGTCCATGCCAAAATGAATGCCGGTCGCCCACATGAAAAGAAGGTGAAGAATCAGTGAAACGAGACAGGCAATCTGAATGCGTCTGCTATATCTCATCAGACCCAACCACAGCGTCAATCCGATTGTATCAAAAACGCGTCCGCCGTTGAATGGTCTGCACATCCGCGCGTCTTGCAGCATTTGAGACCGGCACAGGATACCTCAAATGCTTCTAAGAAAGGCTTGCATGCCGGCAGGCGCCGCGGGTAAAATATAGATAGCAGTAGGAACGACGTGGCGAGAACAGCTCGGCGCCGGTCCCGCAGGAGGGACACAAGTAGGCTCAATGCTTACGAAAAAGTGAGCGTTCTCGAGGGCGTTCCTACTGCTTTTTTCTTTGGGGAAAGGTGTTCCACGCCTTGATGCTCGCTGTTGCAGTGTCCATGTGCTAGACACGACAGCCCAGAGCCAAATCGGGTCCGGCTCTGTCCAGTCTTTAGCGCAGGGCGTTGGGATTATATGCACCATCATGACGCGACGTGCGCCGTTTGTCCTGAGAAGATCTATGGGGTCGTAAGATGGAGCGAGGACATCCGTCCATCGCCGTTACTTTCAAAGGTCGCCACTTCGACGCCCGCGTCCCGGATGGTTTCTAACATCGAGGCATTCTCGGGCCAGTCGTCGGTCACCAACACGTCGACCTCCTCGAGCCCGCACACATGTGTCATCGCGTGTTTTCCGATTTTGCTGTGATCGGCAAGTATGGCGACTTTTTCTGCGCGTTCGATCATCTCGGTCTTGGTCTCGACGCTGAGATAATTCATGTTCGAGACACCCCACGGCCCGATGCCGTCGGCCGTCAGGAAAGCCCAACGCGCGTGAAAATCGGCGAGGCTGCGCCTCGCCAGAGGCCCAATGAAAATGCCGAGATCCGGGTCGTAAATACCCCCCGTTGCGATGCTTTCGATCGAGCGCAAATGATCATGGCGTCCCGCAAGCGCATCCAGGAAAAGGACGGACACCGTGATGATCCGCAAAGGCATATCCGGCAGATGCGCGGCGAGGTGGATCGTGGTAGTTCCGCCGTCCACGAAGAGAACGTCATTGGGTTTCAGGAGCCGAACCGCGCCCGCTGCGATCGCGTCCTTCTCACGGAGACGTTCCGTTCCACGAGGCTGGAAATACAGCACGCCCTCAGTGTTGCGTCTTCTGACGCCGCCCCGCACACG
>CAZBQH010000229.1:0-33497 GCA_964493915.1 uncultured Nitrospiraceae bacterium
CAGAAGATCTCGGCGTCATCACGACCCAGGCGCAGCAGGGCGCAAAAAGTCTGGCAGGGGAGAGCCTCGAATGGCGTAGGCGCCCTGTTCTTCATGGGACGGCTCCTAGCAAGGCGGAGCGGCGCGACCGGCCAGCCGTTGTGCTGTATTGCGAATCAGCCGAAGTTGACATGGCGATCGATGCCATGACGAAAGCCAGATCGGCAGCCGGAACGGACGAGCTGATGTGGGCGGTCGTTGTGAACGGGTCTTGCCCGGGCTGCGAGGCGCCGTTTCCAATTTTGCAGGGGGCAGCGCCCGGCACGGCCCGTACCTATATGACCGGGTCAGACGACAAGGTGGTTCTTGAAACGTTCGGCTTGCCCCCTCTATGGGGCATCCAAACCCTCATTGCTCAGCCTTAGCCCAGGGGAGACGGCTTGTGCGTTTATTCTTCCTTATAAGCATGACGTCGTTTTCGTTGTGTGCGACTGCATTCGAGATCACAGGAATTGTGACCGACCCTGGCGGCGCGGCGATTGCCGGCGCGGATGTTTGGGCCACGCAGAACCGGTTGCCCCAAACGGTGCAGACCGATGATCAGGGCAGGTTCCATTTCAAAGAGCTGGACATTGGTTTCATCGAATTGGTGGCTCGCAAAGAAGGCTTTGCAATGGGCGGCATCAACGCCCAGGTTGTGGGGGACGCGGAAGTGGCTATCAAGCTGGGCGAGCTGGACGCCGTAAGGCTGCGCATCATCAACGAGCGCGGCGAGCCCGTCGAAGGGGCCCGCATCACAAGCCTCTTTGTGGGCGCAGGGAGCTCTGGAAGCGCGCGCTTCGACATATCCGTCGAGGACCTTGCCACAGTAGGTTTTCGTCCGTACCGAAGCGACGCCCACGGCGAACTCACAATCGACGACGTGCCGAAAGGAGGCTACGTCGGTTTTGTTTTAGCTCACCGGGACTATGCGGAGCACCGGATACCGTACCTCTCTGTGGGACACCGGATCCTGACTATTCCGCTCTATCCAGGCGCCACGCTTCGCGGCAGAGTGACGGACCAGAAAGGGGAGGGGATACCTCATGTACGCCTGTCGCTTTTCCGTGTCGGTGCGGGGGGCCAGCGTGAGTTTGCCGAACCTTTGACCGACCAAGACGGCTTCTACAGCGCCGTCGTGCCCCCAAGCGACTATTACCTGGCAGCATACCATCCGGATTACGCATCGCCGCAGCCTCTGTCCGTGGTCCTGCCTCGCCATGACCAGGAATACTACTGCGACCTTTGCCTCGAGTCGGCCTGCTTCGTTGAGGGAAAGATTGTCAACCTCGAGGAAAAGCCTATGCCTGGCGTTCGCGTCGCTCATGTACTGAGCGACAGGATCCACGGCGAAACGCTTTCGGACAACAACGGCCAGTTCCGTCTGAAGATAAACCCGGGCGAAAACGCGGTCCGCGTTATACCTCCGAAGGGATTTGTGACAGAGGAGACCGCGGACATCCGCGTGGTCGTGGCAGATGAGCCAGTAGTGCGGCTCAAGAAAGCCGTCAAAGTGCTTCCGGTGCCGGAAATCAGCGGCGTCGTGATTGATCCTGAAGGCGTTCCCGCTTCCGGTGTGTTGATCACCTCGCTTTCCGAAGACGATCTGTTCTGGTGCTTAACCGATGCCCAGGGCGCTTTCGCGTTCTACCTGGCTCAGGCGCCGCCTGACGGCAACGTCAGTTTCCGTGCTGAACATCCCCTCCGCTTCTGGCGAAGCGATTTTAGCGTGGACCTGCGCCGTGTCGAGCCCTTGCGGATCGCCCTTGAACGTTTTTCGCCGGACGTGAGTGCGAACGACCCCAATGACGCCGGCAACAGATTGGAACTGCTCGTAGGCAAACCGGCGCCGGAGATTGAATGCGCCGAATGGTACAACTCAGAACAACCTGTTACCCTAGACGCACTCAAAGGCAAAGTTGTTGTGCTGACGCTATGGGGCGGTTTCGATACGCGTCCTGTCAGCCGCTACTGGATGGACTTTACCCGGATCTTGCATAGCGCATATCGCGACGTCCAGGATGTCGCTTTCATAGGCGTTCATGACAGCGGCATCGATGCGGAACTGGTCAAGCGCTTCGTGGAAGAGTGGCAGATTGACTACCCTGTGGGCCGCGACACAGACGATTTCGTAACTTTCGACGCATATAACACAAACGTGATCCCGCAGACTGTTCTCATCGACAAAGCCGGAGTCGTGCGGTATTACGACGTCCACGGACGGCTCCTCGAGCTGATCAAGAGTCTGAGAAGAGAAGGGTAGGAAAACGCCTGCAGGCGCCGCCCTGCGTTGCGGGGAACGCCCTCAGCCGAGGCGGTATGCTTGCCGTTGCAGGGTCGACTTCTTCCGGGCGGCGCTGTTTGGATGAATCACACCTTTGCTTGCGGCCCTGTCGATCTCGCGTAACGCCGTCGGCAATGCGCCCTTTACACGGTCAAGGTCCTTGGCTTGAATAGCAGCCTCGACGGCCTTGACATAGGTCTTCATCCGGGATTTGACGTGGGCGTTGCGCTGCCGCCGCAACTCATTAGTCCGATTGCGTTTAATAGCTGACTTGGCGTGGGCCATCCGTGTCTATCGCTCCATTAGGTATCGCAATTGCTCTTGAGAAACAACAACAAAGCATAGCAAACCTGCCTTAACAAGTCAAAGTGCGCTGCCGTCCATGCCAAGGACCCAAGTGCTTCTGATGTTTCAAACAGGGCAAGGTTGAAGCTGCCGGCTTGTGACTGTACAGTGCACTGCACAGCACATAGGAGCATAGCGGAAGGTGGAAAGCCCATACTCAACGGAAACTGTCCACGCAGTCGGCATCCTTACATCGGGTGGCGATTGCCCGGGCCTTAATGCCGTCATCCGGGCCATCGTCAAGTCTCTAACAACGCAGGGCGTCGAGGTTTTTGGATTCCTGGAAGGATTCACAGGTCTGGTCGAAAACCGCTATATCCGCCTCACGGATAAAGACTGCAGCGGCCTTCTTACCGTCGGCGGCACACTGCTCAAGACCAGCAGAAACAAGCCCCACAAAATGCCGGCGCCTGGAGGGGGAGTCCGCGACATGACCGGCGCTGCAATAGAGACCTACCGCCGCCTCAACCTCGATTGTCTCGTCTGTCTGGGGGGAGGCGGGACGCAAAAAAGCGCACTGCATCTCATGACTCAAGGCGGGATCAACGTTGTCACCGTGCCCAAGACGATCGACAATGATGTATACGGCACGGACATCTGCTTTGGCTTTGACACGGGCATGACCATCGCGGCGGAGGCAATGGACCGTCTTCACACCACCGCATCGAGTCATCATCGCGTCATGGTAGTCGATCTCATGGGGCATAACGCCGGCTGGCTGGCTCTTGGCGCAGGCGTCGCCAGCGGCGCCGACGTGATTCTCATTCCGGAGATCCCTTACTCGCTCGACATTGTTGTGCAATCTCTTCTCGAGCGCATGCGGTGTGGAAAAATGTTCAGCATCATCTCGCTTGCAGAGGGCGCTGTGCCTCGGAAAAACCAAGATGAGATCTCGGATGCGTCCAAGAACAGTAAGAGCGGAAAAGACAAGAAGGAAGAAGCCCTGCACTCGAAAGAACCTTTGAGTTCGATTCTGGCCGAACACATCGAGAAAGTCACCGGCCTCGAGACACGGATCACCTCCCTCGGATACCTCCAGCGGGGCGGTGTGCCTACCCCTACAGACCGGGTCCTATGCACGGTCTTTGGCGCCAATACCTCCCAGGCAGTAATGAACCGCCAGTTCGGGACCATGATTGCCAAGAGAGGCGAGGATTTCGTTCCCGTCCCACTTGCCGAGGTGGCAGGGAAACGGCGCACCGTGCCTCTCGATCACCCCTATATTCAAGCCGCCCGCGCCGTAAACACGTGCCTCGGCGACATGATCGAGGGACTCTAGCAGCATGGGTAAAGCAACAGCCCTCGTTACTGGCGCCAGCCGTGGGATCGGCCGCGGTATTGCACTCGAGCTGGCCGGCGCCGGCTATGACATTGCCGCTGCAGCCACGCGCTGGGATCCTCGTGACGCCGAGTCTAACCTCGCACAGGTTAAGCGCGAGGTCGAAGCGCTTGGCGTGCGGTGTCTCCCTGTGGCAGGCGATATCTCCGACCGCCAAGATCACCAGCGCATGATCGAGGCCACACTTACCGAGTTCGGCGCAATTGACGCACTTGTCAACAATGCCGGGATCGCGCCGCAGCAACGTCTGGATGTGCTTGAGACGACCGAGGAGAGCTTCGATCGGCTGATCGAGGTCAACCTCAGAGGTCCTTTCTTCTTCACGCAGGCAGTCGCCAAGACAATGCTGCGCAGTCAAAAGAGTGCGAGCAGGCCACGGCGCACCATTGTGTTCATTACAAGCGTCTCCGCTGAAGCGGCAAGCCCCAATCGCGCCGAGTACTGCATCAGCAAGGCCGGTTTGAGCATGGCTGCCCGAAATTTCGCAGTCCGCCTGGCGCCTCAAGGCATCAACGTATTCGAGCTGCGCCCCGGCATCATTACCACTGACATGACCAGCGGCGTGAAAGAGAAGTATGACAGGCTTATCGAGCAAGGGCTGCTCCTCGAACCACGCTGGGGGACGCCTCGGGACGTGGGCAAGGCAGTCCTTGCTTTGGTTGACGGATATTTCGACTATTCCCCCGGCGCTGTGGTCGAAGTGGGAGGCGGATTCGGAATCCAGCGCCTCTGAAGCCGCGAAGAGTCGGGCCAGCCCCGGTCCTAGGCAAACGCATCAAGGGAAACCTGCATCGCCGGACAATCCGGCAGGATCACGTCAAAGACTACAGCCAAGACGGCGATCAGCTTCGCACATTGACCCGTCAGATCGACACTGGAGAAAGACACAGACCCGTTCTCCCGTGCAGGGCGCTCTTTTTCCAACGGTCCCGGGTTCCAGCTTAGGGCGAGTCGTGGCGATTGACGAAAAAGGGTTGCGTACGTTTCCTTCTGCGTTTATCATGCTTCGGACTTGGAGAGGATGCAACTCGGTGGGCGAATTCCGCGACATCATTAAGACCATCATATCGAATGTTGAGCAAGTCGTACTAGGCAAGACGCCGGTTATCAAAACAGCTCTTTCGGCAGTTCTGGCAGGAGGTCACGTCTTGCTCGAGGACGTGCCCGGCGTTGCCAAGACCATACTTGTGCGTTCGCTGGCCATATCGAGCGGATCCACTTTCGCGCGTATTCAGTGCACCCCGGACCTGCTGCCGTCAGACATAAGCGGCGTCTCCGTATTCAACCAGCAGACACGTGAGTTCGAGTTCAGGCCCGGGCCCGTTTTTGCACAGATGGTGCTGGCCGACGAAGTGAACCGGGCCACGCCGCGCACCCAGTCCGCTCTGCTCGAGGCCATGGCTGAAGGCCAAGTCTCAGTGGACGGCGTGACCAGACGTCTTGACCAACCCTTCATTGTCTTCGCAACGCAGAATCCCGTCGAGCACGAGGGAACTTTCCCCCTTCCTGAGGCGCAACTGGACCGTTTCATGATGCGATTGTCCGTCGGATACCCAAGTATCACGGCGGAGACGGAAATGCTCGAGCGGGTCCGGATGACCCACCCGATAGACTCCCTGCAAGCCGTAACGGATCCTGTCCAGCTTTTGAGGATGCAGACGGCGGTGCGGGAGATCTTCTTCCACGAAAAGGTCCGCGAGTATCTCTTGCGTCTTGTCAACCGTACCAGGGACTCGACGCACCTGACTTTGGGGGCAAGTCCTCGAGGCTCGATTGCACTGTTTCGTGCAGCCCAGGCCTATGCGGCTGTTCAGGGGAGAAGCTACGTCATTCCGGACGACGTGAAGGCGTTGGCGCCGTCTGTACTCGAGCACCGTCTCATTCTCAACCCCGAGAGCCGTCTGCGCCGCGTCACGACAAGCAGCGTGCTCCATGATATAATGCGTGAGGTGTCGGTCCCAGCGGGCATGTCCAGTTGGAAAGGGCCATGAGCGTCGTTCTGCAGGGGCCGTAACGTTGCGGGCGTGAACCGCTCAATAGAGATGCCACAGAATACAGGTGAGTGATGAGGAATATCTTCAAAAGAACGGCCGAACTCGAGCCCGAACCCGAAGCCTCCATAAGTGCGGACGGGCAGTCCGCTCAGACGGCCCTCGAGCTGGAGCAAGTAGGTCCTTACGAAATCGTGGCGCCTATCGGCACAGGGGGAATGGGCACCGTTTACAAAGCCATCGATCGGGCACGAGACCATACGGTTGCGATCAAAGTCCTTGACCGCCGCTATGACTTGGACAAGAAACGGCGGAGACAGGACTTTCTCGGCCGTGAGATTTTGATCGCGGCGGCTCTCAAGCACGAATGCATCATTCGCATGCATCCCGAAATCATCGAGCAAGAGGACCGCGAAGGCCATATCCGCCGTTGTCTCATCATGGAATACGTTGATGGCCACAACCTGCGTAAGCACATCCAAGAGCGCGACTTAAGCGTTAAACAGATGATCGACTTGAGCATCCGGTTGTGTCATGGGCTCGACTTTTTGCATCAGCAGGGCATTGTTCACCGCGATATCAAGCCCGAAAACTTCCTTTTCTCGCGGGATATGCGCCAGGTCAAAATATGCGACTTCGGTCTATCAAAGTCGAGCGCAACCTGGCGGACCCGCTGGATACGGGAGGGTCACGGAGGGACCCGGCGCTACATGTCGCCCGAGCAACTGGCCAAAAAGCGCCTGGACAATCGCTCAGACATTTTCTCTTTCGGGATCACGCTGTACGAGTTGTTCACAGGGCGTCACCCTTGTCCTGGACCGGACGCCAAAGACGTAATGCGGCAGATTCGACATAGTAGGTATCACCGGTTCGAGCCGCCGTCTAAGTACAATCCCGAGATTCCCCCCCAACTCGATCGGATTATTCTCAAAGCCTTGCGGCGCGATCCTGACAAAAGGTATCAATCTGTTACGGAAATACTGCTGGATCTGACCCGCATCGGAGAATCCCGCATCTAGGCTTCACAAGAGTTGCAGATCTGTAGATCCCAAACAGGCGGCTTTATGGAAAACTGCCAAGTCAAAAGATCCGGAGAGAGCGGTTCCTGGATCAGGTCCGAGTCATGTCCATGCTGCGACGGACCGCCGATGCCGGCGCAGAAAGGTTGTGCGCCCGGCAATACCCGGAATCTGAATGGACCGAGCGCGGGGAGTTAGGCTGTTCATGACAATAGACCACATCAGAAGCCGGAAAGAAAAGGAAAACCGCCGGCTCACAAGGATTATGGTTTTCCTGGTTGTGGTGGGTGTTCTGGGCTATGGCGGGTACCACCTTGTCCACTGGTTTTCGGTACGGTTTGCCTCGAGCTATGGCGATGCCACGGCGTTCGCTGATCTCGAAACAGCGAGAGAGCTTATTGCTGCAGCCAGGAATGAGGAGGCCAGAACGATTCTCGAGCCCATTGCGGAGTCGGCTCACGATGCAACCGCTCCCGATGCGCTCCTCCTGCTGGCTCGACTTGACCAACAATCGGAAGAGCATCAAGCAGCTCTCGCAAAGCTGTCGCGGGCTATGGACGAATTCCCAAACGCCCCGATCCGGCCTCAGATCACGGTGGCCTATGCCCGTTCTCTCGAGGAGATAGGGAAAATGGACGAGGCCGCACGGCTTTATCGCCACGTTGTGGATACGGCGCCTCCCGATCTGCGGCCTGCGGCATTCACAGGACTTGGCAGAATGACCGAACACGAGGGCGACCTCGTCAAGGCCTGTGAGCACTACCAGCGGGCAGTCCAACAGGCCGAATGGGACAGTTCCGAATGGCAAGAAGCAGTCGATATGCTCGGCCGTGCAAACGTCAAACTGATTTTCAGTCCCGTGCCCACACCCGACAGCCGCGAGTATGTGGTCCAATCCGGCGACAACCTTCTTGCCGTTGGCGTAAAACTCAATACGACCCAAGGGCTGCTCATCCTGGCCAATAACATCGAAGACCCTGCTTCGCTCCGGGTGGGGCAACGCCTGAAGTACACGCCAAAGGATTTCAGGATCGTAATCGAGCGATCTACATGCCGGCTCTTTCTGTTTGACAAGGATGGGCTGTTCAAGTGTTATCCGGTTGGTCTCGGCATGCCGGGCCACGAAACAACCTTGGGCGCCTATAAGATCGGCACCAAGGAAAAAGATCCCGCGTGGTGGAAGCCCGGCGTCGGCCACATTCCTCCGGGGGATCCCGCAAATGAACTAGGTACGCGGTGGATGCCGCTGGTACCAACACAAGACGGCTTGCCTGCAGACTTGGGGATCCATGGCACCGTTGATCCTGAGACCATCGGCGGCTATACGTCTCACGGGTGCACACGCATGTTTCGCGCCGACGTTGAAGAGCTCTACGACCTGGTCGTCCGATCGACTCCGGTCGACATTGTCGAGCGCTATGACCCACAGGCCGGCTCTTGAGGCGTCTTGCAGGGCACGGCTCCTCTCGTTCTAAATCAGTGGTTATGACGCCCCCTGTTTGACTTGCAGTCGCCAAGCGGCGATAATCGGCGTCTGCTGCCTATTGGGGAATACATAGATGGTGAACGTTGCACGCCCGCCCCTTATCGAATGGGTTCGGCATCGCTGGAGCGAGACTGAAAACGGTCGATTTGCATTCCTTCCCGTCCCGAGGAAGGACGTGTTTGCGGCGCTTGCCCGCGAGACCGCGCTCATTGTCTCGAAGCATGCTGCGTGCACGCCTCAAGTGTTTATGGACGGGGAGACAGCGCGTCTTCTGCACGAGGCCGACAAGACTTGGACCCTGTCGGCGCAGGTTTACGTGCTTGGCTGGTTGCCGACGGACGTCCGCAATGCTCTCAACCCAAGTTATTACAGCAAAGAGCCGTTTGGTCTGGCAAACCAGCGTTTTCTGTTTGTGGTCTCTCCGGATTTCAGCTCAGCGGTTTTCGGTGCTCCGTCCGAGGGAATAGAGAGCCAGTTTGATGGATTATGGACCATTCAGCGCTCGTGCGTTGGACCGTTGACACGGTTCGTTGCGCAACAATGCGACATCGAGGCTCCGTCGGCCGCCAATGAAGACTACGATGGCTGCGGCATTGCAGCCATGCGGATGATGACCGTCTATGAGCGCGAGCTAATGTCAAAACCGCACGACTCGACCGTGGAAAAAGAGGACCTCTTTTCGGTACTCGAAATCCTTAAGTGCATCTCAGCCAAACGCCGGTCCCATGACATTCTATTCGTGTTCGTCGAGGAGATTGCCCGGGTCGTCGGACTTGATCGTTGTTCGGTCGTCCGGATCTGGGGCGGGGAACCGACCGGTCACGTGTTAGCATCGCATGAGGACGAATCCATCCGCGATCTCGCCATTGATCTTGCCAAATACCCTGAGCTGTGCAAGGCCCTCGAGAGCCGCGCGCCAGTCGTCGTCAACGATTGTCTTCACGATCCCTTGGTGCAGCCCTGCGTGGACGCCTTGCGCTCAGCGAACATTCGGTCGATAGTTGTTATACCCATATGCCTTTACGACCCGAATGTCGGGTCGTTGTTGCTTCGAGGAGTTCGCAGACGAGAACCGTTTGTCCCGCGGGACATTAGCTTCTGCGAAATTGTGGCTGAGGCAGCGGCCAACGCGCTGGAACGCGCCCATCTTTTCGACAGCATTCAACAGGCCAATGAACGCCTCGAACGCCTTGCGGTAACCGACGGTCTAACCGGTTTGTATAACCACCGGTTCTTTCAGGAACGACTGGCGCAAGAGTTCGCGCGGGCTCAACGCTACCGTACGGCCCTTGCCTGCATGATGCTCGACATCGATGATTTCAAGAGCGTCAACGACGCTTACGGCCATATCGCCGGCGATTCGGTGCTCCGGCAAGTAGGGGCTCGTACGCTCGACACGGTGCGGAAAAGCGACGTTGTGGCGCGATACGGTGGAGAGGAGTTCGCGATTCTGATGCCCCAAACAGATAGGGAAGGGGCAATGGCTCAAGCGTTGCGGCTTCATGACATTCTCGTGCAAGGAGCTTTTAAGGGAATTCCCAGAGACCGCAGAATAACAGTCAGCATCGGAGTCGCGGTGCTCGATCATAAAACCATGCAGAGATGCGAGCAAGTCTTGGAAGCGGCCGATAGAGCCTTGTATGCCGCGAAAGGCGATGGGAAGAACAAGGTCGTTCTATGCAACGAAAAAGGAGGCCCCTGGTGAGATACTGTGCGCCTATCCTTTGCCTGGCCCTGCTCGGGGGATGCTATTCCGCCGGTTCCTTCATCAAACTCAGACCCGATTACTCGCAGCTGCCGGTTCAAGCCCTGCACGAGGTGGCGCGGGATATCGAGCGCGCCGTTCAGGCAGGCAACCGCGAGGCGCAGATCGAGGGCAAAGAAGGAATTGTGGTGGACGCAGAGGAGATCCGCCAAGCTGTTCGTACGCGCGCCGCGCGTTACGAATTGGTCAGCGAACTGCTGACCGCAGGATATGCCTACGAGGGCAAGGGCGGACTTCTCTGGATGAACAGCACGAAGGAATACAAGGCGGCCACGACCCGGCGGCAGCGAAACCGGGATGCAATGCTGGTCAATAACGAGAACAGCGACCGGTGGATCCTTTACGAAGGAATCCTCAAGGCCAGCGGCTTCTCACCCAGGTCTCTGGGAGCAGTAAAGGAGATTTTCTATAAAGAGCGCGTCGACCTGCTCGGAACCGACCAGTGTTATGAGAACCCGGATGGCGCCATTGTACGGAAAGGCCGTGAGGACGAAACAGCTCCATAATACTGGCTAGAACAGGATGAACAGTATGGGCCGTCATTTCTATGTCATGATTGTAATCGTTCCGCTTCTGGGCGCCCTGTTGGCGGCATGCGGTGCAGACAATGCCGAACGTGTTGACCCAGGTTATATCAAGTCTCTCTTGCAGAAAGCCGAGACACTGGCGGAGAGCCAGATGGCGGCGCTGAACAAAGCTGAAGAACAGTACCGGGACGCAGCGCGTTTCTTCAAGTTCGATTGGCATCCTTTTGACCCCGAGAGCGGCGTGTATGCCAAGGTCTACCGGCACTATGCTTCCTATGAAATCCTCGACATACTCCGATCGGAATCCCTCTTGCGACCCATTCATATCGTCATCCGGTTTCACTACGACGTCCTCTCGACGCCCGAGAGACACACGGACTATATGCACAGCGAGGAAATGGCGTGGATGGACAAGGAGTTTTCTGTCTTGCGCAAGGAGGACATCACCCGTGTCTATCCCTGTGACGCACAAGGGGAATACTACGGAGGACTGCCCGATATCCGAGAACCCGCCTCCTACGTGCCAGTAGCCGACAATAAGCGCAGAACAATCGAGCGCGGACCTGACTTCCGCCTCGACGCGTTGACAGAATCTGTACGCGCCGGCGCTAACTGAGAACAGGCAGGCCGATCGGACGCTTAGGGGCGGGCCCTGTTATGTCCCTAGCAAGTCCAGTAAAAGGCCGCGGCTATGCCTTCGAAAGGGCGTCGAAGACTTGTTCGGCGTGCCCTTCTACTCTAACCTTTGGCCATGTCTCCAGGACAAGGCCCTCGCCATCGATCAGGAAAGTTGACCGCTGAATGCCCCAGCCCTTTTTGCCGTAACGGTTTTTCTCGACCCACACGCCGTATTTCGAGGCCACTGCGTGGTCTTCGTCCGACAACAAGAGCAAGCTGAGTCCGTGTTTGTCGGCGAATCTGCAGTGTGAAGCTGTCGTATCAGGGCTGACGCCTACCACGACGGCGCCCGCCTTTTCGAACTCTTGCAGGTGCGCCTGGAATTCCGTCGCCTCGAGTGTACACCCCGGGGTGTTGTCTTTGGGATAAAAATACAAGATGACCTTTTTGCCTCTGAGATCGGCCAGGGAAACCGTCGCACCTGTATGAGCTTTCAGAGAAAACGCCGGCGCCGGCGCGCCTTTTTGGGGAACTCCCGTCATCTGATCGGTCATACTGCTCTCTCCATGCTTGCACCAGAGGTTTCACGCTTTATCTTACGCAGGCCCCAAAGCATAACACGCACGACCTTCTGGTCATTTCCCCTAGGAAAACCCGGGCACGGCAAGGAGAGACGTGCTTCTTCTCGTAAGAAGCTCTTACAGATTCTTTCATAATTGAAAGGCGTCAGCGCTTAGTATATCCTATCCTCTTGCAACGTGTCAGGGGTAAGGAAACGGCTTCGTATGAAACACTGCCTGCCTATCAGTGCAATGCATGAACAGAAAGAGCTTGGGCCTGTCCAGAGTCTCTGGGCGTTCCTTCTCGATGTGATCATCGCCGGACTCGACGCGATCAGTGCTCTCAAAGGCTTTTAGGCAGGGGACGGAGGGGCGGGACAGCCATGAGTTGCGTTCCAACCGCAACGGGTGTTGTTATGGGGAGGTCCTTTTTTGAAGCAAGCTAACGTAAGTCGCATCATCGAGGGAATCAGCGACCTGCCCACGCTTCCCAGCGTCGTGGGGCAGATCCTGGATGCGGCAGCCGATCCCGACTCAAGCGCGCTGGACTTGGCGAAGTACATCACTGCCGATCAGAGCCTTTGCGCAAGCATTCTGCGGGTCGTTAATTCCTCTTACTTCGGCTTCATGAGGCAAATCGACAGCATCACCACAGCTATTGTCATTCTGGGCTTTGTTGCCGTCAGAAACATGGTGGTCACCGCCATGGCCTTTCAAAACCTCGGCCGACCCGGTAGTTCGTGCGACCGGCTTCAACTCTGGCGCCATGCGTTGGCGACGGCCGTGGCCGCCGAACGCTCGACCCGCAAGGCAGGCCTCTCCCTGAATGGTTGCCCTTTCGTAGCAGGCCTACTGCATGACATTGGCAAGGTTGCCTTTCATTGGATCGTCGCCGAACGCTATGAAGCCGTCACGGAACGAGCGAACGAAGAACACAAGCCTATCCGGGTGCTCGAAGAAGAAGAACTCGGTATAGACCATGCAGAAGCCGGCAGTCTTTTGGCAGTGCACTGGAACATGCCCGAAGCCATAGCAGACGCCATACGGTATCATCACATGCCCCAGCTCGGCGTCGTCGATCTCCAACTGGACTATCTGACGGCCTTTGCCGACTGCGTGGCCTATGAAGCGGGTCTCGGCGATGCGGGGAACGGAGTTAAACCCGCATTCTCCGACGAAGCTGCCCACGAATTGCAGATTGACCGCTCCGGATTCAACGAACTGGTTGAGGAGGTGGCCAACTGCCGTCCGATGATCGACGAACTCCTTGGCGCCTTACGCGCGTAAAGAGGCCAAGCCTTGCGGCTGCCGCGTCAAGGGGCATGCCTTCGTATGGCTTTCCTGAGTTCAGTCAAAGAAGGCAGCATCCCCGTCTGCTGCTCGTCATAGGCCTCGAGCCACGTAAGAACGGTCTCGATGACTCCTATCCGCCATCTCTCCGCAGGGCGGGCCAGTTCATCGCGTAGATACTGTACATCGCGCAGCAAACACCTGCGTTTCTCGCCGTCAAGGGGAGCAAAATCGGCCTCCGCCACCAAGCGCTCCATCAACTCGGGCGCCTCTGCAACCGCCTGTTCGGGACCGCTAAGGGTTTCAGGAAACCACAGATCAAACTGCAATGGGTTCTCGACCAAATCGATGCCGTCCGCCGTGATGCGCGCAGCGGCAAAAAGGGGCGGATTATAGCCCATCATAAGCTCCACCAGACCCCGATCGCTCAGGTAATGCATGTTGGCCATAAGATCCGCGCGCGGCACCGTTCCATGTTCAAGCACATCTTGCGGCGTGGGCATATTCAGAGGATTTTCGAGGTATTGGTCATAAAGTATCAACAGTATCCGCCGGCGAATGCTTTTGGCATGCTGCGACATCCTATGGCGTCCAATGCGGTCTGATCCGCTGGCCAAAGAACCCTGGCTCGGCGTGTTAGGACCAGCCGGCCTTCTGTCTGAGGCGCCGGCATCGTCAGTGGCCGCCTTGTCCGCGGCGTGAACCGCCTTTTCTGAGGAGACTTCAACCTGATGTAGGAGATTGCAGCAGCGTTTTGCGCATTCGGCGCAGATGCAGACATTCTCTGGACCGACCATCACGCTTGTTTCCTTGCTCTGACGCCGGCCGCAAAAGGAACAGCGCAATGCACCGTGTTGCTTGCTGTCAGATTTCATAGAAGATGTTCCGTGAAGATGTTCCGTTCAAAGTGCTGCCTGCTGGAACCTTTCGGAGCAGGTTGCAATGGGAGTATAGCAGCGCCGCTCATTTGAGCCCAACCGCGGGATCTGCAATGATAGTTGGGTTTAAGTGTGCATAGACCCGAGAGATGAATAGAAGCAATCACGCAGCTCCTTAGAACGGCGCAAACAGAGCGCGGCCGTTTGGCAGAGGAGGAAGCTGATTCTCGTTGCGGTGTTTCTTCCGGCACACGGAGAAACGAAGCGTTAAACAGTTGTCCAGAAGGAGAATCCATGGCCGACCGAGTCCAGATCTTCGATACCACATTGCGCGACGGGGAACAGTCGCCAGGTGCGAGCATGAACACGGCCCAGAAACTGGAGATGGCGATGCAGCTCGAGCGCTTGGGCGTCGATGTGATCGAGGCCGGATTTCCCATCGCCTCCGAACAAGAGTTCGAGAGCGTTCGAGAAATCGCCCGTTCGGTCAAGACCCCTCGAATTGCTGCTCTTGCCCGTGCCGTTGAAGGAGACATCGAGCGTGCCGCCCGTTCCATCGAGCTCGCGCAGAATCCCGTGCTGCATACCTTTATCGCCACATCTGACATTCACCTCGAGCACAAGCTCAAAATGAGCCGACAGCAAGTTCTTGATCGAGCCGGCGAAGCCGTCCGTCTCGCAAAGTCGCTGTGCGGCCGCGTCGAGTTCTCGGCTGAAGACGCCACCCGTTCAGATCTTGATTATCTTCTTAAAGTAACAGAAACGGCGATCGCAGCCGGGGCCGATGTGATCAATCTTCCCGATACAGTTGGCTATTCGACCCCCCGTGAAGTCGAGGAGATGTTCCGCTACATTATCGGCCATGTCAAAGCGGCGGGCCGGATCCTCTTCTCGTGTCATAACCACAACGACCTGGGTTTGGCCGTCGCCAATGCGTTGGCGGCGCTCCGCGGCGGGGCCCGTCAGGTCGAATGCACTGTGAATGGCATAGGAGAACGGGCCGGCAACACGTCTCTCGAGGAGATCGTGATGGCCATGAGGGTTCGTAACAATGAACTGCCTTTCGAAACAGGCGTCGTCACCGAGGAGATCACCAACGCGAGCCGGTTGTTAAGCAACCTGACAGGGCTCGTCGTCGCCTATAACAAGCCGGTCGTGGGTCGGAACGCGTTTGCACACGAAGCAGGCATCCACCAGCACGGTGTTATTGCGAGCCGGATTACCTACGAGATCATGACCCCTGAGTCCGTGGGGCGCAGCAGAAGCGAACTCGTTCTGGGCAAGCATTCCGGCAAACACGGGTTGGCTAAGCGCTGCGAGGAGTTGGGGCACGTCCTTACCACGGAAGAAGTCAACGAGCTCTACACCCGGTTCATCGAGCTTGCCGACCGAAAGAAGGAAGTGTTCGAGGACGATCTCCGCCTGTTGATCGCCTCGATGCGCGACGAAAGCTTCCAGATCTACCATCTCGAACAGGTCCGCACATCCGGCGGCGACCCGGCAATGGCCCTCGTAAAGCTGACCAAAGGCGACGAGACCTACGTCGAGACGGCATCGGGCGACGGGCCTGTCCACGCTGCGTTTATGGCTATTGATCGCGTCATCGGTGTAGCAGGCCTCCTGACCGACTTTTCCATCCGGGCCGCAACTCGTGGGAAGGATGCGCTTGGCGAAGCCCACGTGACCGTCCAATTCGATGGGAAGACCTTTTCCGGGTCTGGCGTCAGCACTGACATCGTCGAGGCATCAGTCAAAGCTTACCTGGCGGCCGTGAACAAGTTCCTGGCACTCAAGGCCACTGCATAGGTTTGGCGCGGCAAGCGGCGCCCTTTTCTTGTTCCCGACTCGAATGCTGGTTTCGTCACAAAGCAGGCCTTCCGCTCAGGCAAAGTCGCACAGCGCCGCAACGTAGTCGCGACTGCCGTCGTTCACCCAGGGATCCAGCTCGGCAGGTTCCTTCAACTGCTGGCCTCTCGAGCGCGGCACGGCAAGGTAACCGCACTGGACGTCCGGCAGCGCGGACATGTCGCCCCAAAGCTTCTCGAACTGGGCCACAGGATAAATATCCTCCTGGCCGTGGCCCCAGCGACGCTTGACCTCCTTGATCGTGACGTAGGTCGGCATCCGCTGCGCCATGCAACGCACGGCTTCGTCGATCTTTTTCTCAGGCCCCTTCAGATCGGCCCGTTCGAGGCCAAAGGAACGGAGCAACGGGTCGATCTGGATCCATGTCGTCAGCGAGCTGTAATAGCGCAGTTTCAGCTCATCCTCTTCGCGCGGCTGTGCCAGACCCTCGAGAAGACGGAGTCTCCTATGAACCCGGGCCAGTCCGCCGCCTCGATCGCTGACGCGCCGAGGCACAACCTCAAAGGTCAGGGTGTTCCTTGAACTCAGATGAGCGCCCAGCGCGCCGGGGTCGACGTCCGCCCCGACAGTATCGATATTGTGTAGCATGATGGTCTCGAGGTGCGGGTGTTGGTCTAGAAGCTTGGCCAATACCCCGTTGCGAAGCATGTTGGGAAACTCATACCAGTGCCCAGGGGGGCTGAAGCGTTGTCCCGCCATGTTGTCTACATAGTCGCTCCCTTCCCCCTTCGACCGGGCCCAGTCCATCAAGGCTCTCCTGACGGCGTCCCGGACCTTCTGTTTCTGTTCGTCCAAGGCTTCCTGGGGCATTTCCTCCCACAGAAACACCAGATCGCGAACCATTGGGATAAGACGTTGAGAGATACTCCGTCCCGGCGAGACCAGGACCGGGCCCTCATAGCCGTAGTTGTTGCACAAGCGCAGGTGTTTTTCGACTGCTGCGTGGGTGAGCATGCTGGTGGACACGACATGGGGGAGAGGTGCGCCGTGCAGTCGCGCGGTGCGCCGCGTCTTGGCAAGGTGAATCTCGAGGAAAGTCCGGTGAGTCCCCGCCATTTCGACAAAAGGGTTCACCGCTTTGATCACGCCCGCGCCGGTTGTCCAACGGCTTCCTACGCCCCCGGCCAGCGATAATACCGCAACGCGCCCTTTTGCTAAGGCGTCCCGGCCCAAGCTGCTGTGTTCTGCGGCCTGTTCGATGGGTAGTACATCGCCATCCTCGACGTCTGTGATTTCCGTGTCCACCGGTAAACGATTGTGGGCCAGACCGATTCGGCCGGCCCGCAGATCCGCCCGCGTCTTCTCGTGCTGGATTGGATCAAAACCATATTCCCGCTTGATCCGTTCTGCCTCATCGTTCCAAGCGGTCCGTTCCACCTCTGTTGCTCCCGAGGAGACCCGGAACAGGTTGCCCACAATGGTGCGCAGCATCGCATAACACTCGTGCGCGCCGGTCCTTTGCGCTGTGAACCGGTCCAGTTCGATCCGGCGCAGATACGGGATTTTGTCCGGTTCGCGCCGGACCAGTTCCGGCACCTGCAGCGAGTAATACCGGGCCGGCATTAACGCCGCGTCGCCCCTGAGCAATTGAGCGTGGGTGCCGCGCCAGTTGATGCCGAAATCGTATACAACCGGGTCCATGGCGAAGGGCAGAGCGTCTTCCATTTCCCGCTTTATTCTGGTCATTGTATCGAGAATCTGTTCGCGGAACACCGGCTGTTTGTCAGGCGCCACAAACATCGCCATGCCGCCGCCCGACATGCCTCCAAGCATGAGAAAACCCCAGAAGTCGCGGCCCATCGCCTGCATGGCTTCTGCAATGACCCGCTCAGTGAAACGGTTGGTTACCCAAGGAATGATCACCTTCAGGGGACCGTTCCAGTTGCGGGTCGTAAAGAAGCCCAACTGCTGCACATCCCCCTTTTGCAGTGCGTCCAGAATGCCATTGAAGATGTCTCGCATGGACTCCCGCGCTCTCCACTCGGGGCCGGCCCGCAGCAGGTATTTCTCCGTAACCATCTCGAGGATGGGACCGACGTTCTGGGCCATGCCGCCGTGAATGAGCACAAGCGACTTGGCCAGCCGTTCCGCAGCTTCCGGATGCAACTCCCCGTTGCCCAAGATGCGATGGTTAGGCAGAAGCCGCCCTCTGCTGACGCCGTATTCAGGGTCCGTCTCGTCTGCCGCCGCGCCCTCGATTACTTTCAAGCCGGGCCAGATACCCCCCGAATCCTGCCAGCCTCCTCCGCTACCCCCGAGCCACTCGCCAAGAATAGCCCTCGAGGCCACGAGCCGGCGTTCCGGTTCGCTCAACGCTCCCTCGAGTGACGCCGTTTGCCCTGTTGCGCGCATCAGCAGCGCTGCGATGCTCGCCAGCAGATTGGTCGAGACTGCGAGCCGCGAACCCTTGGGGATGTCGTTGACTTTGGTGACGAGTTCTATCCCCATTCCCGGCCCTACAATTTGTGCCAGGATGCCGTCCAGCCGTTGGCCCGATCCCTCGAAAGAAGGAGGGATCAGCCCGGAGGCAATGACGCCGGCTTTGAGTAGGCTCAGGTAATCATTGCCGAAGTTGAACAGGTCGGAGAGACCGCCGACGTCCTTGGTGGCGTCAAGGTCCACGCTGGTCAACCGGAGCACAGGCTCGGGGACCACCCGCAGATAGGTTTCGATGGGAGGCCGCACCTGCTCATCCCGCCCATAGACGCCCAAGTCTACTGAGATGTTGAGAACTCGCGCCCCTTCCGGGTAGTCCATACCGAGGAAAAAGATGTCCGACCAGCCACTGTGACTTAAGTCCAGCCGGACCGGCGTCGTTTCCCTCAAAATGGGATACAGCAGATTGCTGCCGTTGCGGTCGAGCAGTTCGGTGCGGATTCGCACCGGATGCTCTCCCGCATACCCGTGGCGGAACATCCACTGGTTGCCGCGGCTGGCGCGCACGCTTCGCCGGACCTGATCTGTCAGGGTCTGAAAGGACAAATGGTGGTACGCTTCTGCCAATGCGCTGAAAAGGGCCGAATTGGAATCCTGTAACGCCATGGCGTCGCGGAAACACCGGATAGCCTCCTCGAAGCGCCGCTCGAGTAAGGCTTTGTATCCCTCAAAAGGAATCGCCCCCGTCATCCCGAATGTCTCGGTCTCCATTAGATGGAAACGGTAGATTCCGTAGAGGAAAAGCGTTGCCCGAACGCGCTGATACAGGTTGTCGCAGGAGCGCCTGAATTGCTCGAGTTCCTCGCACGCGGCAAGCAATCCCCTCGGCTCCAGACTTGCGCACAGGCTCCGCATCGGCCTGTTGCGGATCGCCGGGTCGTCGCTGGCGATCGTGGCGATAAAAGGGTTCACGCGCCGTTCTCCCCGTCACAAGTACGGATGGCTTGTGTAAGCACCTCGACAACCGTCGCCAGGACCTCGTCGCGGTCATTGCCTGCCAAAGAGAGGGCCAACTGCGCTTCAAGCATCCCGAAACGGCTCTCGATATCGTAGCGGCGGCCCCTGATTTCAAGCGCAAGACACTTCTCGCTTCGGGCGAGTTCCTGCAGGGAAGACGTCAACTGGTGCCCTTGTCCCTCGGGATCTTCTCTCTCCATTTGCTCCTCGAGAATGCGGAAGATCGTGTGAGGAAGCACATACATCCCGAATACACACAGGTAATGACCCGCTCGCAGTCCGGCCGTCATTAACGACAGCTCAGCCTGACTCAGCGAAGGTTTTTCGAGCAGCCGCTCGACCTGATAAACGCCCGTCTCGCTGGGCAAACGCTTGCCTGTTACCGTGCCGTAGCGCCCGATCATGTGCTCACGAGTCTCCCGCACCCCGATAACCGCACACTCCTCGCGGTCCGCCAGCTCGAGCAGTTGTTGTGCGCTCCGTTTCGCTGCAACGTCCGAGACGTAAAGGTGGTCGTTCAGCAGCAATAGGAAAGGTTCGCGCCCAACAAAATCCTTCGCACAATAGACCGCATGACCGTATCCCAAAGGCTGCTCCTGCACTGCAAAGCTGAGCCGATCAAGCAGGACGCCGACCCGTTCAGCGTATTGCTTAGCCAAGCCGGACCTTTCGGCTCGTCCGGCCAGCGTGTCACGGAGCATTGTAAACTGGCGGATGTAGGCCTCTTCGTCGCCGGGAGCGCAGACCACACATAGCTCCTCGATGCCGCTGTCAAGGGCTTCTTCCGCGATAACCTGGATGACGGGCTTCGTCATGCCGTCTCGGTCAACAATGGGGTACATGCTTTTCTGGACCGTGTCGGCGGCAGGAAATAGGCGTGCTCCGCGGCCGGCCGCGGTTATCACTGCTTTGCGCGTTCTCACTTGGTTAATCCTCTTTTGCGCACTTTTGGCCATGAAGGTCCGGCTACAGTAACACCGCGCTGTCGCGCAAGACAAGCCTGCATAAGGTTGATCAGCGACCTTCATGGCCTACCATTATTTGCCGAAGACTGGCCCGTCGTGGTATGGTTTAGAGTTGTTGCCTGACCATATAACAAGCGCGAACTGTAGCTTTTTGGAGAAGGAGTGCACCTTTTGAAGAAGAACATACACCCGGAATACGTGAAATCGATAGTCACGTGTGCCTGCGGAAACACGTTCGAAACACGCTCGACGAAGCCCCAGATCAGCGTCGAAATCTGCTCGGCCTGCCACCCGTTTTTCACAGGCAAGCAAAAGTTCGTTGATACGGAAGGGCGCGTGGACCGCTTTAATCGGAAATACGGCCGCCAGTCTTCCCAATAGCCTGCAATGGAAAAGGTGGTACGCGACAAACTTCTGGCTCTCGAAAAGGACTACGAACGCATCGAGCGCGAGATGTCCAGCCAGGAGGTGGCCTCGGATCCGAACGCATACCGCCAACGCGCAAAGGCGCAGGCGGAGATTGCGCCTGTTGTAGCCTGCTTCCGCCGCTATAAGTCCGCCGCTGACAACCTGGAACAGGCGGAGTCCATCTTGCGGGAAGAGAACGATCCTGAGTTGCGTGAGATGGCTGAGGAGGAACGGCGCCAACTCAGCAGCGCAATCGATGAACTCGATACCGAATTACGGTTCCTTTTGCTGCCCAAGGACCCCAATGACGAGAAGAACACTATTATTGAAATCCGGGCGGGTACCGGCGGGGAAGAGGCGGCATTGTTCGCCGCGGACTTATACCGGATGTATACCCGTCTCTCCGAGATCAATGGATGGAAGATCGAGACCCTGAGCTCGAACCCGACAGGGCTGGGCGGGTTCAAAGAGATTATCTTTAAGGTCGCCGGCGACAGCGTTTTCAGTCAATTGAAATACGAGGGAGGCGTTCACCGCGTCCAACGTGTGCCGGAAACGGAAGCCCAAGGCCGGATCCACACCTCGACAGTAACCGTGGCGGTCCTGCCGGAAGCAGAGGAAATGGACATCGATATTGCTGATGAGGATTTGCATATCGACGTTTACCGATCCTCAGGACCCGGCGGGCAAAGTGTGAACACAACCGACTCCGCTGTTCGGGTGACCCATAAGCCAACGGGTCTTGTTGTGACCTGTCAAGACGAGAAGTCACAACACAAAAACAAGGCCAAGGCCCTCTCAGTGCTCCGGGCGCGTCTTCTGGCGCGCAAGCAGGCTGAAGAGACTGCGCAACGTTCGGCAACACGCAAGAGCCAAGTAGGATCCGGCGAGCGCAGCGAAAAGATCCGAACCTACAATTTCCCCCAGAACCGTGTTACAGACCATCGGATAAACCTCACGCTCTACAGCCTGTCTCGCGTGATCGAGGGCGAACTCCAGGAGCTCATCGACGCCTTGATCGCTGCAGACCGATCGGAAAAACTGGCTGCAGTTGAAAGCCGATGACCACCTTGGCAAGGCGTTTGGCGCAGGGCGCAGGCCGTTTGGCCGCTGTTTCGGAAACCCCCAGGCTCGACGCTGAGATCCTGATGGCCCATGCTTTACGGACCTCCCGGGCTAAGCTTCTTGCCCGTCTGCGCGAGGACGTGCCGGCGCCTGCTTATGAAGAATTCGTCGAGCGCCGGCTTGCCTATGAACCCATCGCCTATATCGTCGGCACGTGGGAGTTTTACTCGCTGGATTTTTTGATCGAGCCGCCAGTGCTTGTCCCGCGTCCGGAAACTGAACACTTGGTCGAAGTGGTTCTCGCCTTCATCGGTAACCGTCGAGCAAGGGTGCTCGATGTCGGGACGGGATCCGGCTGTATTGCTGTTGCCCTGGCCAAGAACGCCCCGTCCATTCGCATGGTGGCCACAGATATCGATCCGCACAATCTGGATTTGGCGCGAAGGAACGCCCAGCGCCATAGAGTAGCGGACCGCATTGATTTCCGCTGCGGAGATCTATTTGCCGCCCTCGAAGAGGACGAACAGACCTTTAACGTCATCTGCAGCAACCCCCCCTATGTTGAGGAAGCTGCGTGGCCTCAACTGAGCCCCGTAATCCGCCTCTACGAAGACCCACGCGCATTGCTCGCCGGCGCCGAGGGGTTCGAGATCATCCGCCGTCTGGCCGAAGGCGCTCGAGGCCGTCTCGCAGCCGGAGGCCTTCTGGCCTTCGAAATCGGCATGGGACAAATCGATGCGGTACGTAGTATACTGCTGAGCAATGCCTACGAGGAAATTGCTTTTTGCCCCGATCTGGCGGGTATTCCGCGGGTGGCATACGCAAAGAAAACAAGAGGACAATGAACGGTTACGCCTTTTCCTCATCCATGCGTGAGTTGCCGCCTGATGAGCGGCCCCGTGAACGGCTGGTCAAGCTGGGGCCTGAGGCGCTGCGCGACGCCGAATTACTTGGCGTGCTCTTCCGGTCGGGGAGAAGAGGTTTGGGCGCCGTGGCCCTTGCAGATCAGGTGCTGCGTCATTTCGGCGATCTGCGAGGGGTGGCGAGGGCGTCGCTCGAGGAACTCCAGCAGGTGGATGGACTGGGAAAGGTCAAAGCTATCGAGGTCAAGGCAGCTCTCGAGCTGGGCAAACGTCTGGCCAAGCTGCACATCAATGACCGCGTGCGCATTAAAGACGCCGACGGCGTCATCGAGCTGCTCATGCTCGATTTCAAGGAGTGCGAGGTCGAGCAGTTCAAATGCGTCCTTCTCAACACGAAGAATGAAGTACTGCGCACCATCGACGTCTCCAGCGGGGGCCTCGATGTGACCCTCGCGCTTCCCCGAGACGTGTTCCGTCAAGCTATCCGCGAGAGCGCCAGCGGGGTCATCGTCTGTCACAACCATCCTAGCGGCGACCCGGAGCCGAGCCGCCAGGACATCGATCTAACAAAACGCCTAGATGAAGCTGCCGCTCTGCTCGGGTTGCGCCTCGTGGATCACATCATCTTCGGGGATGGGCGGCATGTAAGTCTGCGGGAAAGGGGTGTCCTGTGAATCGTTCGTTTAATGCATGGAAGGAAGGGGCCAAACTGTACGGACCCCTGCTTGCGGTGGGCGTCCTGACGGCCCTGTTCTTGTGGATGTGGCTCGCAGTGTTGTTTCTAGTTGTCGGCGTCTGTGTCGCTCTGTTCTTCAGAGACCCTCGCCGGGCTGTTCCGGGGGAAGACAACGTTGCAGTAAGTGCGGCAGACGGGGTCGTCACGGATGTTGCCGAGCTGGACGAGAGCCCTTACTATGACGGCCCGTGTCGCCGCATATCGGTCTTCTTATCTCTTCTGAACGTCCATATTAACCGGGCGCCCTTGGCGGGAACCATCCGCGACATCGTCTACACTCCAGGGCTGTTCATCAACGCAATGAGAGCCGAATCAGGCGAAGTCAACGAGGCAAACGCCGTTTACCTGGACACCCAATGGGGTCCTGTCACTGTCCGTCAGATCGCGGGGATAGTTGCCCGGCGGATTGTTTGTTCTAAAACGAAAGGGGACGGTTTGGCCAAGGGAGAGAAGTTTGGCATGATACGTTTCGGATCGCGCACCGAAGTGTATCTTCCCTTGATCGCTAAGGTTGCTGTCCGGCCCAAAGACAGGGTACGCGCCGGCAGTACCGTGATTGCACGGCTGGAATGACCAGAAAAGCCAGGAAACAAAGGCTCCATCGCAGGCCGATCAACGTTCTGGCCAGCGCCTTAACAACGTTCAATGTCTACTGCGGCATCGCCAGCGTGTTTGCTGCCATGGCCGGCAATCACGACAAGGCCGCCTACCTGATCCTCGTCGCAATTGTCTTTGACATGATGGACGGCTCTATAGCGCGTCTTACCAAGAGCACCTCTGAGTTCGGCAAGCAACTGGATAGCCTCGCCGACATCATCTCGTTTGGCGCCGCCCCCGCCGTTCTTATCTACACCGCTTACCTCCAAGCGGGGGGCAGCGACGACCCCGCTCTGGTGACCCGGACCGGCGCGTTTTTCGCCATCGTATATGTCATTGCAGGAGCACTGCGCCTTGCCCGTTATAATGTGTATCAAAGCAGCCGGCGCGATCTGTTTTTCGGATTGCCTATTCCAGGCGCCGGCGGCGCCATCGCTTCTTTCGTGCTTTTTACCTACTATTTTAACCTAGACGTGGCCTTCTGGGTCCTGGGCCCGCTGACAATCGGCCTGGCCTTCCTTATGGTGAGCACAATACGCTACCCAAAAGATATCATGCGGCTCCTGATCTTCGCTCCCCGAAAAGCCTTTCGTCTCCTTGTGCTCTGCGTGTTCGCCATTCCGCTTGTGCATCTTGCCAGTGAGCATCACCCAGCTATTGTTCTGTTCCCAGTTGTGGGGGCTTACGTCCTGTACGGCGCTGCTGCCGAGTTCTACAGCTATCTGCGCCGGCGCGCGGGGGGTTTAGAACGGGCGGAATCGTCTGAACTGCCCAAACCCGAAGACCGCGACGCAGGCTCGCGGCCCGAAGAACCGGCGCCTTCGAAGATAGGCGAGTTTTTGTAAACACGGACGCCTTCTTCCACGACGACCTTCAGGCCGGCCGCAAAAGGAACGGCAAGCAGCATCCCCATGAATCCCAACACACTGCCGAAAACGAGGATCGCGAGAATTACCCAAACGGGGTGCAGACCCACCTGTTCCCCAACGATGTTGGGGGTAAGCAGCGTTCCTTCAATCCCTTGGGCCACAACAAAGGTAAGGATCACCGCTACCACATGCCAGTCCAACCCTTGGTGTTGAATGAGCGTCAAAACGATGGCAGGTCCTATGGTCAACACAATGCCCAAATACGGCACCAGGTTGGCAATTCCGCCGAAAACAGCAATCAGGAGAGCAAATGGCGTGTCCGCTATCACAAGACCGACGGCATAGAGCACGCCCAGACAGAGGCAGACGGTCAGTTGTCCGCGCAGGAAACTGCGCAGTTGCATGTCGACCTTGCCCGCCAAGTGCACTGTCTTATCGCGGTATCGTGGGGGGATCAGGTCTTTCACAGAACCCATCAGACCGTCAAAGTCCCTTAAGAGATAGCCTGCCACAAAGGCAAAGATCGCGAGATTCGCAAGAAAAACGATTGTGCCGGCCACAGCCTCGCCTACCCGCGAGATAACTTGGGCGGCGGTAGCGCCTGCCACCTGGCCTGCCGAGGCCAAAGTGCTGACGTGCGATCTGAGGAGTTGCACGGCATGCTGTTTGACGTACGCACCGACATGTTTCCCAATGATCTGCAGAGGCCGTTTCGACACCCCTTCGGGGCCCGCATCTTCCGCCCAACCGAGGTATTCGACAAGCCGATCCAAGGGCAGAAAGTCAACAAGACCCTCCGCCCATTCAGCCCAGCCTGTCTCAGAGGTTACCTGCTCCGGCTGCGATGCCGCCGTCACCAGCTCGTCGGCTTGCATGATGAGATGCACCCCATATACGGGCAGGAAAAGAATCAGGAGGAGAGCCAGGATTGCCAATACTGCGATGGTGACGCTGCGCGGGATCCGGCGCCGCTCAAAAACATCGACGACAGGGTCCAAGATATAGGCCACAAGGAACGCGAGAAGCAAGGGAACCAGTACGAAACTCAGAAAGTACGCCAGGAGCACGAGCAAGACGACGGCAACCAGCACAGCCAGCGCCTGAACCCATGGGTTCGAGTAAACAGCCTTCAGCAATGGCGCCCCTCTTTCCCCCCGGTTGTCCTGAGTTCGCAAGAAATCTCTTTCCTGGTATCCTTCTTTCTTACTTGCAAAAAGACGCTGAGGCATTCTACCATTTATTTGGAAACACAATGAACCCAAGCCGCGTCTTTATCCTAATACTTGTCTTGCTCGGTTTCGCCGTGGGGGGCCAGGCTGACATGCTGACCTTGAAGGACGGCGATATCCTCACGGGCGAGTTTGTCGAAATCTCAGAAGGCATCCTGACTTTCCGCGCCTATCTGGTTGGAATCATGATGGTTCCCGCCAGGCAAGTCCAGTCTTTGAGCACGGAGCACGCTGTCGCCGTCAAACTGAAGGATGGACGCAGCATACAGGGACCGCTTCTCGCGAAGAATCAGAAGACCCATGTAACCACCCAAGGCAAGTTATTGACCGTTCCCATCAATCTTGAAGAAGTCTTAAGAGCCGCCCCAGCTGCCATGACGGAAAACGCGATCCCTTCTATGGAGGCTGACACGGGAGGGAATAACACCGCCTCTACGGTAGAGACGGGCGTTTTGACATGGTGGGGTACAGCAGACCGCACCGCGCCTTTCACAAAGCTCGACGTTATGCATGAGGCGCCTGGCTATGTCTTTTACGG
Source organism: uncultured Nitrospiraceae bacterium (assembly GCA_964493915.1). Classification (GTDB taxonomy): domain Bacteria; phylum Hydrogenedentota; class Hydrogenedentia; order Hydrogenedentales; family SLHB01; genus CAZBQH01. The sequence continues at coordinate 26,650 of CAZBQH010000229.1, forward strand.
GGATATCCTTGCGGAGGTCTTTGGCGAGGGGGATTTCCCCCGCTACATACGGTCTTCCTTCGTGCTTCGGCCTGCCTCGAGCGGCTGGTTCCGCCCCGAATTCGGTCTGGATATCGAGCGGGCTATCGATGAAGCTTTAGATATGCGTGCCGAGTTTTCAGTCGGTGCGGACCGCTCATTTCTGTCCTCCGAACGGCAAACACTTAACCTCGGCGCACGCATCAGCGGCATATTCGAGTTCTACGACGCCGAGCATGTTCTCGAAGAGGGAGAACTTGACGTCGTGCGGCCATACCGTCTAGGAAACCGACCAAGCGAACGGTTCGTAAGGGAACGGCTGAGGAGGTTAAGCGCGCTCGGGTTTTTCACGCGCGAGGATTTTCGCAAAGACGAACAAGAGCTGGCCTTGCGGCTCCACTTAAGCTATCGGCGGGAGCTGTTCTGGAACGCCGCCATCGAGGAGTATATCGGCATTCTGCCCAGTCTTACGAAGCAGGGCGACATCCTTGCGCGGTCAGAATCCTCGTTCGAGCTGCCGTTGACAGAACAGATAGGTCTCCGTCTACAAGTGCTTGTTGATTTCGATAGTGAGCCTGCGTTTGAAAGCTTGAGAGAATGGCGCACCGGCGTGGGCGCCAGTCTTCACTGGCGTTTCTAGCATCGGTGCTGCAGACTGCAGAGGCAATAGGAGAAGGGAACGCTCAATCATCGGATAGGCCTCAGCACAAAATGGGCACTGACGCAAGCGCCGCGGTCGGGAGGGAGGGGAGAGGCATCTGGTCCCCTTTCCCTATCCATCCAACAGGCGGCTCCGCCGAATGTAATGGCCCAGGTAAGGTGCAGCCAGTGATGCCTTCGGGCAAAGTCGTTGCGCGTTTTGGGCCATGTGGAATTGACAGTGGATTGCGCGTTTGGTATTATCTTGCGCTAATGTATAGTGTCGTTTTCATTTCCTGAACGGGGAAGTGCTACGTCCTGATCCGTGTCAACAGGATCCAAACGAACCAGAAAAGGGCAGATCAGTGTCTCCAGCCATTGAAACAAACAAATTGACGAAGGTCTACGAAAGCGCTTTTGGCGGTCAAGACGTGCCTGCGCTGCATGAAGTTACCCTTGCCATCCAAGAGGGCGAGATCTTCGGGTACCTGGGACCCAACGGTTCGGGGAAAACCACAACAATCAAGATGTTCCTGAACCTGATTTTTCCCACAAGCGGAACGATCAAGATTCTTGGGAAATCGGATCTTGGTTCGCCCGAAGTCCGCAAACAAATCGGTTATCTGCCGGAAGGAGCTTACTACCCCGACTTTCTGAAGGGCGAAGAGGTCCTCAAATTCTATGGGAATCTCTACGGCCTCGGCGGTAGAGACCTGAGACGGCGCATCGACCAATCGCTCGAGATCGTCGGCATGACCGGAGCCCGCAAGCGCCTTATCAAGGGGTATTCAAAAGGGATGCGTCAGCGTATCGGCTTAGCACAGGCCCTTCTGAGCAATCCTCAAATACTGATTCTGGATGAGCCAACTACCGGACTCGACCCCATTGCCCGGAAAGACATCCGCGACATACTCGTCCGGCTGCGTGGAGAAGGCAAGACCCTGTTCATTTCAAGCCACGAGTTGCTCGAGGTCGAGCTTATCAGCGACCGCGTAGCCATACTGTACGAAGGACGGCTCATGACGCTCGGGACCCTCGAGGAGCTGCTCACCAACCGGGATGTGATGATTCGCGTGGAAGGCGGCGCCCCGGATGCGGTCGATAAACTGACGAAGCGCGGTCTCAAACTCGAGGACTCGTTGAACGGCCGAATCACATTGAGCATCCCCAACAACATTTCGCTATACGAGGCCATGGAAATCTGCAAGACCGAGAATATGAATATCGTGAGCGTAGCTCCGCGCCGTGAAACGCTCGAAGAACTCTTCGTACGTACCGTCGGTGCGGCGGGCCAAGCTGGCAAGGCTGAGAAGAAAGGGTAATCCAACCGTGACTGCCATGACCGATTTCCTGAAAAGCACGTGGGCCCTCGGCGTCTACACCTTTCAAGAGGGTATTCGCAAGAAGATCATCATCGGGTTTCTCATTCTGAGTCTCCTGGTGATTTTTGGGTCCGTTTTCATCACGGCATTTCTTACAGAAAGCACGCTGGGAGGTACCGAGGGAACTGACGTTGATGTAAAGCTGATCAAAGACATTTGCGTTACGGCTATCTCCATATTTGGCGTTCTGATCACCATCTTCGTTTCGGCTTCAGTTGTGCCGACGGAGGTGGAAAACCGCGTCATCTACACCGTGTTGTCCAAGCCGGTCCGCCGGTTCCAGTATCTGTTGGGCAAGTTCGTTGGCGTACAGATGATCGTTATCCTAAACTTGATCCTGATGGGCGGTCTGTTCTTCTTCGCTCTCTACATCAAACAGCACATCTGGCCGACCTTGCTTATCTACAGCATTGTTCTGACTTACTTCGAGTTTCTGATTGTCTCGGCCTTCACATTCGCGGTTTCGTGCGCCGCTACGTCCGCAGTACTGCCCACTATCGCCGGCTTGTTCATCTACATCACAGGCAACCTTACAGAATATCTCAAGGATGTTGCCCGCAGGGCAGGTCAGACAGGGGCTCTCATCGACGAATGGATTGGCAAACTGGCGATTGGGCTATACCACATCCTCCCGAACTTTCAGGTGTTCAGCCTCAAGAACCAGGTTCTCTATCTCGAGCTCAATGACGCGCCCCGCGACGTGCAATTCCCGAACCTTATTCTCTACGCGCTTCTTTACGCGCTGTCGGGCTACATCCTCGCTTATTGGGTCTTTCGTCGAAAGGAGCTGTAGTCAGATATGAAAAAGCATGCAAACCTCATCCTGGCGCTTTGCTTGGTCGTGTCCCTCGTGCTCGCTTCGATCCAGGCAAGACGGGTCTATTGTCTACGCGACGCGACCGCTTTCTACCGTTGGATTCTTGCCGCCGCGGCACAACTGCGCACCGACGGTAGCTTCATCCCGCCCACAGAATATCCACCAGAAAAAAAGTGGTACGACGAGGAGCTGTTCCAGAGCGTTTCCCAGACAGTCCAAGGCAAACTTGAAGACTTGCCCACTACCGCCGACCCTGACTCGGCGCTGGTCGACTACATCGCCCCGGAGGGCGTCGGAGAGGACTTCGAAGCTGATGAAGGCAAAGCCATGCCTCAGAAACCAGCCGAACAGGCTGCCCGTGACCGTGCAGTCTGGCAATTCGCTGCAAGCGATGTGCTGAAGAGCGAGCGCGAGGCCTTTGTCAAGCATGCTGCCGATGGGGACCTGATGAGTCTCGGAACGCAATTCACTATTAGTGATATTTATGGCGAACATGGCACCGTTGCCAATCTAAGCAATATGCTTTTTGGCTTCCGCATAATGGCTGCCAATCTTATCTGGCTCCAGATCGACAAGTACTGGCATCAAGGCGCTTACTACCGCATGCTGCCGCTGATGAAGACCTGCGTGGCGCTGGATCCCAAGTTCGTGGATGCCTATCTGGTGGGCGCGTGGCACATCGCTTACAACGCTACGGCGAGCATGCTGCCTACGCCTGAGAAAGACAAGAAGTGGTCGCCCCGTTATCGAAAGCGCCTTGGCAAGAAAGAAGAGTATTACTACGACGCGATCGATTTTCTCAAGGACGGCATCAGGAAGAATCCCCGCGACTATCGGCTCTACTTCGATCTGGGCTACGCAATCCTGGAACAGAAGATGGACGACCATGCCAATGCGGTCAAGTATCTGTCCGAAGCAGTTCGCTATCCCCACGAAAAATGGGTCGAGCGGATGTTGTACCTCGTGTTGCGCTTGAACAACCAGTTCGAGGAGGCCATCGAAGGATGGAATCGGTACGAGCTTAAGGAACCTGGCAATAAATTCTCAGCGCGCTTTATCCCCATTAATCGGGCCCATATTGCTGAACGCGAGGCCATGGAAGCCCGTGATCTTGCCGAGGCAGCCCGGGCTGAGGCGGAGAAGGCGCAAAAAGCCGCCTTGGATGCACAACAAGCTGCTGAAAAGGCCGTACAGGTCGCCGAGCCGAATGTTGACGCATTGCTTGCCAAAGCGGAGAAAGCGCAAGAAACTGCTCAGAGTACCCTTGCTACGGCACAACAGAAAGAGGCGACCGCCGCAGAACTCTATGCGAAAGCCCGTCAGACCTGGCAGGAGATCACGGATGTATCCGGAAGCGAGGAAACGCTTGCCTATGCGAGAGGGCTTATCATGGACGCAAGCAAGCTCATCGAGCAGGGGCGTTACTACGAGGCAAACGGATTACTCGACCATGCGCGCTTCAAAAGCGCCGAAGTCTTTCAAGAGGCCTCCGACTTGATCATTGAAAGCAAGTTTGCTGGGGGTATTCCCCTCGAGTTAACAGAGGTCAAAGCCGTCGAGCGCAAGACCGAGGCCGAGCGTTATCTGCCTAAAACTGTCGATGGCGTGCTGTATCAATACCGTGACGACGGCTTTTATGCTGAGAATTTCAACGACCAGACGGTACAAGCCCTGGAGTACGGGTCGGCTGAACTCGAGCAGCTTCAGAAGCGCTGGCCCCAACTCATGGATGTGCTGGACCTGGGTCACCCCGGTGATCGCATCGTGTTCCAAGTCGAAGACGCTTGGTATAGCGTCTACAAACCTGCCGAAGTCGAGAGCATGAAAACAAGCTAGAACCCATTCCAGGGTGTTCCACGCAAACTGGCGCACTTGAACCTGACTTGGCATATGCCTGCGAAAAAGGCTTTTGCGGTGCCGGTTCATGCGAGGTCTCTATGAACGTGCAACGAGCAACAATTGCTGACAATGTCTCAGCGGTCCGGCAGCGGATCGCTGAGGCTGCCTTACGGGTAGGACGCGACCCCGCTGCTGTGCATATCGTCGCGGTCACGAAGACGGTCGGAATCGAGGAAGCCCGTGCGCTTGTAGACCTCGGGATCTATGACCTTGGAGAGAACCGCGTTGACGTGGCGCAGTCAAAGATCGAGCAATGTGAACGTCCTGTGCGCTGGCATATGATCGGCAGCGTTCAAAGAAGGAGGGCACGCGCCGTCGTCGAGCTTTTCGATGCAGTCGATTCAGTCGACAGAATCTCATTGGCGGAGGCCCTAAGCCGATTCTGCGTCGAGCAGGACAAAAGCTTGCCTGTCCTGATCGAGGTCAATGTTTCACGTGAGGAATCAAAGCACGGTTTCAAGCCGGACGAGGTCCCGGAAGCCGTAGTCGCCGTCCGCGGGTTGCCCGGTCTGGTTGTCGAGGGTTTGATGACGATGGCCCCGCTTGTTGACGACCCTGAGGAAACGCGGCCTCTCTTCGCCCGTCTCTGCGAGTTGGCGCATGATGTGGGAGTGAAGGAACTGTCGATGGGGATGACCAACGACTTCGAGGTTGCCGTCGAAGAGGGCGCCACTCAGGTCCGCATCGGTACCGCGTTTTTCGTCTAAATCGGCGACAATCCGCGACCTTCCCAGAGTACGGAGAGGGTCGTTTTCTTTTACTGCAGCCACAGGCTGTCGGGTGCATCCGTGCATCAGAATGAGGTGCTTCGTGTCGCAGATCAAAGATAAGCTTGCCCAACTCGAAACAGATGCTCTCGGTGAAATCGAGACTGCCGGCACCTTGGTCGAGCTTGATGAAAAACGCGTCAAATTCCTGGGCCGCAAGGGCCTCCTAACTGAGATTCTGCGCGGTCTGAAAGACCTTCCTGATTCCGAACGGCCGGCTGTCGGTCAAGCAGCCAACGAACTCAAAAAGCGCGTTGGAGCTGCTGCCGAGGAGCGCAAAGAACAACTCGAATCGTATGCCGCAGCATCGCCGTCCAGCCGAGAGCTTGTGGACGTCACCTTGCCCGGACGCAGACCTCTCCGGGGACATGAGCATGTGGTGTCACAAATCGTCGAGCAGGTCCTCGACATTTTCTTAGAGCTTGGTTTCCAGATAGCCACGGGGCCTGATATCGAGACCGAGTACTACAATTTTGACAGCTTGAACATGCCCGATAGCCACCCGTCCCGCGATCTCCACGACACCTTTTTCGTCAAACCAGGCGTCGTGCTTCGAACGCAAACCTCTCCGGTGCAAATGCGCGTGATGGAAGCCTATCAACCGCCGATCGCCATCGTCGCCCCCGGACGCACCTATCGCGTCGATACAGACGCGAGCCATAGCCCCATGTTCTTCCAAATCGAGGGGCTTCTAGTCGATGAAGGCATCACCTTCTCGGACTTGAAGGGCACCCTTATGCTGTTTGCAAAACGGCTCTTTGGAGAGAATACAAAAACCCGCTTCAGACCCCACTATTTCCCGTTTACCGAACCTTCTGCTGAAATGGATGTCACGTGCTCCGTCTGCAAGGGCGTCGGCTGCCGCATCTGCAAATACACGGGCTGGCTCGAGGTGCTCGGGTGTGGAATGGTTCACCCCGTTGTATTCCGCTACGCCGGGTACGACTATGAACGCTTTAGCGGCTACGCCTTCGGGATGGGCGTGGACCGGCTCGCTATGCTTAAGCATGCGATTAGCGGCATCCATTACCTATACGAGAACGATTTGCGGTTTCTGGAGCAGTTCTAATGCGGATTTCTTACAAATGGCTTAAGGAGTATGTTGATTTCGATCTGCAACCCGATGAACTTGCCGCCAGACTGACCATGCTTGGACTTGAGATCGAGTCCATTGAAAGGCCGGGCGCCGAAGTCGAAAAGGTCCGGGTCGGCAAGATCCTCGCCATCCAACCTCACCCCGATGCCGACAAACTGGTCGTCTGCCGCACCGACGTAGGCGATTCCGAGCCCTTGCAGATTGTTTGCGGCGCCAGGAATATGAGCGTG
>CAZBQH010000230.1:0-2286 GCA_964493915.1 uncultured Nitrospiraceae bacterium
CTGCCGAGGCCGTTAGTTGGGGAAAGGTTGACCCGGACCACTTGCCGGACGCGGTGGTTTGCTATGCCGATACGACTATCACCCTGCCCATTCTGACCGCCTACGCGTTGGACTCTCATAAGCCGCGGCCGATGCGCCGGCTTTACGACCGGCGCAGCGAGATGATGGACCTGTTGAAGCGCGACATAGCCGCCCAAGGGCGTCTCGGCGCGAAAGCAGGCAAACAGTTTTGACCCCATACCTTCCTGTAGAAAGAAACTTCCTCGGTCTTGATGAGCCGTTCTGCCGCCCCGAAACGGCTGGGGTCGTGTTGCTCACGGCGCCTTTCGAGCTGACCTCGACCTACGGCCGTGGGTCTGAGCATGGCCCCCAAGCCATCCTGGATGCTTCTCACGAAGTCGAGCTGTTTGATGCACGCCTCGGCTTCGAGCCCTATAAGGCGGCAGGGGGCATTGCAACGCTGCCCCCGGTCGACGTGGTGGGATGCTCGGCGCCCGTTCTGGCGGAACGCCTGCGCGCGGCAGCAGCGAAATGGATAGAACGGGGCAAATTCGTGGTGACCATCGGGGGGGAACACAGCGCGATTGTCGGGGCCGTTCAGGCCCATTGCGAGGCTTTCGAGCAGCTCACAGTGCTCCAATTGGACGCCCACAGCGACTTGCGCTCGAGCTATTTAGACGATCCTTGGAATCACGCCTGCGCCATGGCGCGCATCCGTGATTTCCACTCCGCAATTGTTCAGGTCGGCATTCGGAGCCAAGCAGTTGAAGAGCGCACTCTCGCGGAAAAAGAGAAGATGCCCGTTTTCTACGCTCACGATATTCACGAGGAAGGCGACGCGTGGATCGATCGCGTTATCGAGGCAACAGACCGGTACGTTTATGTGACCTTTGATTGCGACGTATTTGATCCCGCCATCATGCCGGCCACGGGCACGCCTGAACCTGACGGATTGACTTGGCGCCAGGTTAACAGCTTGCTCGCACGGTTGTGCAAAGAGCGGGAGCTTGTGGGTCTAGACGTCAGTGAATTGCTGCCTCTTGCAGGCCTGCTGCATCCTCAGTTCATGGTCGCAAAGCTTATCTACCGGACCATCGGCTACCGATTGCAGCCGGACAGGACCGGGTGAGTCCCGGTTCTATTTGCTCGTCGCCTTTTCCCAATTTTCCATATCTCTTGTATAGGCAGCAAGCAAGGCCGCCGGGTCATTGCCCAGAAGATACAGCTTTCCGCGCCATACCGCCTCATCACCCGGCGCGAGCAGCTTCGGCGTATTTGGTCCCGCATGGATGCAGGGGATGTTCGTGTTGGTCATGAGCAAGGCGCTCCGCTCGTCCCAGGCTATGCCCGTCAGATGCTTCTCATCCTTGCTGAGCCGCGCTATAAGCGTATGGTCCGCTGCCTGGTCAACCATCCACCAACCGTCAGGCCACTCGCGCGGCCCGGAATAGTTGGGCGCCAGTTCCTTCGTTGGCATCAGGATCCACGGTTTGCGGCCTTTCTCCTCGGGCGTAGGCGACGTCGAGGCCAAGCTCGTGAACGCACCGCCGATCCACGCAAAGGTGCGCGTCAGGTCGTGCTGCTGCCCAAAATCCGGCGACAAGGCCAGCACAAGACACATCTGGCAGTTGGTGTTCAACATCGGCTCTCCGGTCTCGTTCTTCACGCGGAATTCCATCGCCACGCCGTCCTCGACGGGTGTAGCGCGACCCATAAAAAGGACGCCCTCCTTGGTTACGGCACGATAGGCAACAGCGCTGGTTGCGATGTCCTTCTCCCAAACAGGGGCAGGGTCCAGCATGGAAAGCGGCGGCATGTCGGAACGTTCGTGGTCGATGAAGTGCAGTCCAAGGCCGCTGGCAAGTGTTTCCGGCATCCGCACTTCGAGGCAACCCTGCATCCACGGCACGCGCACCTGAAAGGACAAGTGACCGAAAGATCCGGCTCTGGGCGCCACGCCCTGCAATTCAATCGCACCGGCAGGGGCCGCGGCAAGGGCCTGAGAACATAGGACGGATACAACAATCATGGTCGTCATCTATCTGCTCCTTGCATGGGCCATTTTGCCACCGCGTTTGCTGAAAGGAAGTATAGCGCCCGGCCGCTCTACGGCGCCACCTGCGGCCTGGGTCAACTTGACGTACAGCGGTTTTCAGGGGATACTTCCTTTGGCCTCGAACAATGGGCAAAGGGAGAAAGCTTTTGGCGACAGCGCCTACACGGCCGCCGGGATCCGATTTACAGCACAAACGACTGCTCGATGTAAAAGACCTGCGAGTCTTCTTC
>CAZBQH010000231.1:0-13758 GCA_964493915.1 uncultured Nitrospiraceae bacterium
GGGTGGGGCCTTTTTTTTTTTTTTTTGCCGCATTTGGAAACCCCCCCCCCCGACCCGCCGGCCGTTCCGGAGGGTCCCAAAGAGGTGTCTGCTCACCGTCGACTGCGACACATCCAGCGCCCTTGCAATATCCTCCTGTGTCTTACCCTCGAAGTAGTACAGGCGCAAAATCTTCTTCTGCCGTTCCGTCAGGGCCTCGTCGATCAATTTGCATACAACAGGCAACACCCGCTGATAGAACTCACACAAGGCGTGCCGCCGACGCCGGTCCTCCTCCGTCTCAAACCACAGCGCCTTTTGAACAGGCACGTTTTCAAAATACTCCGAACCCGCTGCAATCTCCCAGAAATCCGCATTGAACCGTGGCATTGCACCAGTCTCCCATAGAACATGGCCTTCCTTTCGATGGTTTACCTCTTGCCCCGGTAATTCGGAGTCGCAATCCCTTACAATGGTGTGCTAGTGCAACCAGATGACGCATCTGCCTGATTGTGTTCATGGCTGAGTTCCTTTCGTTGCTCTTGTGCTGCGCTGCATGCGCTTGTCCAGGCACTTCCAAATGCCTTTGACCCATCTCCTAAAACCTCCCGCCCCGAAAAAGAAAACTGCCGCAAGCGTTGCTTTCGCTCGGCCTGCGGCAGTTTCAGTTGCGCTATTGTGTGTTCGGGCTAGCCTGTAGAAACCACCTCAGGTTGCGAACCAGCCGCGAGGCCGAGCAATCGGATCGCAATGCTCGATGCCGAGGCGCAGCTCCCCATGCGGAGCGATGCACGTATCTGCATCTGCCACATCAGCTTGGTCCCTTTCCTTTTTTTCGGCGTCTCTCGACTTTCAAGAACGCCTGTGATCTTTTCAGACTACAGCAAAAGTTTAGCATGAACGCGCCTTTTCTTCAACTGCTCCAGATGTCCTGCTACGCCTGGCCGGGCTAGGCCGCGCTTTCCCATTCTCAGGGCATCGTATCCTCCAACAGTCCGGGTATGGGCTCGAGTTTGACGCGCGGGTTGTTCAGACCGGTAACGAGCGCGGTTCCGGGGACGTGTTCGATGCGCAGTTCCCCGGGGCTGGTATTCCCGCTAATGGTGACCCGCGCCTCAGGGCTGGTCACCTGTGCAAGCAAGCCGCTGGCGTTGAACGTGCAACCCTGCACATTGAGCCTTCCCCCCGCCGCCTCAAAGCAGGGACGTTCCTTCGCGATGAGCGCCCAGCTCTCGATGTTACAGGCCGAGAGGGTGAGGCTGCCCGCCCGAACCTCCGCCACCTCGCCCGTGACGGCCCAGAAGTTGCAGTTCGTGAAGGTGAGGTTGCCTGTATTGCCGTCCCCCAAGCGGATGGCCCGGCCATCTTGGGTGCCAAACGCGGCGATAAGACTGTTGGTGAAACTGACGCCGATGCTGAAGGCATCCTCCACGTCTACGCCTACCATGCACCGATCTGCACCGAAGCCTACGAAGTTCCCGTTGGTCGTCCCGCCCGCGTAGCCCTTGTCTTCGACCGCCCCGGTGCGATAGAAACGCGCCCCCGTGTGATAGCCATAGGAGAAGACGTTGAGGCAGTACTGCCAATCGGAGCGGCCAAACTGAAAGGCCACGCCATGCTCCTGCACCCACGCCCGCAGCGGCTTGTCCAAGGTGAAGTAGGGCCAGAAATGGACGTTCTCGATGCGGCTGACGTCGTAGCAATGGTCCACGTTAACACCCACCCGGAGCGGCTCGCCCCATATGTTGCGCACGAGATTGGCGTGCGCCGCGTCGAGGTTGATGCCCTGGTAGGCGTTGTAGAGAAAAACCTCCTCGATGCGGCTGCTGTGGCCACCCGTGACGGCGTACGGGTAGGGAATCGGCTCCTGCGCTTCGGCGTGCTGCTCGGGGTACTCGATGGCGATGTTGCGCAAGCAAGCGCTGCCGTTGCGCAGGACAATGCAGCCGGGCCCGTCTTCGCGTCCCTTGCCGGCCGTAGCGAGGAGTACGGCGCCGGGTCGGCGTCCAGGCCCCTGATAGGCGCCGCGGAGTGTCGTGTTGGCGGGAATATAGAGTGAGCCGTCGATGCGGTAGCGGCCGGTCGGCAGAAACACCTCGGCCGATGGCGTGGCCGCTGCAGCATCGAGGAGGCGCTGGATCGCCTCTGTCTCGTCGGTAACGCCGTCGCCGGCCAGCCCTGCCAACGGCACGGAACAGAAGAGCGCAATGAGCAGCGGATACCCCATGGAGGTACTCCTTGTTCGTTTTGACTAACTCGCGAGGCTGCGTATATGCACGTCTTTTGACAAGCACCGCCGGAAAACAAAAAAAGACACCCGGAGCCATCAAAGTAAGTGCTCGGTGTGAAAAGGTAGGCCCTTGTCCCCCGGATTGCAAGGCCGTCAGCCCGTTCACGCTGGTTCTTTTCCCTATGCAGCTCTGCAGGAATGGGCGCGTTTCCCATGCAGTGCGCCGCTATGTCCATGCTCGGACGTACGTTCAAAAACGTGCGGCATTCGCCCTTTGCGCCCCGCCATGCACGGTATTGTACACGCCAACGGATTGATAAGTTGCGCCAAGCTGTTGAATCGCCGCAACTTAGGCATCCCGTCTTTCCTGGCATGCTCCTTGCCACGCTTAACGGGGGCCGACAGAGACCAAAGTACGATCAGGACGAAAAGTACCATGGCAGTTCGACCGGCAACGCGCCACACCAACGTCACAAGAACAAGCGATATGAGGGCAGCACAGCTCAAAATGCGCGCACGAATCCTTGTTGTAGACGACGAGAATGGAATACGCCAATCCCTTCGGATTCTTCTGAAGGAAGACCATGAGGTCCACCTTGCGGAGGGCGCTGCGGCCGCTCTAAGGGTCTTAGAACACAATCCCATCGACGTTATTATCACCGATCTCCGGATGCCGGGAAAGTCGGGGGTGGACCTTCTCCGCCACGTCAAGGCCGACTACCCTGATGTAGAAGTTATCATCCTGACAGGCTACGGCGAACTCGAAACGGCCATGAAAGCCGTCGAACTGGGGGCGTTCGCCTACGTCGTCAAACCCTTCAACTACGAGGCCATGCTCGAGTATGTCGCAAAGGCTCTCGAGAAACGTCAGGAGACCTTGCACAGCAAACGGCTCGAGCAACTAGCGCTCGAGGCAAATCGCTTCGAGACAGTGGGGCGGTTCGTGTCGGGCATGTTGCACGACCTCGGCACGCCGCTTTCCGTCATAGGCAGCAACATCGAACTGGCGCTCAGCAAACTCCCCACGAGCACCCGCATCGAAGACCGACTGGCCGTCATGCAGGAGCAAGTCAATCACTGCACCAATATCATCCGCTCGACGATGGCGTTTCTGCGGAGCAATTCTCAGGAGCGCGCGCCAGTCAACCTGAATGAGATTGCTCTGACTTGCCTGAACATTGCCGCGCCCATGCTGAAGCGCACGCGTGTAAAGGTCGAAACCGAGCTCGCTCCGGAACTCCTCTGGCCTCACGGCGATTCCTCGCTCTTGAGACAGGCTGTGCTCAACCTAATCACCAACGCCTGTCAAGCCATGGAGAATCAAACGGACGAACGCGAACTGGTCATTCAAACCTGGAATGAGGATGGACACAGTTGCCTGGCTGTGAGCGACACCGGACCGGGCATTCGGGAAGAGGACGCAGACAGGATTTTCGAGACATTTTACTCAACGAAAGGAGAGGCTGGAACGGGACTCGGACTAGCGGTCGTCAAAAGCGTCTTGCAGCGTCACAACGGAACGATTGCACTCGGACAAGACGGCGAACGGGGCGCCGTGTTCATTCTTCGGCTTCCACAGCAAAGCAACAGCCCCGTGCGCTGAACAAGTCAACGTGGACCGCTGGGTTCGAGGTGGAATCGAGCGGGTCCCAGACCGCAGCGGCAAGGCCATCTCAAGGCAGAGAAGGACCGGACCTTCCGAGCCGGCAGGTGGCTAAGCCGCTGCCTTAATCTGCGGTTCTTCGCGCCAATTGTGCTTCCCTAAGCCCACAACTCCCCGTTTTGGTATACTCTATTTGATGGGAGTTGCTGTTCTCTTTAGATACATACATGAACATAAGGATAAGGAATTATGCTTACGCGCCATTGCGACGGCTGCCAACGGGAGCTTCCCAAAGGCTCTCTGCGGTACACCGTAAAGATTGATGTTCGTGCAGCCTATGACGAACTCGAGATCGGACTCGCCGACCTGGTGCGCGATCATCGTGCGGAAATGCTCGAGCTTATCGAACGGTTAAAGCACAGGGACCCCCGCGAGATTGAGGAAACGATTTATAAGAGCTTTCAGTTTGACCTCTGCCCCCAGTGTCATCGGGCCTACATTCGCAACCCGCTGCGGTTTCACCCGGAGCACGGTATTCCGGAAGATGAGATCGATATTGACGGCTTTCTGAGGTCGCTCGGGATGGGCGGCGCCAGCAAAAACGGCGAGGACACAGAATGAACCGCGAATCCTCGTCCCCCAGCAAGAGACTGAACGGCACCTCAGAGGAACCCTGAACTAAAGGGAAACCAGGTCCAAATGCCTGTCTGATTCCCGATGCGGTTGCAGAACGGCATGGGGCCCGACATTCAATATCTTGATCACTGCAAGGCCCCTCGCTAGATTACGCATCGGGCCGCTTTGCGCCAATAACCAAGACATCAAAAAGGAATCGAAGAATGAGTCTTGTCTCTGTGCTGGCCTATCTGGGTCCTTTATGCTTGGCTTGCTCGACGGCCGCAGCCTATCAAACCACCGTTGACTGGCACGACGTCGATCCAGGAACACGTATCGGGCGAAGCTGGTCTGAGGGCCGCGCCGCTGTCAGGGATCCCGTCGTGCGCAAGGTCGCCAACGGACAGCATCTGCTGGCCCTTGATTATGAGGTACATGCGCCCTCGGGCCCGGTTTACCAGGCAGAGGACGCCGTGCTCAGCGGCGTCACGGTATATGCGGACCCGCGGGCACAGGGCAGCAAGGCGGTCGGCGAATTTGGCGATAGATCGGGCGATTTCATCGAATTCAGGGATCTTTCTCGAAGCGACCGGCTTAATGTCTACTATAACAACGGCACGTCTGGGGCGAAACAATGCGGTCTTTACGTGAACGGCCAACGCGTCGCTACGCTCGCGTTCAATGACACCGGCGGCTGGTTCTCCCCGTTTCAAGTCGTAACGTACCAAGGCGCCGTCGAAGGAACAGTCCGTCTGCAGGTAGATCAGGAAGACTTCAAGGTCAACAAGACGTTTTGCTGTAATGTCGATGCTATCAATCTGGGCGAACCGCTTGTCGCGTCGACTGTAGGACTCGCCATTCCGTGTTCAGCGCCCGCGGGTACGAACGTCTTCAGTATTCGGATGACGATCCCCGAAGGCCTAGTAGTCTTTGCCGTCGAGGACCAAGAGGGAGTTCTCCACAAGAGCATCCAATTTCACCGCCATGAAAGCGACCCGAAGTGGGGGCGCTTCACCGTCCTCCTGAATGATCTCGACCCGCCCATCCCAGCGGCGACGGCGGCTACGGGTTTCGAAGCCGTCCAAATCTGCGTTACCACTCAAAAAGCTGCTGACGACTCCCTCCTTGTCGAAGAGGTGGTGTTCGCGAAAGGCTGGCCCTCGACGCCTCCGGCAGATTGCCCCTTGGAAACCTCTCCTTCTTTCGCGGGACTTGAATTCACCGGCCGCCACGCATCCTACACCCGCGCCGACACCTGGTACCCTTCCTGGGCCAGCGACGGCAAGCTATACTCGCCCTATACCGACGGCTTCGTCTCGGAGACCTTTGTTCACTCCGACAACGCCGATGCGACAACAGGTATGGGCCTTATCGAGGGCGAGGATCCGCTGCATCTCACGGTGACTGATATCGGCAGCTACAGATCGCGACCATGGCCTTACGCAACCCGCTATCCCTGTGGGACGCTGGTCCACAATGGCGTCTGGTACTACGGGACCTACATTCTCAACGGGGACGGCCGGCCTAACGGCAACTACACCTTCCTCGGGCCATTCGTAGGTTTCCGGCACTCGACAGACTTCGGCAAGACATGGACCGAAACGCCGTGCACGCCCCTTAACAACTTGTTCGGGGAGACGGTCGACCGGTACGCGGCGGATGCAGACACCGAAATCAAACGTTACACGAAAATCAAGATGGGCTCGCCTCATTTCGTGGATTTTGGGAAAAACATGGAACACGCGCCTGACGGCAAAGCTTACCTCACCGCTCACGGCAATACGGATCCCCTCTCGCCCCAGTCATGGATCCTGGGCGACCAGATTTACTTGGCTCGCGTAACGCCCACCCCCGCCAATATCAACGATGTGACCAAATACGACTTCTTCGCTGGGCGCGACAGGAACGGCAAAGCCCTCTGGGTTCGAGATTTCGAGGACATCAAACCTGTTTTTGAATGGAAGGGGCATACCGGCTGTGTAACGGCTACGTACAATGCACCGCTCGGCAAGTATTTCATGTGCGTATCGACGGGCCGGGAAGTTTTCTCGACTTTTGACACCTACCTCCTCGAGGCCGACTCGCTTGAGGGTCCCTGGCGGATGATCGCCTACATGGAGGCCTTCGGCAGACAGGCTTATTTTGTGAACATTCCCTCGAAGTTCATCAGCGGCGACGGAATGACGATGTGGCTTTGCTACGCGGCGAACTGGACCGGCCACTCATCTTCGCCTCAGGGCAGCTCTTACGCGATGTCGCTGCACGAGTTCCGCCTCGTTCCGCGGACGTGAACGCGTAGAGCGGTCGGCCATCACGTCGTACTCCCGCTGCCTTAGCAGCCCGGAAACATGCGCAGCAGCCAAGCAGACAAGCCCTTCCCCGCGACATAAAAAGCGGAGCGGCCCACGCACGCCCACGGATAGCTCCGATTCCTTGTTTCACCCCCGCTCGAGGAGGTCTACCTCGGTTAAGGTCTTTTTCGCGGGATCGAGGCGGAGGCTCTTAATCTCGAACGCCCCAAGGGAAATCCGCTCCTTCATGCCTAAGGGAGGCAACTCGAGCGTCACGTTCCGAGCCTGGCCGGTAGGCTCGAACAACCGGATGATATAGCCGCTGCCCTGCTCGGCTTGCTTCAACGCGGCGAGCTGAACCGCTTCGTCGTCGAGCACTGCCAACGGCATAGGCAGAGCGCCTTTGCCGGATGGGAAAAACGACAGCGCCGTAGGCTTTTCGTTGTGGGCCAATGCCTCGCGGTCGATACGCTTGAGCCGTTCGCCCTTGTCCCCGGCATTCAGCCAGAAGCGATAGCGGCGCTCGCCTTGGTCGATGCGCGGCGTAAAACGGTCCTGCGGCACAACGGGCCGGTCGCCAATGGGGTGCCCGGAGTAAGCCGGCGAACGCAGCAAGCTCAGCCGGATCTCGCCGCCGGCGCAATCGGAGCCGTAAGTGCCTTCATTGATACAGGTGACGGCCTTGTCGCCTTCGACTACGGCCATCCACTTCTGGGCGACCGCTTCGTCGCCATTAGACGGCAGAAGCCCTACGCCGTAGGCCACCTGACCTATGTATTGACCCTTGGTCAGTGCCGTTGGAAGGGCCAACTTGAGCATCGTGTTCTTTTCGTTCCACTGCACGCGGACGTGAACCTCGACCTCTGTGCCGCGTTTAGGCAGCTTGTAGGTCAACACGGCGAAAGAGTCGCCGTATTCGAAGAGCGCCTCAACGACCGCCCGGACCTCTCCGTCCTCGACGACGCGCACCGAGGGGAGTACGCCTTCTTTCACGCCGCTGAATTGTGTTCCGCGCTCCGGCGACATCAGCTTGAACGTACCCGCTACGTTGCGGTAGCTATGAACCCGCATGCCCCAAGGGTCCTCGTCGTCCGCGACAGCGAGGGGCTGACAAGCGCCCTTGTCAAGGTACTCAACGCCGTTCACAGCGTAGCTATCCATCAAGCCGGTCTTGCAGTTGATAACCACGTCAAGTTCGTCGCTATGGAAGCGAATCTCGTTGTTTTCCGGCCGCAAAACCGGCTTGGGCCGCTCCGGCAAGACCTCGAGCTGACAATCGAAACGGTTCATCTGCGACGGCTGCAATTCAGCGAGGAAAACAACACGCTTGCGCCAGTCGAGGTTCAGATTGCTGATTTCTTGATCGACTTGGCTGGGCACATGCCGGCCGTTTTGGTATACAACCGGGCGCGTGAACTGCCTCTCCCAGTTTACATCGGGCAAGTTGAACTCGCATTCCACGATCGTCCTGACCACATACGGATGCGGGTTGTAGACCAGGACCGGAATCTCCCCTTGCTTCGCTTTTGGCTGTCCCGACGCCAGTGCAAAAAACGCGCGCGCCTTCAGGCGGGACATGACCTCGAGGCCGTGATCGAGCAAGCGCAAACCCGCATCCTCGACAGGTTGAATAGAAGACCCCGGCAGAATGTCGTGAAACTCCGCCACCATCAAGTCGCGCAGCGCGGCCGCGGTATCGTCTTTTGGATAGGCCATCAGGCCCTGAATCGCCGCGTTTGAAGCCAGTTTCTCGACCCCATAGATGGCGTTTTCGAGTTCCCGGTGCTTCTGTTTCATGCGGATCTGGGATGTGTAGCAACCCACACCCCATGGGTTCATGTCTTTTTCGTGACGCGGAAGACTTGCGCCGGACGCTTTGAGCTCCTTGATGTACTGCTCCGGGGTCGAGTGCTGAATCTCGACCTCCCTTGTGCTCGTCATCAGGTCTCTGAGTTGTTCAAGGTCTCTGCGGGAAGGGCCGCCGCCATGATCGCCAACGCCCCACAACAAGAGCGCGAGATCTCTGCCGCGGTTGTTCTTGATCCAGTTCTCGACCTTGTCCCGCGCCTTCCCCAGTTGTGAATTATACCACCCGGACACCCGGTGACCGATAATCTCGGAGCCGTCGTAACCCACCCAAACGAACTCGTTCGCCGGCAAAGCGCAATCCTCGGGGCCGGGACGGCAAAACACATACGAGTCATAGCCGCTTTTGTGCATAATCTGGGCCAGACCGCGCGTATGGCCAAACGGGTCGAGGTTAATCGCCGTAGTGGGCTCGACCCCGAACTTCTCCCGGAAATAGGTCTTTCCAAGCAGAATCTGGCGCACGAACGACTCGCCGCTTGGCATATTGCAATCGGGTTGCAGGTACCACCCTCCCATGATATGCCACTTGCCCTCGGACACGAGCCGCTGGATGCGCTTGAACAGCTCGGGTTCGTATTCCTCAACCCAACGGTATAAAAGCGCTTCATTGTGGTTGAAAACGAAGCCCTGGAACTCCTCGCAAAGGTCCGCTGCCGTGCGGAACGTCGAGAGGGCCTCCGCGGCGCCTTCCTCCCACTCCCAAAGCCAATAAGGATCCAGGTGGGCATTGCATAGTAGATGAAGTCTTGACATGGGTATTCCCTTCTTCCGTCAAATCAGTCTTAGCCCCCTCAAAAGCCGCTCACCCTCCCATCACCTCGACGAAGAATGCACCATCGGGAAAGATGAGCCGTCACTTCCTGATGCGTCGCCGTCCTGTTGAGGCGCTTGACGGTTTTCTCTTTCAACCCCTGCCCCTCGGACTGGCACTACCCGGAGTACTTCTAGGCTTCCGTCACTCCCATGTGCATGAGACCGGCCAAGGCCCGGAGCTGCGGGGCATAGTCGCCGTAGACCATGGCCGAGTGATTGCCGAAGTCCACAGCCTTGTGGAAGAAGTCAACGGGATCTGCGACCTCGATAATGACCTGCAAAGAACAGCTCGGGCTGTTCATGCCCGCACAACCGGCAATCGTGCCCCTGGTGACCATCAGCTTGTCTGCCGAGGGGTTCACCCTTGCAATGGTCACCTGCTGGCCCTTGTCCTGGCAGAAGTCATAGCGCACCGTCGTGCCCCAGCCCCCCAGCGTGAAGTTCTGAAGCTCGTACGGCACATCGGGGGCATCATAACCTTTCAACTTAAGACCGGGTACGTCGTGCAGTATCTTGATCAGATGGTCCTCGCGGCTGACAAGAAAGAGATTGCCCATATAGGCAGTCTTCTTGGCCAGGCTTTGCACGAGCCCAATGGCCGAAAGAACGCAGATGTCGCCCTCGCACGACGAGGGGATTCCCTGATCTTTGAAGAGCGTATGCGTCAAGCACGGAACCGTCTCGCGATCCGCGGCTACCCGCCCATCCGGGCAAATCTCGAAGCAGTCGATGGTAAAGGCGTTACAGCCGTAAGCCTCCATGAGAGACTTGGCGGCAAGATAAGAAACAACGTCGTTGGCGACATAGTGCGTCTCGATACGGGCATCTTGCGCCTGCTGCACCAAGGCCCTTGCCGTCTGCTCCGCGAGGCGCCAGGCGTCCCGATCCTGCCGCACCCGATCCCACTCAGCCGCATACGCTTTGATAGGAACGTCGACAGCCTCGAGGCCCAAATAACGCTGGAAATGGGAAGGGTCCAAGAAACTGCCGTTGACATTGTCAAACTGGCCCTGGGTCACTCGCAGGACCCGGGTCCGCCGCATAGCTTTGCGGGCCTGCATCAGCGACAACAGCTCGTCAAACTCGCCCCAGCCCAGCGACACATAGGCTTCCAGACCTTTGGCTCGCAGATGGGAAGCCATGTCGCATCCCATTGGAACCAGCCCGTCCAACTCTACGCCGACCATAGCCACCGGCTTTCGGTAGTGCTCGCCCAGTTTGACCGCAAAAAACTGATTCAAGGACCGGCCGCTTACAAGGTAGAGATCCACTTCGTCCACGTCCCTGTCGAGCTTCTGGTATTCCTCCGCCCTGACCAACCAGTCGTCGCCGTGCTCGATAAAGACCGGATCGAGCACTCTGGCTGCAGGGCTCTGGATCTTGAGCTGATCCGAAAAACTGGCGTATGCCTCCTGCGCATGGCGCCTTTCCGCCGCTGGATCCAGTTGCTCGGGAGTCCCGGTACGGCACGGCCCTTCGGCGGCATTATGATGCGCCAGAAAGACAAAAACAGGCTTCACATTCACCTTCACATCGATGGGTTTTTCGCCCTTAAACGCCGCCTCACCCAGATCCATAGCGGAATGCCTCCTTTGACATGCATGTATGCCTCATTTTGCGACTCGAACCCCCTCTGACTCGGATTGACTCCTTCACGACAGACGCCATATCTCGATGCCCAGAAGGACTGCCATCTCTTTAATAAAGAGCAACCGGCCGGCCCACACACAGGCACGCGGCCTTGACGCCAATCCCCAAGGTTCCGTCTGTCTTGCCCTATAGTTTAGGGCAACGCACCTTATCACCCCCTTCGGGTCAAATCAACTCGCCTGAACTCCTTTGAAGCGTTCCGCTGATCTCAGCATGGGGAAAAGCCTGCACGGCACGATCCAGAAGCTCAAAGCTCGCAATGACCAGAATCTGGGGGCAATGAATGGAAGTGCCGCCGGATATGTTACAATAGCGGTTCCAGGCAATCTAACTAAGGATTAAGAGATGCCTAACATGCTATTGTGGATGGGGGCCCTGTTCCTGGTCTTGCCGACACAACCGTTCATCAACGAACCGCTGCCCCAGGAACTGTCCAGTCTGTCTAGTCTAGCCGACGACGAGCAGAAGTTGGTTCAGACAGTGCGCGACTTCGATTGGCAACAGCGGGCGCTCATCGAGTGGGACCAAAAACTGGCTGCCGAATACATGATGGCCGGCGAGGAAGAACTGAAGGAGGACAAACTGGCGGCGGCCGAGCATCGGTTGGGACTTATCGAGAAAGCCTATAACTATGTCCTGTCCAAGTACCCTGACAATCCGCGCGCATTGACATATCAGGGCGAGCTCTTGTACGACCTCAAACGCTTTGATGCGGCTATTAAGAACTGGCTGAAAGCCGAGCGCTTCGACCCCGAGTTCCCCGAACCTCTCAACAATCTGGCGATTCATTACTGCCATCAAGGGCAGTACGACAAGGGATTAGGCTACTTCGAAAAGACGATTGAACTCGAACCAGACAATCCTGATTTTCTCTTCAACCTCGTGCAGATCTACCTCATCCATCCCCAAGAGATTGAAAAACGGTATAAATGGGACCGGGCCAAAGTGTTCAGAGAAGCTATGAAAATGTCTGCACAGGCCCTGAAACTCAAGCCCGACGATTACGACCTTGCGGAAGACTATGCCGTCAATTTCTTCGCCGCCGAGCGGTTTGGAGTCGATGTGGACTGGCAGAAAGCCGCCGAGGCCTGGCAACAAGTCGCCAGCATGGCTTCAGAACAGGACAAATACTTCTTCGCCATCCTCAATCAGGCACGGGCTTGGCTGCGCAAACCGGACAAGGAAAAGGCAGCAGAAAAACTCCGCGAGGCTCTCAAAATCCATCCCGACAGTGCAGCCGCTCAAAAGCTGCTCACGGAAGCTACGTCCTAGTCGGCCTTGCGGGAGAACCGTGGATGCGTCTGTCGAAGCACCGATCGAATGGCCGCCAGATCTTCTATCTTCTTGTGCTCGGGTGCAGCATCGTCCTGTTGTACTTCATCCTTTGGCGCGGTATCCATCCTTTCAAGATCCCCTCGGCCTCGATGGAACCGACTCTCTATCCGCACGACTACATTTTTACGCTGAAAGACGGAACCTACCAACGGGGCGACGTAGTCGTGCTGCGAGATCCCGAGAACTCAGGGGAGTATCTTGTCAAGCGGGTAGTGGGCGTAGCAGGCGACGTTCTCGCCATTGATATGGGGGCGCTCTACATCAATGGCGAGTATGCTTCCGAGCCCTACACCATGGAAAAGGCGATGCTGTACACCTTGCGTACGCCGGTCAAAGTACCGGAGGGAGAGGTGTTTGTGCTCGGCGACAACCGCAACAACAGCGACGACAGTCACGTCTGGCAGAAAAAGACGACGCCCATCGCCAACATCGTCGGCAGAGTCCGGTACATCTACCTCCCGTTCAAGCGAATGGGCCGCTTTGAATCCTACCCTCTGATTAACGCGGCCGGCGAGTAGGGCGTGCAACGTGAGCTCAAATGCGTCAACAGGCAAAGCCAGGGACGCGGAACGGTCGCCTATCGAAGCGCGTTTGGCGGCAAAGACGTGTGAGGAACGAAGGGAAAACCATACGATGAAACACATTCGGTTGATGAGCATGCCGAGCCCGGCTGAGACGCCGGTCTACGAGTGGGGCGCCAAGTGGGTCCGGTTCTGGGAGCTGTTCACCTTTTCCATGGATGTTGCCGTTACAGCGATGGCGGCCTTCATGCGCAAGATGTAACAACACGCGGCGCATTTGCGGTCCGTTGCCCAGTCCTTCGCCGCAAAAGACAAGCGACGGGCGCTCAGCAGCGGGTGTCCAGGAAGCGGTGAGGCTTTCTGAAAACCTCGGGCAACGCAGCCTGTAGGGCAATAGGCGGACCCGCCGGCGAGCCGAACGCTTTTCCGAAGGTTGAAGTGCGACGGGCGAGTTGGGCTCTGCGTGCCCGGGAAACTTAGGGTACGGTCCCTGGCGGGCATGAGTTTTTCCCGAGGTTGGACGAGAGGCAAGTCCCATGCCGCGAGCTCCTTGACTACGGCGCAAGATCTTCTGTTGCAATGACTTAGGGGACACGGCCTACACCTCTTGACGGGCTTGACGCAACTACTTTGAACAAGATCCGAGAATTCCACTTGATCTTTGAGTTTTTTCGTGTATAATGAAGGTACCCGGTTTGGGCAAGCAGTGTTGCCCAAGCCTTGCCGGGGGTCAGGTCTCCCCCCCCCAGCCTGACCCTCGGCTTCCTTTTTATCTGGCCATTTTTTCCACGTGCTTCGGATGTATCCAGCATCAGCGAGCCGCATCCTCCCCCAGCCTGTCGCGAATACCGG
>CAZBQH010000232.1:0-3324 GCA_964493915.1 uncultured Nitrospiraceae bacterium
CAGGCAAATGGGTACGTGGCGAACAGCCATGTTGTACCTCGCGCGCCATGCGCCGACAAAAGCCCCTCCACTTCTGAAACCCTTCACGAAAGAAAAGAATCTCAAACGATACCGCGCGTATCCTGACAAGCAATGGCACAAAATGTCCGAAAAAGACCGAGACACCTATGTTGAAGCTTTGCGCTGGACCGCGTTGATGGGCCTGGCTATTGCGCAAGGCTCCGATGCACTTCCAACAGTCCGCGAGAATTATCAACAAGCCGATGAGGAATTCGCGTTTCTGGGCGCCTGGATTCTTTATGCTCTTGGCGACGATGCCGGCGCGGACTTGGTGCGCACGTACGAAGAACGCACGCTGGAATCAAACTTGATCCCGTACGTTGCCTTCCATTACATCCGCTCGCCGCGTACAGATGCAGTGCTGGTGAAGCGCCTGGAAGCAGGACTGTCGTATCAGGATATCTCCGTTTTCCGGGACCCTGTCTTCGCTTATCGCCCTAGCGGCTTCGCTCAAGACCACCAGGACGTGCTCGTCCCACGCCTTCTCGAACATGTGCAGTCCGAAAATGACCGGCTCTATCTGTCCGCGGTATCGGCCCTTGAAGCCGTCCTGCAGGTACCGCTAGACGTCCAAGCCGAATTACGGGGCACGGAACCGGAGCTTGTACGCGAGCGGCTGGAACAGTATGCCCGGGAACAGGTGCAGAGGAACGAAAAGCACCGGTGACCGGATAATCAGCGGGTATCCTTGTTTAAGGTTCAGGATTACGACGGGGTATACTTGTGTTTTCTGCTTCATAGCGAACGGGAGCCCAGTGAATGTCGTATCGCCCCATGGTGATCTGTGCGTGCGCCGTGGCGGTATTGGTGAAGGGCGTTAACGCCGCGCCCGGAGACTGGCCGGAACTCCGCCAGAACAAGCAGTTGACGGCGTATCAGCCGCTGCCTGGCAAAATCGCCAAAGCCCCCAAGGTGCGCGCGGTGTACGACCTGCCGCGCATCCGGCCCGCCATCACCTCGGTTGCCTTGCCGGACGGAACCGGCCACGTCGGACTCGCCATCGTGTCGGGCGCGCTGCTGTGCTTCGACACCTCGGGCAACCGATTGTGGGAATGCCATCCGCCGGGACTGAATTTCTCGCGTATCGTGGCCTGTCGCGACCTGGACGGCGACAACGTCATCGAGGTCGCGCTGGAGGCGGGGCGTCCAACGCAACCGTACGGCGCGGCGACGCTCGTGGCGCTCGAAGACGGTCGCCTGCTCTGGCGGTACGACGTCGAGCCCATGTCGTATTCGTGGACCCTGTACGCAGGCAACTACCTGCCCGGCCGCAAAGACGAACAGCTTGTCGTGATCATGCACGGTTATCCTCCCGACAAAGACAACGGCTACGTTGCGTTGTTCGCGTTCCCGGAGTCCGGCGCGCCCCCCGAGATGCAATGGCAGTATGCCTTTGACCAGTACACATGCTTCCCCTCGCTCCTGCAGACCGACCTTGACGGCGACGGTGCGAAGGAGTTGGTCATTGAAACCCATAGTCGCATGTGGTTTCTCGATGCGGCCACGGGCGCGGTGAAACAATTCGCGCAGTGGGATGTGTCGCCCGCCAACGTCCGCAGTTACGGCCACATCGAATTCGTCGATCTCGACGGCGACGGCCGCGAAGACTTCCTGTGCATCGCCGACTTCGCCCAGCACCATGAAGTCCTACTCAACAAGGACGGTGTGATGGAGAAGGCGTGGTCCCACGGATGGGATGAAAGCGTGACCACCGGCAAGGTCGCTACCACGTGGCCCACGCCACCCTACGCCGATGTGGACGGTGATCGCAGCCTCGAAATTGTCGTGTCCATGTTCAATTCCGAGGGCAACAGGCAATGGCTCGTGCGGGCATACGATGCCGTGGACGGACGCCTCAAATACCGCGCACCGGGATTCGTAGCAACGGTCCTCGCCGACGTAAACGACGATGGTGCGTCGGACATCCTGGCCAATCGCACCAACGATCCCACACGCACGACACTGAACGGTGCTGCGCTGCTCAGCGTCAGGAACGATGTGCTCGAGATTGTGTGGTCTGATGAGAACTTCACCGCGCTCGACCGCACCGAGGCTGATGGCCCGCTGTTGCGGGGCCCCGACGGGCTGGTGGCGCTTTCAATCACCGATGGCAGCGTTGCACTCCACCCGTATTCCGATCCTCCGCCGTCGAATCCCGTGGATTTCTCGGCGGTGCCGGCGATTCAGGGTCCGCCGTTTCCGGACCTGTTGGCGGCGGATATTATCGGAGACCGGCTCAACGAACTGGTTGTGTATCAGGAACCCATGGCGATCGTCCTTGAAATTGAGGGCGATGCGCTGAAGGAAATCAGGCGCCTGGATAGCGATGCGCTGCCGGCCATTGCCGATTTCGATGGCGATGGCGCACTGGATGTCGCGACGATAAAGGTTTCACCTGCTGCGTTGCCCGTTGTGACCACGCGTGATTTGCGGCAGCAGGATATTGTTAAGTGGCAGACCACCTTTCCTGAACCGCCTACGCCGGGTTTGCCTCAGCCGCGCAAGGCCTACCTGCGTCACGGCCGGTTCACTGGAAATACGGGCGATGACCTCTATGTCTGGGCGGGAACTCCTTCCGTGCGAAGCGCGGTGCTCGACGGACGAACGGGCACCATTGTGTGGGAACGCTCCCAAGTGCCGAATTCGGAGCGCTACTGGGGCCCGAGCGTGAATCTCGCCTCAGTCTACGATGTGAACTCCGACGGCAACGAGGACCTCGTGTTCACGAATCCTGATTTCTACTGCGTGGCGTGGGGCCCAACGGGCGAGTTTCTTGTGGGGCCCCTGTTTCCGCCGAAAATCTTTAACCAGCCCAGCCAAGGATTGTATACCTGCCCGGTCATTCTTTCGCGCCCTTCAGAAGAGCCTCTCGTCTGCCTCGTATCGGGACATTACTTCCAGGGTGCCTTGTCGCTGACCGGCGAACCTCTCTGGTACACGCTGCCCACGGCGGGCGAGAGTCGATGCGCCCGCGAAGGGTTTCGCCCCGGGAGGGAAGGCTTCTGGCGGATGGGATTCGGACGCCAGAACGGTGACTTCGCCTGCATCGACACGGACGATGGATCCGTATGCTGGGAGCTCGATTTGCAGGCGACCGCATCAGACGCAATCTCTTGCGACGTCGACGCCGATGGGCGTGTCGAGTTTCTGGTAGGCACGAGCCATGGGTCGCTGCTTGCCATTGACGAAACCGACAGCGCACCCCACCGGCTCTGGTCGGTCGATCTGGCCGCCGCCGCGGGCTCACCCATCGCCGCCGACCTC
>CAZBQH010000233.1:0-6890 GCA_964493915.1 uncultured Nitrospiraceae bacterium
CGTTGTAAATACGTGAGGGGAAGGTCTTGTGCCAAGGGTCTTTTCGGTCGGTTTTCCAACCGCTGACCAAATCAAAACCCTCGTCGATCTTCTGGATAAAGCGGGGTATCTCCTGTGGGTCGTCTTGGAGATCGCCGTCCATGGTAAAAACGAGATCGCCCTGCGCCCGGGCAAACCCTACCGCCATAGCTGTCGATTTCCCGAAATGGCCCCGTAGCCGGATGGACTCGACGGCCTCGAAGCGGTCGCTGAGCTCCCGCATCATTTCATACGAACCGTCCGTGCTGCCGTCGTCGATGAGCAAGACATGGGGCGTATGGGGATGACTATGCTCGATAATCTGCTCGACCAACGGAGCAAGCGTCTCGCGTTCGTTGTGAATTGGAATGACGAAGGTGATGTTCATCGAGACCAGCGATCTTAGGCAATTCCCGGCCGTTTCACCACAGAACAGAGAGTCTATCACGCCGTATGCATCGGATTAAACCCTGCGTGGCGCAGATGAAGACTTACTCCTCTGTCTCTTCGACGGCAGTTTCTGAAAGCCGGGCTTGCTGTCTGAGGACGTCGAGTACTGCTGCAAAACGGTCGGCATTGCGTGGGTCCGCCTCGACCAGCGCTTCATGAGCCCGAAGCAGAAGACGGCCCATGTCCGCGGAGCGCAGCATTGTTTCGGGTGCTGCGCGCATCGACTCCGGCAAGGGGACGGCCTCGATGCGGAAATGGGCCAGCACGTCAGTGAGCCCGAGTTGGGTAATCTCGTTTAGAACCGGCCGGGGAATGTTCTGAATCTCGAAAATGCAGGCGTCCGTTTCGGAAAAACTGCGGACAATATCGTGCAACACCCCGAGAAAGGTGCTGTCGAGATGGGTGCATTGCGAAAGATCGAGCACGACGCCCTGCAACCCTGCGCCCTTGGCGTGGTTCGAGAGGTCCAAAAGCCGCTGAGCTTCGCGCCAAGTGCCGGGCCCGGAGATAACAACGAACCGGCGGTCGCTCTGAATTCTGGTCATAAGCTGACCTGCACCTGGCTCCTGAGGCATTGGTGTAGAAGGCAGCGGTTCAGAAACCCGGGCCTCGCTTTCGACAGGTTCCCGTTGCGGCTCGGCGCACAGAGCGACAACCGTCACATCGTCAGGAAGGGCCCGCCCCTGGGCAAATGCGTCGAGCTGCGTCTCGATGTTGCGCGTGATGATGTCCGCGTGAGGTTGACTGATCTCGACGGCCCGCTGAAGGCGAGGAAGACCAAAGAAACCGCCGCTCGGGTTGCGCACATCGGTGACCCCGTCTGTGTGGAGAATGATCGTGTCTTGATGCTCGAGACGGAAACTGCTTTGCGGATAGCGGCAGTCGGGGTCGATCCCGAGGGCAGGCGCCGCCAGTCTCAGGCGTTCCACTTCGCCGCTGGCCCGGCGGATGAGCACGGGGGGATGACCTGCGTTGGCGAAGCTGACTTCCCCCGTCTCGACATCGATAAGAAGGTAGACCATCGAGATGAACATATCGCGGTGAAACTCATCGGAGAGTACCGTCTTGTTGAGTTTGACCAGTACGTCGCTAGGCGCGGCAGAGGCCGCACCGTTTCCTGGGTTTAGTGGAGGACCGACCGCATGTTTGAGAAAAACCGTAAGCATTGCCGCGCTGACGCCGTGCCCGGAAATGTCCGCGACATAGAGGCCTACGCGGCGGCCATCGACCTTAAAAACGTCGTAGAGGTCGCCGCCCACCTTGCTTGCAGGTCGAAAGACAACAGAAAACGACAGCCGCTCCGGGAAAGGTACGTTGCGAGGGAGAAGCCCCCGTTGGATCCACATGGCGCGGTTCAGGTCGAGCTGCATCGCACTCGCATGTCTCTTGAGCATTTGGTAAGCGGTCTCGAGCTGCTTGAGCCGGCTCTCGAGTTCAATGTTCATTTGAGCCAGTTCTTTGAGCAGTTCGTCCCGGCTTTCGACAAGACGTTTGTGGTCAAGGGCCCGATTCAAACGATGACGCAGGAGATCGACGTCTTCAATGGGCTTCGTCAGCAAGTCATAGGCGCCGCTTTGTATGGCGCGGCAGGCATCCTTTACGGACGTTGTTCCCGATAGGACGATGGCGACAACGGAGGGCACATGGTTCTGCATCCACTCGAGAAGCTCGAAGCCGTCATGCTCGGGCATGAGCAGGTCCACGATAGCAAGGTCATAGCCGTTCGCTGCGAGCTTGGCTTGCGCTTCCTCGACAGTTGCAACGCTTTCGGCAGCGAACCCGCAACGTTCGACCAAACGCTCGAGAACACGCCGGACGCCCTTCTCATCATCGATTATCAGTATGCGACCATCCATACCTTTACAGCATACACAATAACCAGCGGGGCATCCAATGCATTGCCGGAACCCCAATCAAAGCAGGGAACTTGGCGCCCGAGACAGCCGGAACGGGCGTTGAAGTTGCCGTCGTTGTTTCACCATCGAGAAAAGGATTGGAATCTGCGCGCGCGAATGCTATGATAGCAGCAGTTCCCTAGCGGAAGATTCTGGGTTAAAACGCAGCAAGGAGGACCGAAGATGAAGAAGCTACTGGCAATGGTACTGGTGACGTTGGCGATTCTGGCGAGCGCGGGTTGTACCCAGCCGACGTCTGACACAACCGGCGACACGACCACCGAAGAGACCACGGGAGAGGCCGGCGCCGAGACCGAAGCGGGCGAAGGCGGCTGAACCAACGTCTCGACGCTTAATTCGGGGTGCGTCGGCAACCAGACCACGAAAGAGCAGTAAAAGGGAGATCGGCCGCTTCGCAAGGGGCGGTTGTGCCGAGTGGTCGGGGGTTCTGTGTAGCGCTGGCCTCAGCAGTTGAAGAGGACGGCGCCATGGCTGCAAAAAGGCGAAGCGGTTGCGCTTCTGGCCTTAAAAGGGACAGAAGCGCCCGGTGGCCAATCCTCGAGGCACAAAGGTCAATGAAACGGCCTTACGGTTGGATTCCTTTGGGAGAGAGGGTGTGTCTCGTGAACGGGGGGCCTCCGAGGGTGTTCTGCCGCAGGGAATTGCCAGGACGTACGCCGGGAAAGACGGCGGCAGGATCCAGTTGACCGTCCTGGTCAAAGGGGTCCGGCTTTGGAAGAACGGCAGGTGCGTCTATGACAAGGAATCGACGCCCATCCACTAAGGGCGTGCTCAGTCTCCCGGAAGAAAGGACCGACAGGGCAATCCGCTAGAGCGGGTTGTCCTGTTCGTCTATATCCGGCGCCCCACCGGCATACAGCACGGGTGTTGTGTTCTCATTTCACTCATAGCATAAGGGTCCGCCGCTATGCCAAGTTTTGAAGCTGAACGAAGCATCGAGGCGCGTCAGGTTTTAGTACGCCTTCGCGAGATCGAAGAAACGATCTACGCGGACAAGCACCCTATTCCATGGATCGAGTACTGCGTCACCGGTCTGGGGAAAGGCCCGGAACGGGCCCCAAAGACAGGGTGGCAGCCTTTCGAGGTCCATCAACGGTGGGGCGGATTTGACCAGACGACGTGGTTCCGAATGCGCGTCCAGATCCCTGCGGCCCTGGAAGGCCGCCACGTTGTTGCACTGATCCGACCGGGCGGCGAGTCGCTTGCCTACGTCAACGGCAAACCGGTTCAGGGGCTTGACCCTAACCGGGATACAATTACGTTGACCGATAAGGCTGCAAGGGGCGAAACCTATGAGATTGCCCTCGAGTCCGTCCCCAGCGTCCGGTTTGACGAGCATCACTATTTTGCTTACGCAGACATCGCGGCTATGGAGCCCCTTGCCTGGTCGTTTTACTGGGACTGCCGCGTTGTGCTCGACGTCTGCGAGCACCTGGACGGCAACTTCGCGCCGCAGCGTCGGCTCATGGAATTGCTGAATACCGCCGTCAAGAGCGTTGACTTGCAGCATAAGAGGGAGAATTCCTATAAGGCAACGCTGGCCAAAGCCCAACGGATGTTGCGGAGAGAGCTCAAGCAATTCGAGGCCAGCTTCGGCATGGGCAAACTGGTTCTGGCGGGCCAAACGCACATCGATACGGCTTGGCTATGGCCGTTGCGCGAGACGAAGCGCAAGTGCGGCCGTACATTCTCGACGGTGCTCACCCTCCTCGACCGCTACCCCGAGTTCTATTTCGTTTGCAGCCAACCGGTCCAATATGAATGGATGAAGGAGCACTACCCCGAGCAGTTTGAGCGCATCAAGCATTACGTAAAAGCGGGGCGCTGGGAACCCTTGGGCGCGATGTGGGTCGAACCGGATTGCAACATCCCGTCGGGTGAATCGCTTGTGCGCCAGTTGCTGTATGGCAACAGGTTTTTCCGTCGCGAGTTTGGCGTCCAATCGCGCTTGGCCTGGCTGCCCGACGCCTTCGGTTACACATGGTCGCTTCCGCAAATCCTCAAGAAAGCGCAGGTAGAGACCTTTGTCACCACAAAGATTGCTTGGTCGCGGTTCACCGAGTTCCCCTACGACCTCTTTCAATGGGAAGGAGCGGATGGCACGCGGGTGCTCGGTCTGATGCCTCCCCTCAACTATAACGGCATGCTCACCGTAGGCGATTGCGTAAAACACTGGAATCTCTTCAAACAAAAGGAACGCGTGGAGGAACTCCCCTATCCCGTTGGCTATGGCGATGGGGGCGGTGGTCCGACGCCCAAGATGATCGAGACCGGCATGCGTCTCAAGAACATCGTCGGCATTCCGAAGTGCGAGTTTGGCCGGGTCCAGGACTGCGTTGATCGCATGCTCGAGACGAGTCCGCTGGATACGCTGCCCGTTTTCAACGGCGAGCTGTATCTCGAACTGCACCGGGCGTGTCAAACCTCGCAGGCGCGCACCAAGCGCAACAACCGCAAGATGGAGATGCTCCTGCGCGATGCCGAGTTCTTCAGCGCAGCGGCGCTCATGAACGGCGGACCCTATGACCAGGAAACGCTCGACAAGGCCTGGAAAACCGTCTTGACGAACCAGTTTCACGACATCCTACCCGGCTCATCCATTACGGAAGTGTACACGCAAGCCGACATCGACTATGCCGAGGCCCGGACCCTGGCCGAAGGCGTCCAGAAACGGGCCCTAACTTTCCTGACCAAGCAAATCGACACGCAGGGCGAAGGCGCGCCGGTTCTCGTGTTCAACACCCTTTCGTGGGTGCGCGACGGCGTCGTCGAGGTATCAGCAGACCTTCCGAAGAGCGGCTTTTCCGTGATAGGTCCCGACGGCGCCGCGGCGGCATATCAACGTTTGGGCGAGGACCGGCTTCTGTTTGAGGTCAAGGCCGTGCCGCCCTTGGGCTACACCCTCTATCGCGTGGTTCCCGGGAACCGAACCGCCGAGCCAAGCGATTGCCCCAGAGCTGCGGGGCGCACCCTCGAAAACGCCTGTCTGCGAATCCAACTCGACAGAAAAGGCCGAATACAAAGCATTTATGACAAGACTGAGGATCGCGAGGTCGTTCCAAAAGGACAGCGCGCCAATATTCTCCAGATGTTTGACGACCGGCCTCACAATTTTGATGCGTGGGAAATGGACCACAACTTCGACGAGCTGCCCCTCGATACACTGCGCCTTCAGTCGGTCGAAGCAATCGAGAATGGGCCATTGCGCGCCGTTCTGCGCGTAGCGTGGAAATCCGAGAAGAGCGCGGTCACGCAGGACATTGTATTGACTGCAAACAGCGCGCGCGTCGATTTTGTTACGACGGTGGATTGGCATGAGCGGCACGTGTTGCTCAAGACCGCATTTCCAGTGGACGTACGGGCCGCCCGCGCCGCCTACGAGATCCAGTTCGCGGCCATCGAGCGCGCCACCCATACGAATACGGCATGGGACCGCGCGCGGTTCGAAGTGCCTGCTCAGAGATGGGCCGATTTGTCGGAAGGCGACTACGGCGTGAGCCTTTTAAACGACTGCAAATACGGTTACGACGTGCGCGGCAATGTCTTGCGGCTGTCGCTGTTGCGCGCGCCGGTTGACCCCGATCCGGAAGCGGACCAGGGCCTGCATGCATTCACCTATGCGCTGTATCCCCACGGGGGCGACTGGCGCAACGGCACGGTCCTCGAAGGCTTCGAGCTGAACGCACCGATGCATGCAGTAGCGGCAAGCCCACACAAAGGTACGCTGCCCGCCGCGGAGGCTTTTCTCAGCATCGACGCGGACAATGTCCTTGCTGACACGGTGAAAAAGCATGAAGACTCGGGAGCGCTTATCGTCAGGTTGTACGAAGCGTACGGGCAGCGTGGCGACGTCGCCATCACTTTTGGCCGAACGCCCCGAAAGGTCGTCGAGTGCGATCTAATGGAAGAGAACGACGAGCCGGTGGATCTCAAGGGGCATACAGTCCGCCTTTACGTGACCCCCTATGTGATTCGCACGCTGAAGGTCGAGTTTTGACCTATCATAAGGAGGGCCCAAAGCATGCATGCGTCTTTGCGTCAACGGGGTCTCCGTGAACTCGGAACGGGCCTCTTGTGCCTCGCGGTCGGGGCGTGTCTGACCTCTTGCCCAGGATATGCCCCCAGCTACGCAGTCGAGGTCACGCGGGATGTCGTCTACGGAGCCGGCTACGTAATGGACCCTGCAGCGCCCGGCTCGTACGTGCTCAAAGATCTGCTCCTTGACGTCTATTCTCCGCGCGACGCCGACGAGCTTCTCAAGCCGGCGCTCCTTCTCATCCACGGCGGGAATTTCAACAGCGGCAACAAGGAGAAAGACGAAATCGTGGACATCGCCCGGTTTCTTGCGCGCCGGGGGTTTGTGTGTTTCTCGATGAACTACCGGCTGAAGGATGAGCATCCCCCGGGACCCTCCATTTTCGGGGCGATTCCTTTGCTGGCTGCCGCGAATGCGGCCTTCGTTGACACCAAAGCGGCGATACGGTGGATCCGTGCCAATGCCGCCGA
>CAZBQH010000234.1:0-3954 GCA_964493915.1 uncultured Nitrospiraceae bacterium
GGGACGTTGCCGCCTTCGCTCACTTCGCTCACCTCCGCGCTGCCGGCCTGGATGCCGCCGGGGTTGCTTCCATGGGCCGCGGGTGCCGATCACTGATGCAATCGTGGCGGGCTGGCCCAGGTCTGGCAATCGCGGCCACGCGTCAGCCCAAAGGCGTCTGCTGAGGGGAAGGCTCAAGCAGTGCAAGCTTCTTCTCCCAAAACAGGCCCTTCCCCATGCGTGGATCCAGCTCATAGGCCGTGAACCCACAGGACCGATAGGCGGCCTGGGCCGCAACATTGCCTTCCAGCACTTCCAGCTTCATCTTGCAGCAGCCGAGCCTTTGAGCCATTGCCTCCGCAACCTCCAGCATGCGTTTGCAAAGACCACGGCCACGGTACTCAGCAGACACAATTGCGACGGGAACATTCAGCAACGGCCGACAGGCAAACGTGCTGAACCCTTACAGGCAAGTAACCAGGCCAGCTGGCTTGTTATCGACAAAGGCAAGAATCACATGCGCGGCATCGCGCTTCTTCAGCTCTGAAACAAGATTTTCCTTCGCGAACTGAGATAGCGCTTTGCCTCCACCCATAGGGTCACGTGCATAGTCATCCATGAGCTGGATCAATGCCCTTGCGTGCTCCGGCAGCGTGAGGTCTGCCTCAAGAACTTGAATCACTGGGGCTCTGTTCGGGTGGGTCTAACGCTGCCCTTGAGTGGCAGGCAAGGAGATTGCGGTGGCGTAGCTGAGAGCTGATGGCGGCCTGTCCACTCGAAGGGCTTGTTAGCCGTGGTTCAATAAATCATGTCATCATCTCGATGTCCGGCAGCGACCAGGACCGTTCGAAATAGGATTGAAGCGGACCATACAATCGAAGTAGGGGAAACCATGCTCGTCCGGGTACGGTGATGAGTGAGTTGGCTTCGTGGCCCTGGGCAGGCTTTGGTCCAAAGTAGATCTCAACGGAGCCATCGGCGTTCTTCAACAGATCGGATTGGCGAGAAGACCGATCCACAACCCGAGTCTGATTTTCCACGGGGCGTCGCGTTTCGAGATCGTAGATTGTGACGGACCAGAACTGCCCAGCGGGTGGATTCGGCGGGACGTGCAGACGATAATTCTTCGCGCCATCGAGGGCGTTGCCATTGCGATCGCGATGCACACCGAGGTAAGCCTGACCGACCCCTGGCGTCTTCGTGACCATGCCCGCCGTGGTCCAGACCGCTTCCCAGGTGTAGGCGGCACGTTCATCCAACTGGCCATAACCGTCCGCCTTCTGGTCAGGCGAAAAGCCTGGGGAAAAGAGAATCTCCCAGCGTGCGTCCTGGCGATAGGCAGAGCCAGGGAAACGTTTGTCGAAGGAGTTCGCCTTGGCCATCTGCTCGCCGACGAAGGCGGCCTCAGTGAGAATCCTGCTCTGTCGCGCGTCGGGGTGGAAGGGCTTCCCCTTCTCGATTCCAAGCGGCTTCAGCATGGCCATGAAGAACTGGTCGCGCTCAGCCACCGATTCCTGGCTGAGCAATTCCGCCAGTCGTTCCCAATACGCCATGCCAGTGGGAGGTGTCTGACTCCACGCCTTGTCGCCGGGAGTGAGGAATTTGTTCTGCGGCGGATTGGCAACCTTGCTGAATGGATAGACCTTCACAGCCTTCATCAATGTGTCGGCTTTGGCGGGTTCTGTTTCCAGCACGCGGTAGCCGATGCCGATGTTGAAGGTGGGCGACTCGTACACCGCGTAACCACCGGTGTCCGAAACCGACTGTCCTGGCCCCACGACCAGATACTTCCCACCCGCACCCTTGTCCGGACCGGTCTGCCCCATATCAAACAGAGGCCGTTGCCAGAAATCCAGCACGCCGCCTGCTGAAAGGCCGGCGGGGTAGTCGATCACCAACGGGCCGGTGCGGGCCAGATTCGCGAAACCGATGATGTAGGGCGTTGTGAGGTTGGGTGTGAGGATCCCCAGCTTGGCCACATACGTGTTGTAGATGACGATGTCGCCGTCCGCCGCACCAAAATCCCTCTCGTGAGCACGCTGCCATTCGGCAATGTTCACGATAGGCAGGGCCCAGATGAAGGCCTGGCAGGCTCGCTGGAAATCAATCTCATCGAAAAGCTTGCTGGTGCTCTGCTCTGTCGGCAGCCCGTGGTCGAACTGCAGGTCACCAATACGGGTGCTGATCGTCGTGGGTTGTTCGTGTGTCATTTGTCCTTAACTAATGCGCTCCAACTTAGGCTGTTGCCATTGGCCGTTGAATGTATCCGGCATGGGAATGTAGATACGCATGATGAGGTAAAATGGACCATCCGGTGCGGGCAGCCAGTTGGACTCCTGATCAGTGCCGGGTGAATCCTTCTGGATGTAGAACGTCACCGAGCCGTCCGTGCCCACCTTGAAGGTCTCCTCCATGGGCGAGTTCAGGAGGTAGCGCCTAAGAGGATTGGCGACAAGCAACTGCGTTTTGCCGTCATACATCGTGAGCGACCAGAATGCCTCAGCGGGCGGTAGTTGGCCCTTGGCGAAGCGCAGGACGTAACGGTGCTGTGACGCGTCGGGCTGCTTGCCTTCCGCGTCGGCGAAGTATGCTGGATAGAAAGCTTCATCGCGCGAGTTACCGTAGATTCCCAGCTTTGCGCCTGTGAACCGATAGAGGTAGTTGTTCTGGAGAAAGGCGCGTGTTCCGAAGAGGTCGCCACTCGAGAGCGTGCCGGTGTTGATCCGCTTCACCGTCCCGGCAAGGTCCTCATCGAATGCCTGCTTGATCCCCTCCGCCACGGCCGCCTGCAGGTCGGGAGAAAGGGTGTCGGGCACAAACGGCCTGCCGGTACCGATCCCTAGCCTCGCGAACCGCGCTAGTACCTCCGTCTCTGACGGGTGGGACGGTATGAATTGCATGAGGAAGTTCAGATAGCTGAAGACGGAGGGGCTTTCGGTCATGTCCGCCACTGGCTTAGGCCAATCGATCGCCGGCGCTGCCGCGGGCGCGGGGCTGCCGAGATAGGCACTCAAGGGCTGAACTCGATAGCCATCTTGGATGGCACGTACGCTGGCGATGTCGTCAGCATTGAACAACTGAGTGCGAAACAGCGCGTAGAGCAATTGTGTCTCGCATGGGATGACCGCTTGAATACCCCCAGGCGGCCCTCCTTTCCAATCGGGTCCGGTAATCAGGAAATCTCCGCCGCCGTTACCAAAGGACCGCGTGCCGAGGTAGGCAAAGTTGAAGGTGGAGAGATCGATCAACTGGGCCGAGTAGTAGCGGGCACCTTCCACCTTGGGCATCGTGATGACCACAGGTTCAGCGCGAAGGTCAAGCCACGAAAACGAGTAGGGCGTGTCGGAATTCGGCGTGACAACCCAGGTATCCTCCGGCGTGGCGACGTCCCGCGCGTGCCCGATGTGGTTGAAGGGGGCTTTGTAGTCTGAACCGCTGTTGTCTACGGCCTGCTTATAAAGGGTCTTGTAACCTTCGACAATGGGGAAGCCATAGATGACGGCCTCACGAGCGATGGCGATAGCTTCGACGGAGTTGAGTTCCTGTGTCATGTTCGTGTCCCTGAAGGTTAACAAATGAGAAGGTTCCTGCCAAGCAGGGCTGCCGTCAGTGACAGGGGCTGCACCATAAAAGCCGGGATTGCGGTCTTTGACAATCTATCCTCACAAGATGAAAATCGTGATTTTAGGAACTTTTTGTTGCTGTCGCAATAGCATTAAGGGCAGAAGCGCTATTCACCATTGCTTGGCTGCGCTTTCATCCTATGTATTCGGCTAACTCTTTATTGGAAGGTTCCGAGAACCAGGACTCTCGCTACCGCTCATTCCGTGAACCAGGCTGAGGCATCTCCCAAGCTGCCTGAAAAGTCTAGCTATGGCATAGGGTTCAAAGCTATGGCCTCCGACCCATCGCTCTGGTTCACGGGTCCGTGAACCACCTGTTCGAATTGCTACACAAGGTCTGCAGGACTGCGCA
>CAZBQH010000235.1:0-21462 GCA_964493915.1 uncultured Nitrospiraceae bacterium
GAGCTCCGGCCGCGCGAACGCGCGGCCGGAGCTCAACTTACCGGGGCAAAAGGGCTGCGCCCTTTAGGACTTGCGGCGTGATGAAATCCTCAAGATAGCGCTGCCCGCGATCGCTGTCAGCAGCGCCACAAGGGCGATGCCTCCAGCCGCCGGAACGCCTTCGCCTGGCACTGAATTCGGATCGATGGGATCCGCGCCCGCAGCCACTTCGTCGCCGTCATTGTAGCCGTCGCCGTCCGTGTCCATCACGGTCGGATTCGTGCCGTATGTGTTGACTTCGTCGCCGTCGTTCAGGCCATCGCCGTCCGTGTCCGGATTGTTGGGGTCCGTACCCGTTTCGTCCGGGCTCACGTACGTACCGGTGTTCGTCTCGACGCTGTCTAACAGCCCGTCGCCGTCGCTGTCAACCTCGGCCGGGGCGCCGTAGATTTCAAGCTCATTGATTGACACTCCAAGCTCATCGCCGTAGTCAATGTTGAGGCGGACGCCGGTGACGTTGTCGACTGCAGGAAATGTGTACAGTCGTCGGCCGCCGATAATCGTACCTTCATTCTTTTCGTCGGGTTTGGCCGTGACGCCAAGGGTTGTCCAATCGACGTCCAGCGCGGCGGCTGGATCCGCCACCGTCGTATACTGGATGTAATACCGCCCGGCCGTGCGGTTTCCGAAGGCGTTGTTGAAGGCGATGTCTGTCAGGGTTATAGGCGATGGCAGCGCTACGCCTACATGTTGTACCCCGCCTTGTTCAGGGCCGATCCACGTTTCGCCTGCCGGGCTCAGGTTTTCAGGGTAGAACATGCCGTCATTCACCCCGCTGGCCGGCCAATTCCCATCAATGTCGGCGGACGAGAATGCCGTGCCCGAGAGTGCAAGATTCGTCTCGCCCTGCATGGTGTATTGCTCGGGGGCGCCCCAGCGTTCAACGAGTTCCAGCACGTTCGGCGATCCGGTGGCTTCGTACACCTCCAATTCGTCAATCGCTATGGACTGGGCATGCATGGCGAGCTTGACGCGGACACCGGTAGCGTCGGCGGCCGGTGGGAACTGATATAGTTCTCTCCGGTCGTGTTCCGCCAACCAAAAACGTTCGCGCTGCCCCAATGTGGTCCAGTCTTGGTCAGGCGTGGATGCATCCGGATTGGCCACCGTCGTGTACTGGAAAACGTATAGTCCGCCGGTCCGAGCGTAGGCGGTCTTGACGGCGATGCGGTCGATGGTCGTCGCACTGGCAAAGGCGACAACCAGGTGCGCCTGCCGGATGCCCTCCGTGGGAATGAAGGCCACCGCGTCAGGGTCAAGCATTTCGTCAATGGCGCGCTCCGCAGGGTAGCCATCGATGTTGCTGGTCGCCGTGGCGATGCCGCCGTTGGAGGCTGCAGCGGTGTTCGTTTCGCCGACTGTAGGGCCAGACTCAGCAGCACCGCCTATCTCGATTATATGAAAAGCGCCCGTGTTGCGGGTGCTAACCGGCGTGCGCGCGCCCTCAACTGTGGTCGAATCCTCCAGGACCAAGTCGACGCCCGCAGGTCCGAGGTCTGGAATGACCCCCTCCGAGAGATCGGCGGTCAGCCACAGATTCACGGTATCGGCATCTGGCGTTGTCGGAATCGAGGACACCCCTGTAAGGTCCCGGGCGATACTCGAGAACCGAGCCGTTTGAACGTTCTGTTCGGATGGCGGCCAGTTCCAGTTGTAGTTTATTTCCGCATTCTCACCGCCGACGGTGATGTGGGCCGGGCCCGTCTCCGCAAAGCTGGGCGCTGCCGCCGTGGATCCAATGACTGCGCCGTCAGCGTACAGCGTCAGGGTTGCGCCGTCGTACGTGAAAGCATAGTGGTGCACGCTGCCGTCCGCAGACGCCCCGCTGTCGAATGAGACGTAACTCGGGTTGAGGTGTGGAGCGTTCACGAAGAGTTTCATCGTATCTAGCTCAAGGCCCAATTCCCAATGGCTCATGGACCCTCTAGGCGCCCAAGACGCCAGTATGCGCCAGTTGTCCGTTGCAGAAACGCCCGCTTCGACCTCGAACGTCATAGGGGTGTTCCATATGCAAGGACCTCTTCGTCGCCGCGCAGGTATTCGTCTGTCGTCAAATCGAGCGCCTGCGCCTGGCCTACGGCGAATACTGCCGCAGCCACTACAATTGTTGTCAGTCTGATTGTCTTACCCATCGTAGTCGAGACCTCCTCTTTCTGCACTAGCCATCTTTAAGTACTGCTGCTGCTTCTTAGCAGAACTCCAAACCCGTCGGTCCGTGCTTTCTGAACCCTAACCGCGAAAGCACTGACGCACGTGCCCCCGTCCTTTGTGCCAACGTCGCCGTGACGATTCGCCATGTTCTATCTACCGCTGCCCACAGTGGCTTTAAACGACAGTACAAACGGACAATCCATTCTTATAATAAAACGCGGCCTACCACATGTCATGCCATTTTTTCGGACCCGCCTACAGAGCATTCGTAAAAATGCAGAGAAGATCCTTAATTCAAAACCATATATGCTGCCAAGGCGCACGCGTTCTGTGAGAGCTATATGGCCAGCATAAAGCGGGACGTGCTCTATTACTTCGTCTGCTTAAGTCGGGGGGCGCTCGACTTTAGACTCCGGATCTGGCTCTGCTCTTATCACGAGCGTCAGCCCCATCGAGAGGTTAATCGAAACAATTCCGTCTTGGATGAAAGCTTCGTGCCGCATACCATAAGGTCCAAGAAGGCCTGCTCCCATGGCTGAAAGCCTTCTAACAAGCTGCATGAGAGGCTCCCAGAGCATGTAAATGCGTTGCCGCATGATGCAACATCAGGGTGAGCGAGAGAGCCGGTTCAGCTCCCGGCCGGCGCGGCCTCGACGATCTTGCCTGTCGCGGGATTCCACCTTACGCGGACCCAGTCACCCGGCGTGAAGATAGCCTGACCCACCTTGTAGGGAAACACGCCTTCCAGCCGTTCTCCATTCCGGTCCGTTACGGTGGCTCTGCCGTCCAGGTACATGGTGGAATGACCCTCGAGGGTGAGAGTCGGTAAAGCGAACGGCGTGAGGGC
Source organism: uncultured Nitrospiraceae bacterium (assembly GCA_964493915.1). Classification (GTDB taxonomy): domain Bacteria; phylum Hydrogenedentota; class Hydrogenedentia; order Hydrogenedentales; family SLHB01; genus CAZBQH01. The sequence continues at coordinate 3,038 of CAZBQH010000235.1, forward strand.
TCCGGCCGCGGTCACCCGCCCGGTGACTTCGCCGCGAGCGACATCGATGCGGGTGGCCACGCTGTCCCGAATATTGATCCGTGCATCGTCCCCGGGGAGAGGGGCCGCATCCGGAACAACTTTTCCATTAATGGTCACCACGACCTCCGTATCTTCCGTTTTCGGGATCGCAGCATCGAGAACGCCTGAGTCGTAGGACAGTACCTGGATGTACTTTTCTGGGAGAAACATAAGCATTCCCCGCTCGACACGGTTCGCGGGAGGGTTCGGAACAGGCATATGGGTATCGGCCTGGTGCGCGTGAATAAGCCCATGGGCGGCCTCGACCGCCTTACAGTAACGCATGTCGGCGACGAGCGCCTGGACCGCCTCGGTTTCTTCCGGCCCGACGCCTGGTGTCTCGCTGCAGAGGCGGAGCGCACGGGCGGCGTCCGATCTCCAGCCGACCAGCAGACTTTCAGCACGCAGGCGTTCCGCACCGTAGCTCCGGTTGCAGGCCAGTAACACCTCCTCTGCCCAGGAAATCGCTACGGAAAGCTCCATCAGCCCGACCCATCCGGAGAGCCCTCTGGGATGCATGTCAAACTCTATGTAGGCCGTCTCGGCTCCCTCCACCCAAGTCGACACGTCCACCTGGAAGCGTCCCTGCATGTTGACTAGCCGCGCCGCCTCGTGCAGCGCGTCCGGACTGTGGCCGGCGCGAATTGCCATGTAAGACGCCTCGTCCTCATTGGGAAACACGAAAGCGCGCGCCAACCCCTCGATAGCCAGCCGTTCGAAGCGTTCCTCTCCTGTGAGTTCACGCGCGTTCAAGCGCAAAAGGCTGCGGTTGTTCGCCTCGACCTCCCGTCCCTGGAGCAGGCGCATCGGCAAGCCTTCGACGGCCGCGCTGTAGACTTCATCGTTGGAGAACCAGGCTTCCCAGCCGTCATTCTCCCCGAAGCGGAATGTCTTTACCAAAGGCCGCCACGGTACGGGCGGGTAGTCTGGCCACCCCCGGTTTACCTGGGTCTTCGTGTTGCGAAGCAGCTCCTCGCTGGCGTTGAATAAGGAGAGCCGGCTGCATCCCGTCGCATAGGCGAAGGGAACCTCTCGGGCCGCAGCGGTCAGGCTTCCCACCTCGACGTTGATGCCGGCAGGAACACCCAACTCCCTGACAAGGTCCATGTGACGTATCTCCTCGGCGGTCTTGAAGAACCACTCGCCGCCAAAGCGAACGTTGGTGAGCACGCCCACACTGAACGCCTCAGATGGGTTATCAAACCCAAAACCTTTTTGATAGGTGTGCGAGAACACGCTGTCCCGGAGCGCACAATTGCCAAGACCTTCCTGAAAGCCAGACGCCATCACACGGTTATAGGCCAGTATCGTCCTTTGGAGAAATAGGCGCTCCGCTTCGCTCAGACCGTCGGCCGGGTCAAGCGTCAACCCTTCCTCTTTCGCAGCCGCCACCATCGCAGGGTTGAAGTCGGCCTGAAGGGTCATGGAACTGTTAGGCATACCCGCCGCCCAGTACGTCGGTTCATTGTCCAGGACGATCGAGAACACGGGAAACGGATCGGACCGCGTCGCATGCCACTTGTCCCACACCTCCCGAAGGACGCGTCCGGCGATGTTGAAGCGTTTGCTCTTGAAGGCATTGAAGCGTGGGTGGCGCATCGTGAGCCAGGGCACGTTGCTCCATCGATTGGGGACCGTGAGCCCGTAGTCGCCGGTGGCGGGATCGTAGGTCACCTGCTGATACTCCGGGTCGAGCCAGCGTCCCCCGCGGCCATCCATCCCCATGGGCGTCCCGGCCCACCAAGTGATGAACTGGAGTTCAACGGGGAGTTGCGCCTTCGCACTGGCATCGAGAAACACCTCGAGACGGTTCCGCAGATCCTCGGCTGACCAGAAAGCGTGCGGGACCGTCGGAATGGTGTACATGGGAAGCAGGTCAGGGCCTGTGGGAAGTCTATCCTTTACGGCGCGCAGGTGCTCCGCCGAGATATGGCTCCAGGGCACGGTACACCCCAGACGCATCGGGATAGCCATGCCCCGGTCGCGCACGAATTGCTCAATGTCACGATACAGATATGCTTCCGACAGGTGCAGGGGCCAAGGGGCTCGGTTCACGGCACGAACCCTAAGTGGCGCGGGATCATCGCGTTCCGGTAAGTCGATGAAGGTGGACGCCGGCCCGTCGCCGTCGTATTTCCGGCAGCGGAAAGCAACCGGCGTTCCGTCCACCTCGACTACGTATGCCGGGGACTGACCGGGTGCGGTGCGGAACTCGCGCAGTTCGAGAGTCAGCAGATTGCCGCTCACGGGTGGCAACGAAAAGGCAAGTTCGCCACCCTTCCCCGAAAGCCGGACACCGGACATAGGGTATGACCGGTCCCCAATCCGCCACACAAAATCCACCCGTTCCTGCCCCCCATATATTACGCGATCCGCATGGCTGAAATCGATGTGAGCAAGGACTGCGCCCTCATCAACGATAGAAGCTTCGTTGCCTGTCGCTACTAAAAAAACCGAGAGGAAAGAAAGAATCGCTGCATTCATAACACTCCTTCCAGTTATGTCTGGGGCAGTCGAGTAGTCAAGGGGGGCGCCACGGCGGAAATATAGCGGCCGCTGCCATGATTATCGCGGCGTTAGTTCGGCGATTCAAGTGGGTTGCTGGGATCTTGAATGAGCGCGCGGTCTACCTCCTCCGAGTGGGGGGGTTCCTATGGTCGCGATCGTTCGCTGGCGCTGCGCCGGACGCAGACGTAAGAGCAACGTTCAAAATGAACGTATTCATGCCTGGGTCTTGTCCATTTCCATGCGGACTGGGGAACAAGGAGTTGGGAAAGGCCGCATGATAAGCTCAAGGCGTTGAAGAGCAGACTACTATGCGTCTGACCCAGACATAAGCATCTTCGGCCAACAGCTCGATGCGCGCCGGTTCTGAGCCGTCTCGTTGGCCCGGCAGCGGGCAACGATGCCAGCGTCCGTCGTAGCCTTCAAAATCGACAGGATCGACCCAAGCCCCGTTGACGCGGACCGTCACAGGGGTGCGGCGTTGCTCGCGGTTGACCATCTCAAGATAAAGGTCGCCCTTGAAATCGCGCGGGTATGTAATGTCGATTGTCAAGGGGTAGGAGCGCCACCGGTTTCGCCATCCGTGCAGGCCGATGCGCGGTTCCGAATGCATCATACATGCCGTCAAACGGTAGTCGAACCCTACGCTTCTATGAGCAACCGTGTCGAGGCGCTCTGCCCAGGCTAGTCCATCTGGGTAGTTCAGTTGTTTGATACCTAGGGCCGCCTGAACATCCAACGCTACAAGAGCGTCGGCTCGGGGACTGCTGCTCGGATGCCATTTCGGTTCGCTGCGGAACAGCGTGTCAAGCAGATCGCTGTCCACTCTTTCCGAAGGCTCAAAGTCTTCTGACAGCGCATAGTGGATTATGCTTTCGAGAAACTGACGGGCCGCCGGGCGCTTCTCGAGGTCGCGGCGCAGATCGAAAGCGCTCACCAGCAATGCACCGGGTCCTACACGGCATTCAAACAAACCGGCCAGCCGATGGCAACGGTCGTGGTTGTCGATGATATGAACGATGGGCACGACAGCAGACGGCGCTGCGTCCAGTATGAGCGCCGCTGATCCCTGGACCAGGTCCCACCACTGCCAGTCGCTATGCGTACCCGTAGGGAAACGGCGCAGGGCAGGGTGATCCGGGTCGCAGTGAATGCCGAAGGTGCCGGGCTGTCCTACAAGCTGCTGCCACCCTGCGAACACCGGTGCGAAGATACCGTCAATCGCATTGTAGAGCCGGCCGGGTTCCAGGAGCAGCACGACCCGTCCCCCCTCCGCGAGAATGCTACGGGTCTCGTCATCCCATGCGTCGGCCACATGCACGCCCGGCGTTACTGCAGGCGCCTCCTCAGCGGCCATGACCCAGATGCGCCATGAATTGCGGTATTCCGTGCCAGAGAGTCCGACCTCGATGGTGTACTGGCCGGGCGCCTTAAGATGTACGAGGTCCGTGTCAATGACGCCGATCTTGTGCAAACCGTCGTTAGGAAGGTTGTGGTGGCCCAAGTCGCCCCGGGCCTGTTCCTCCCCCTTGCTGTTGAGCAGTCTCCAGAAGACGGGCGCGTCCACCAGCGTATGCGGCCCATAGTTGGCTACCGGGACGATACCGCTGAAACTCTGATGGTTCATCCACACACGCCGCGACATCCGCAGTAGGGGCACAACGGGGCCGCAGAAGCGCCGGAATGCTTCCGGCCTGATCAGTCCTTTCGAGCGCCACCGGCAATCGAGTATCCCGTTCAGCGATATGCCGAACCCAGGGTAGTCGTAAAGGCTGAGGAGATGAAATCCCGCCTTCTCAGGCGTTCGGAGCTGGCGCTCGATTTCCTCTTTCCATATCTCGACGAGAAACGCCCCGGAAGAGCGTCGGAAGGGCTCGGCCATGTCCAGAAGGCTCGCATTTTCCATCCTGTCCCGGTACTGCTCGAGGAAGAGCGGTGCCATGACGCCCGGGTAGTTCTGCCACTCATCCAGGTTTGCCGTCATGTTCCACATGGCGATCTCGTGGCTGACGACGGGTCTCGCGATCGGCTCGATGCTGGCCCCATAGTCGGCCTCCGTGCCGGGCCGTTCCTCATTGATCAGCCACTCGAGACGCAGGTGCCCTGACGTGGGGCTGTGGCTCGCCACAAAGTAGTCTTGGGGTGCGTCGAGGTTCATGTAACCGCTGTTGCGGGTATACATGTGCCGGGGATCGGCGGCGCGGCCATGAGCAACCAGCTCCATCTGAAACGGCTCCGCCTCCGGCCCGAGTTCGTTGCCCATGGCGTAGAGGCAGAAAGACGGGTGGTTTCCGTAAGCCGACAAGATGGCGTTCATTTCGGCTCTCAGAAACTCCGCCCGGTCCGGATCGTCTGCCACGGTTCCGCCGGCGTACTTGGGGTCATACCATGCCGGATTCTCGATCTGGAGAATCACGCCGGCCTCGTCTGCGGCGGCAAAACAGCTTTCCGGGGGACAGCCGCTATGAAAACGGATATGGTTCATGCCGTACGCTTGCAGCACGCCCATGATCTTGAGCCACTCGCCTTTTCCCATGGGTGCATAGCCGCAGTCAGGCCAGATGTTGCAATCCACGTGCCCGCGCAGGAACAGAGGCCGGCCATTGAGGCGGAACTGCTTTCCCGGCGCCGTCAACTCGCGCATACCGAACGACACGGCCCTTGCATGGTCCGTCGAACCCGTGCGCACGGTCGCGCGCAGGCCGTAGAGGTTTGGCGCAAACTCGTCCCATAAGCTGAAATCCCCTGGCATGGCGAGGTCGTATTCGGCGGCCGTCTCGCGGCCTTGCAGCGCCACAGGCTTCTCGGCAATCGCGACGGTCTTGACGCCGTCCGTCACCTCCCAAACAAGTGTCGCTTGACAGGATGCGCTTTCCAGGGCGCCTATGCGCGTGACGGCCCGGACCACTCCCCGAGCCGGATCTGGATAGGCCTGAACTGATTCGACCCAAACGCCAGGAGTTGCTTCGAGCGCGATTCGCCCCACGATGCCGTTCCAGTTCTGTTGCGCATCGTCCATCATGTACATGCCGCCGGACCAAACGTAGGGTCTGTTGTCAATCCGGATCGTCAGAGTCTGCGGTCCGGGCGCCGCTATGCCGGTCAAGTCGTATACGTGCGGCGTCGACAGGCTGGTGCGCATTCCAACGGCCTCGCCGCCGATCCAGACCTGGCTGACCCAGTGGCAACGCTCGAGAAAGAGGGTGAGGCGCTTCCCCTGCCAACCCTCCGGTATGGTCGCCCTTCGTTGGTACCAAGCCGGACCCACGTAGTGCCAGCGGCGCGTGAGGCGACCGGCCTCCGGCGTCTCACGGCAATGGCCTTTGCTGTTAGTCGAGGTTGTCCCGGGAAGGCAAACGGTCTCATCCAGCTCTTGGATGAACCATTTCTCCTGCACTCCTTGGTCATCGGGGTCCAGACGAAAACGCCAGGCGCCGCTCAGGTCTATGGTCTCCATACCGTCCTGTTCCCCTGTGGCGATGCCGCCGGCAAGGAGGGTGCAGAGCAGAACCATGCCACACCCCTGCCAGCCGGACGCCGACGTGCATCGTTTTGCGAATAACGTTGTGCACATTTGGATTCACTCTCCTCCAGAGTGGGTGTGCACGCAACGCACTTATTTGCAGGCCACCCTGTACCGTGCCTTTCCTATTGCTGCCACAAAGGAAAGCCTTGGGAGCTCCTTCGCAATGGATGCCTCTCAAGAACACTATGAGTATAGCGCCGAATAAGCAAAAAAGTCTTTGGTTTTTTGCGCCCTGGAGTCTGGAAAAGTAAGGTATTGGAGCGACGTCCGGAGCACATGGGCAGACCAAAGGTGCTTCCATGCCGGTGTCTCTGGTAGCGGGCAGGTCTTTGCTAGAGCGGCCCCAGGATGCTCGGCGCTTTCCTTCTAAAGGACGGTAAGCGTCTCAAAGGGGACCATATGACCGAGGCGAATCGCTATAGGAGCCGGGGTCGCACCGCGTCCCGGCCGAATGGGACCGGAAATGGGGAACGGCCGCACCTTCCCCACCGGGTCATTCAGCTCAGCTCAGCACGTTTCTGCCGGGAATCTCGATCTTGCCCTGCAGCAAAGGGTCTTGCGTTTCTTCCATCCACTTCGTCAGTTCTGTGTTGAGCTCGTCTCGAAGGGATTTATACTCGGGGTCAGAGGCGAGGTTGTGAAACTCTTGCGGGTCCCGCGCGATGTCGTACAGCTCCTCGGCGGATCGCGGCTGGCTTCCCCAAGGTCCCATGTCTGTGAACCAGTCGTCGTAAGTGTCTCCCATAACCAAAGGGTCTCCAGGGATCCACGCGCGCTTGTAGTCGAGATTGTAAAAGCGGATGTAGTGATGGCGCGACGTGCGTACAGCCCGCATCGGGTCGTAGTCTGCCTCGGAGTGGTAGTTCCGTTCGAGGAAAATCATGTCGTGCGCTTCATAGGGCTGCCCCGTGAGCCGTGGCCAAAACGATTGGCCCTGCATCGTTTCGGGAATTGGAAGCCCTGCCGCTTCCAAAAGGGTGGGCGCCATGTCGATGTTCTGCACGAGATCGTGAACAACAGAGCCTTCGGGGATGACGCCCTGCATTTGCATAAGCAGCATGATTTCTACGCCCCGATCATAGAGAGACCCTTTTGATCGCATGTTCGAGATCCCATGGTCCGTTGTGCAAACGACAAGCGTGTTATGGGCCAGGCCGAGACGCTTGACCGCTTCGAACAGACGCTCGATTTGCGTGTCGTAATACCGGATGCAGGCCTGGAAGCGGCCCATTTCTTTCCGCAACTGCGGTACACCCGGCAAGTACGGAGGCATGTAGACCTCGTCCTCTGGCGTATCGCCGTAGATCCCGTGGCGCCACGCTTTCCATTCCCTGGCCGCCTTTGGGCCCTGGATCTGCCATGTGCCGGCGTGGACTTCGCTCGTTCCGACGTTGAGATAGAAGGGCGGCGCGTCGCTCGCGCGCGATTCAAGATAGGCCACGGCGGCATCGAGAGCGTTTTCGACGAGGTTGTCCGAGCCCTTCCTGCACATCTCGACCTGGTAGCGGTTCGCCTTAGCGCTGAGTGCCACATCATCGGGCGGCGGCACGGCGGCATGCCGCTCGTGCTGGACCCCGCAGTGAGCGGTTTCGTATCCCCCCTGGTTGAAGTAATCCACGATGGTGTTGGTTTCGGGGGCCATGCTCCAGCCGAAGTTGGCGAGGCCCATGACCCCGTTGGTATGCGCGTACTGCCCTGTGTAAGCGCAACACCGCGAGGGGGTGCAGCAAGGCGAACTGCAAAAGTAGTTGTCAAACCGGGCGCCGCCCGCAGCGAACGCGTTCATAACCGGCGTGTCAATGGGCTTGCCGTAGCAGCCCGCCTCTTTGCCTATGTCATGGCAGACGAGGTAGATGATGTTGGGGCGTCTGTCGTGCAAGATGCCGGGGGCCGTGGGGTGTTCCTCGGCTTTGGCCGCAAGGGCCAGTCCGGCTGCCGTTGTACCTGCGTTTCGCATGAAGTCTCTCCGGCTTGCGTCTCGTGTTGCCATGATATCCTCTACAGATGTTCCCTGGCTGTTGCCAATTCGGAAAGCGTAGGGTTGTCCACGCCAAAGTACTCGTAAAGGGCGTTGTACATAGCGAGAACGTTTTCAGGGGGCGTGCCTACCTGGATGTTGTGACACGGCCCCAGAAAATACCCGCCCGTTGCTCCGAGCGTGTCCAGAAGCCGCTTTACATAGTCCTTGACCACCTTGCGGCAGAATCTGTTGGACGTCCACCGGGCCGCTGAAGCACAAATCCTTGCCGAAGTCCCTCGCCAGGCGCTCGGGAGCGTACGACTGAATCGGCTCAGCAATATCGATGCCCATGTCGATGAACTCCGGGATCAAATGGCAGTCATCGCCGCAGCAATGGCACTCTACCTTGACGGTGCAGCGACGTGCAAGATCCGTGATGCGGGCGTGATGCGGTTTGAAATGCTGGCGAAACAGCTCGGCGCGCAGAAGAACGCTGGTCTGAGCGGCGATCATCGCCAACACTTAGCGCATCAGCATCAGCTCGCTTACCCACACGAACCCTCCATGAGGCGCCACCGTAATCCGCACCTTGCCGTCCTCTGCATCATCCGCCAAGACAGACGCCGTTACCCATACGCCGTTGCTCTTTCCTAAAGGGGGCGCCGTCGCATCCTTTCCGCCAACCGTGACGCGGTCCACCCCTGGTTTCTGGTCCCAATCCAGAATGCGCAAGTGCAGTACGCCCGCGAATCCCTCGGGACAGGTCACCTCGATCTCGAGAGGGTAATTCCACCACCGATTGCGCCACCCCTTGATTCCAAGACGTTCTGACGCGGTCAGAAACACGTTTTTCAGCGTGTACCCGAATCCTTCCGTCTGGACGACTGATTCATCGAAACTGGTTGCACTGCCCGTCAAAGCTGCACCTAAGGGATAGGGCGTGTGATTCAGCGAGGCCGCGGGCCTGACGTGCAGCACGGCCTTTTCTCGAGGGCGGGGCTGATCTTCGCCCGCATATACCGGCGCGGGCCGCAGCAGTTCCTTCACTTGATCGGGCGCCATCGCTACGTTGGGCCTGAAAGCCTCTGAAGCGAGGTACTGCAGCAGACTCGCGTAAAGCTGCCGCGCCGCAGGACGTTTCTCGAGATCCGAGGACAGATCGATAGTGCAGACGAGCAGCCGCCCCAGACCGGCCTCTGTCTCGAAAATGGTTCCGAGCCTGTGGTTTCTGTCCCAGTTGTCGATCACTTGGACAATGGGCTTGAGTTCCAATGGTGCGGCGTCCAGCATCAGCGCTGCCGAGTGCATGAGCAAGTCCCACCAATGCCACGTCGTGTGTTCATCCGTCGGGAAGCCATTGAAGGCAGGATGCTTGGGATCAGTCAGAATGCCCATCGTTCCCGCCTGTCCCAAGTAGAAGGCATGGCTCCACATAGGGGTCGGGTACGTGCCGTCAATTGAGTAGAACAGCTTACCCAAATCCGGCAGCAAAAGGACCCGTCTGCCCGCCTCGAGCTCGGGTTCCGCTTCCTCCCAGCTTCGCGCGACTACGACGCCCTTAGGGACCTCGGGACGCGACTTCTCTGCAGGGAATACCCATACGGGCCATTCGTTCCGAAGTGCAGTACCGGCTACACGCAGTTCGACAAGGTACTTGGCCGGCGTGGAAAACGTCGACAGCGGAAGCTCCATCCGTCCTATATCCACAAGGCGCCCTTTGGCGATTGCCATGGGGGCGAAGGTCTTCTTGTGCAGTTCGCAGCCGTCAACGTTGTACAACCTCCACTCGACGCGGGCGTCCCGCAAGTCCTCCTTGGTGTAATTGCACACCTGAACGGCGGCGTTCAGCGTTTCGTCCGAAGTCCAGACGTACTTGGGCATCCGCAAAAGCGGGACAGCCGGCCCGCAGAAGCGCCGAAACGCCTCGGGCACGATGAGCCCTTTCGATTCATAAAACGCATCCAGCACGCCGATGAGCGCAACGCCCATGGCAGGGTAGTCTTGAAGCCCCAGCATCTGGAACCCGGCCCGGCCCGGTGTGCGGAGCTGGAGTTCTATCTCTTCTTTATAGAGGGAAAGCATCAGCGCGCCCGATGCGCGGCGAAATGCCTCCGCTTGGTGCAACATACCTGCCTTCTCGAGCAGCGCGCGGTAAATGTCGATGTAATCGCCGCCGAACACGCCGGCATATTTGCGCGCTTCGTCGGGGTTCGGCATCATGTTCCACTCGCCCATCTCGTGGGTCAAGACAGGCCGCTTCACAGCGTCGTTGCCCGCCATGAAATCGTCGATCGTGTTGGGAACGGTAGCCACGAAACGGTCCTGTGCACGCAAAGGGCCGTGCGACGTGCTCGATGCAACGTAGTAGTCCATGGGCACGTCTTCAGTAAGGTAGCCGCTGTTGCGCGTATAAAGGCGTCGGGGGTCTTTCTCCATACCGCGGTGCACCAAGCTCATCTGGAACGGATCGGCTTTGGATCCCAGCTCGTTCCCCATCGAGTACAGGGCAAAGGACGGGTGATTCCCGTACCATCTCAGGATGGCGTCGAGTTCATTTGTCAGAAACGCATGTTGTGCTGCACTTGCGCCGGTTGACCCGCCGGCGAAAGTAGGGTCGTACCAGAACGTGTTTTCAGCCTGCACAATGAGGCCTAACTCGTCTGCAGCCGCAAACGCGGCTTCCGCTGGGCAGTGGCTGTGGAACCGGATATGGTTAAGCCCGTGGTCTTTGCAGGTCTGCATGATGCGGAGCCACTCGGTCTTACGCATCTCGGGATGGCCAACCAGAGGGAAAATGCAGCCGTCGACTGTGCCGCGAAGAAAGACTACGTCGCCGTTGAGCCGGAACTGCGTCCCCTCTGCCGCGAACTCGCGCATTCCAAAGCGTTGGTGTAGAGAACTTGCGTAGCCGCCGCCCTCGATTTCGGCTGCAAGCGTATACAACGTCGGTGAAAGAGTGTCCCAAGGCTTGAAACCCTCGGTAAAAACTACTGTTACATCGATAAAGCTGCCGCCGGTCTCGACAAGGGCGGGGACCCTCGCCGTGGCTTCAGGACGTCCCTCGAGCGATGCCGTCAACCTGAGCGTTCCCGAGCAATCTGAGCCCGTGTCGTTCCCCAGTTCCACGGCGCAACGGGCGGTGCCTGCCTCGAAGTCCGGATAGACGTCGATCCGCTCGACCCACACCGGATCCGTAGCCCGCAGTTCGATGCGGCCGATAACCCCGTTCCAGTTCGACTGGGCGTCGTCGGCCAGGGCCTGCGTTCCCCCGAGCTGGATGCGCCGGGTGTTGTCAACCATCACGGTGAGCCGGTGCGCGCCCGGCGTCATATGCCGGTTCAGGTCGTAAACGTGCGGCGCAGACAGCGACTGATGCTTTCCAACGGCGTTGCCGTCTACCCATACCCGGGTTAGGGTGTTGCAGCGCTCCATGAACAGCGTGACGTGCTTGCCGGACCATCCCTCGGGTATGTGCACGTCGCGCTGATACCAGGCCGGCCCCTCATAGCGGAACCGGAGACTGAGCCGTCCAGTGCGGCGCTCGCCGCTAGGGTTCCCTTTCCCATTTTCCGCCATAGTGCCTGGCAGTAGGATCGCATCCTCGAGATCGCGGGTGAACCACGTTTCCCGCACGCCGGCGCCATCCGGGTCCGGCGCAAACTGCCACGTCCCGGCCAATGAGATCACATGGGCCTGTGTCATAGGGTCCTCTCCCATCGCGCCCTGCCCGGCCGCCCAAAACATGGCCGCAGCTATGGACCAAGTTATCTTCGTCATTCCCGATCCCCTTTGTCGGCGACCTTCGTTGGGTGTCTGGTTTGCACCTTGTGTGCGCCGTTGCGGCCTATCCGCGGATGCCGCTCCGCACTCATTTGCTCGATAGAGTTGGGCCAACAATTCAGCCGGCTCCAAGGAGCAAAATAGGCATGATCGTTAACGCGCATCTGAACCGCTTGCGCCGTCTCATTCGCCCTGAAGGGAAGCGCGTCCTCAGCATGGATCCAAACCAGAAGGTACAAGAACATATCCGTCAGTACCTCAGAGCCTGCCGACAAGTCGCATGACAACCTCTCAAAGCAGGCCATAAGCACGGCAGGTTATGCAACGGTACAGTGTAGTCGTTGCCTTCCCGCTGGGGCTACGCTGACGGTACATCCCTCTCCAGAGGCATTCGCCACCGAGACGTCGTAGGACAGCGTCTGCCGCGCTACCGAAGGCCTTACGAATACGCCGCTTATGTATACGGGGGATACACGGCCATGTGAGTCCTAACGACGGAGAGCACAGAGCACGCGAAGGAGAAACCGAACCTCTGTGTTCACTGTGGGCTTCGTGGTTTGCTACCGTCGTTTGTTCCCCGCAGTTCATCGTCCAGCACCGTGGCCGGGGGCGTTTCACCGGTATGTTTCTACGGTCTTGTTGGCGGTCATGTCCTTTGCCTTGCCTTGAGAAAGACAGACGTGACTAGCTCGATCAGGAATCCGTACACCATGCCGAAGAGGACGGTCCCGATCCACATGGCGGCCTTGGTGTATTCCGGACTGTCTGGCGCCATCAACCCGCTGAATGCAAGGGGCAAGCTGAAGACCAAGCCCATGACCAGCCCATGGATTGCCCAGTGCTTCAGTGATAGTGAACTGATGCCGATGGCGAAGCCGATCAGAGTCCGGCTCGCAATGATCTGGGGAATGACAGGCCAGGGCAGTTGCCCCGGACTACTTGAGGCCAGGGTGATACATGCCAAGCCACAGACTGCACCTGCCAGAGTTGCCACGATTACTCGTTTCATTCTTCTCCTCTCCTTTGTTGCCAACGGCGAAAGTGACCGGGGCTGGAAGGAGGCCGTGTGCGGCGGCCTTTCACCGTACGTGTCGAGGTGTTGGTTCGGCAATCACTCCGTCTGTTCCGCTTCGGGACTGGTTGCCTTCTTCTTGATGCTGTCTAGATCTGCAAGATCGCTAATGTACGTTTCCCTGAATCCGCACGCTCCGCAGATATAGTCGTCAACGGGGACCCTCGACCAAAGGGTCACGCCGACAACCCCGCGAGGCTCCGGGTATCGCTTCTGAACGTGCAGCACCTCAGTTGACCCACACTTGGGGCACTTGCCATTCTTCATCTTATCTACTCCTCCTGCCGAACGTCACGAGTGGCCGGAGCAAGTGAGCCGCAAAGCGAAGCGGGGCTGCTAACCCGAAGAAGCGCTTTACGTTCTTGTTGGACACTGCGATGTTTGGTCGTGTCTCCTACCTCTTTCCCTTCCAACCCGCGGGGATGCCGTACGCGTGCACAATGTGCAAGACCGGCGATCGGGAGATGCCACCCGGATTGAGTCCGGGCTTGCCTTCTGGAATGGGAACCGCGAGTTCCGCGAAGTAGGTCTTCCACGCCGGAAATGTTTCTTGCGTGTCGGGATCGACGAATGTCATCGGACCGAGGTCGAAAACCGGCGTGCCACCGTTGGCATTCCGAAAACACAGGTAGATCAGCTCGGAGCAGTAGTATGCATCGTTATGTAGGTCAAAGACCCTGTCATACGGCTTCCCCTTGAGAGAAGATGCTTCCGCCACCGCCGTTGGAATCAGGTGGCGGTATGCACGCCTGAGCCGACCGACCAGAACTTTGGGTCTCCCGTTTGCATCCCGGCTGCGCCCCAGAAACGTGTCCAGAGATGTGGCGACGACCCCTTCTTTTACGGCCTCCAGCACAAAGAGTCCCCCGTCCAGATCTCGCGCAACGATTGCAACATGTGTGATGTCGGCTCCGCCATGCCCTTGTGTAACTCTCTCAACCGCATCGCAGAAGGGACTACCATCGAGATCCTGAAAGAGGAGATCGCCCGCTTGGGGAACAAAACCGTCTGCGCCGCTCGACCGATGAGAACAACATCCGGATGCCACCAGCAGCGCAGCTACGATCGGAACTAGGGCTGCTCTGCTGGCCCCCTTGCCGCGCGGATTCAGAACATGAGTGGGGATCATGGTGGTGTTAACACTCTTGTGGCCACACAGTTCCTGAACCCCCCTGATGTCGTAGTCGCTCTCCAAGAGTGGCGGGGCAAAACACGGTCCGGGAAGAAGCTATGTTCAAACCGGAGCGAGACCTGTTCTCTAAGGCCGTTCGCCCGGTGCTACCCTGAGAGCCGTACTCCGTTTTCCACGTTTTGATGACTGCATAGTATACCGCAGACATGGCGTGGTGTCCACGGCCGGATGCTGCGCTGTCAACGCACAGTAGAAATGTCCGCTTCGGTTCAGGCGTAGAGGGAGCTATCCAAGGGTGTGGGCGGGGGCGTAGGCGCTGTCCACACGTGGGCATATCCACAGCCCGAGCACAGGGTAGCGCGCGTCTTCGCGGGGCCCATTCTCCGGCCTGGCGTCATGCCGTAGGGGCGTACGCGTGGCATCGTTTTCCGATGGCGCAGGCGCATCGCTCAGACGGGTGGTTGGCATGCTCCTATCCGTGTATCTCGGCCGTAAATCCCATGATCTCGCCGAGACTGGAGATCTTTTCGACATAGTCGCCGTAGACCACGGCCAGATGGTGTCCGTATCTGCCTTTTGCGAGTCGTTGTCTGAGATTGCGTACCCCGCCGGCAACGCTGCAGTAGATCGCCGGACTGCAGTATTCCGCTCTGAATTCGGTTGCCAGGATCTCGGCCCGCGCGACAAGCACCTTGTCAGCGGTTCGATTGAAGCGTGCCAGGGTAACGGTTTTGCCGTCGTGATCGGCCATATCGATCTGGATTTTTCCGCCCCATCCCTCGTGGGTGAAGTGCCCCAGCTCATACGCCAATGGAGGCTTGTCAAAACCGTCCATCATCAAACCGGGAACCGAATGGTGGATTTCCAGGACCTCTTCGTCAAACTCGTAACGAGGACGGCTGACCATCCCCTTCATGATCCCGAGCTCGTCTATCTGGTAGCTTCCCTTCTTGACCAGTACGGGATTGCCCATGAACACCGATTTATGCGACAGGTACATGAGGATCGCTGTGGCGAGCCAGACGCTGAGATCTTCCTCGCAAGCGGTCGGCAGTCTCTCATCCTTCAGCAGCGAATGGGCGATACAGGGCACGCATCGTGCGCGCGCCGGCAAGCGTGAAGCGCACAAGTCCTTGCATGGAATCGTAAAGGCGTTGCACTCGAACTGCTCCATCAAATTCTTGACGGCCCGGTACAAAAAGACGTCCTGCCTCAGGTCGTCTTTGGCAATGTTACTCTTCCTCGACCCCGACAGCAGACGCCGTGTTGTCTCTTCGACCTCTGCACTCCCTTCCTGCACAAGTTTCTCCATTTCATCAAAGACCAGATGGAAAGGGACGCGGCTGTTTCTGATGCCGTACCGTCGCTCCAACATGGGCAGATCATGGATGCTGCTGCTCACACTCACTGGGATGTGCTCCGTCCCGGAGAGGATCAGGATCTTCGTCGCGGCGATGGCTTTGCGCACCTGCAGAAGCTCGAGCAGCTCATTGAATTCCTCATAGTCGTGCGCCATATAGGCCTCCTCGCCGATATCCGTGTAGTACGCGACGAGGTCTACGGGCGTGGGGCCCAGGTTGATCATTGCGGCTGGTTTGTGAAACCTCTCGACCAGCCCGGGGACTCGATAGGTCATCAGGTACAGGTCCGTCTGGAAGGCGTCTTTTTCCAGTTTGGCAAGCTCTGTTTCAGGAACGACGAACGATTCCGGATACTCGATATACGCAGGCTCAAGAATGTTGGCGCAGGACGCTTGAATGTTTGTCTCAAGAACGTGCTTCCAGACTTCGAATTGCTCCCTGCCTGTGCTGATATCGTGTTCCTTCGTCAGTTCCTCCGGAGCGCCCACTCGACATGGACCTTCCCACATGCCGGTATGGTACAAGTTGCTGAATACGGGCTTTACGTTTACCCGCACGTCCATTGCTGCTTTCATCGTGCTCTCCTGCCACGGTGTTTCCGGGGTCCTCTTTGGTACGAGCCTATCCCACGGACGCCTGTCTTTCGTTGGAGCGGGCCCGGCCCGACAAGGCGGATTGGATCTCACATGCTCGGCCGCTTTGCAGAGGCAGGCTGGACCCCGCTTTCGCCGCCGGGCGCGGCCGGCAAAGCACTTCCTGTATTCAGCAAGATGCTGCGCTACAAGTAGGCCCGAGGTCCGTCGGGCGGCAGGTCGAGATCGGCCTCGAGTTTGGCCGCCGCCGCCATCATCTCATCCCACCCGATGCCGCTGTTTCGATACGCGGCGGTGCGGCCCAGTATGCTGGTCAGCGTGCTGTTGGCGCTCTCGGCCGTGTTGTTGATGGGGGCGCCTTCCTGAATGCTTTTGCAGAAGTCGCGGATGTTGTTGACGGCGCCGTCGCGATAGATCGTGGGTGTCTCGCCGCCCAGCCACGTGTCCTTCTTGCTCTTCAAGTACACCTCGCCGCCGTAATGGGCGTCGACAACACCGTCGCTGCCGTAGATCCGGGTGCACAGATCATCGAAGCCGGTCGTGAATTGGCTGGAACTGAAGTCCATCAACACGTCGTGAGGGTAGGCGTAAGCGACAATAAAATGGTCCCAGGCATCGCCTACGTCCGTGCGGCCGCGACGTCCCCCCGCGCCGTGAACGGCTTTGAGGGGATGGGCGTCAAGGAACCAGTTTGCCACATCCAGAACGTGCACGTTCTGTTCGACTATGATGTCGCCGGACAAGGCTTGGTCGAACACCCAGTTGCGCAGTCGTGCAACGGCGGAGCCGGGTTCTGCTTGTTTGTGGAGACGTCCGGTGTGATAGTACACCTGTCCGCAGATCGGCTCTCCGATTTCGCCTTTGTGAACGCGGTCTGCCGCCTCACGAAACAATGCGTCGTTGCGCGTCTGAAAATCCACAAGGCAGCTCAGGGTCTTATGCCGGGCTGCCGCGTCGACGATGCTATTGCAGCCGGGAACGTCGACGCCGATGGGTTTGGCGAGGTATACGTGCTTGCCGGCCTCGAGCGCGGCCGTAGTCTGCTCGGGATGAAAGTACGGAGGGCTTTCGACGGCCACCGCGTCGATGTCGCCCGCCAGAAGCTCGTGGTATCCCTCCAGGCCCGTATAACAATGGGCGGCGTCCACGCCGAACTCCTTTGCAGCGCCTTCGACACGGTCCTGGAAGTAGTCATGGAGGGCGGCGATTTGCACATGAGCCGTCTCCTTGAAAAGGTCGGCAATCCACCTGCCTCGTGCGCCGCACCCGATGATCCCGATTCGCAAGGCCGTATTGGCTTGCGACCCGAATGCAACGGCCGGTTTCACCAGCAAGAGCCCAGCCGTCCCCATCGTCGTCTTGATGAAGTCGCGTCGTTCCATAAGGATGCACCTCCCTGTTGCGCCATTGTGACCAAACCGGCAAGTGAAGTGCAAAAGTCCGCAAAGACCAAGATCGCCGGCGTGCCGGACCCGATGTTCCAAGGCCGGGCGGGAGTTACACTCCGAGGATGTCATCACCGGGCAAATCCAGCGCCGCCTGTTCCGAAGCGGGACCGCGCGGACGACTGGACGCGGACAAACGGTCTACCCGGATCGAACAGTCCTTCGTGCACATCGAGGCCTTGCACTCGCGCCACTTCCGGCATAAACTTGTGAGATCGTCCGTTGCCGGGTTCCTTCTCATTTGCTTCGGCGGTTCACGAGGCACGCCGTCTTCGCTGAACTTCTTAGAGACGGCAAACCGCAAGACGCATAGACGTAGGAGACGCCATTCGATGAAGACACAGACCCTCTCGACGCGCCGGGACTTTATGCGCACGGCCGCTACGTTTACAGCGCTGGCATCGGCGCCCTGGATTGTGCCCGCAAGTGTACTGGGCAAGGAGGGCGCTGCAGCGCCGAGCGAGCGGATTACGCTGGGCGTTATCGGCTTCGGGCCGCGCTGCGCATACGTGTTGCGCGGCATGCTTGCGCATCCCGACATGCAGTGCGTCGCAGTAGCCGACGTCCAAGCCAGTCGCCGCGACGAGGGCAAAATGCTCGTGGACCAGCACTATGGCAACGCTGACTGCGCGGTCTATCGCGACTTTCGCGAGTTGCTGGCGCGAGACGACCTTGATGCGGTCCTGATCGCTGCGGGCGACCGCTGGCATGCGCCGGCGTCCATACTCGCGGCGAAGGCGGGCAAAGACGTGTATAGCGAGAAGCCCTGCGGCCTGACTATCGGGTATTGTCAAGAGCTGGCCGAACACGATCAAGGCGACCGGCCGCGTCTTCCAAGCCGGCACCCAGCGTCGCAGCGTGGCGAATTTCAAGGAAGCCGTCAAGCTTGCGCAGACCGGCAAGCTGGGCAAACTTCACACCATGCACGCGTCCGCCTACATCCCGGTGCTGGATAATACATGGCTTCCCGCCCAACCCACGCCACCGCACG
>CAZBQH010000236.1:0-30700 GCA_964493915.1 uncultured Nitrospiraceae bacterium
CACTGGACCGTTTCCAAGGAACAACCACCCTGTGCCGCACCCAGGTCCTATACTCCATCGGCCCACGCCCAGAACAGACTTCTGCCACGGGCTGCTAGGCATTCTGCGCGACATTTCGGAACAGCATCGCCTGTCAAGAAGTCTCGAACGCTACACCCAAGGCCTGCAGAATCTCGTCGAGGAACGGACCGCTCAACTTCGCCATTCTGAGGAGCGGCTGCGCGAGCTTCTGCTGTCTATGAATCAAGGCTTCTTAACGCTGGACGACACCTATTCGATCCAGTTCGCCAATGAGTGGATCTGTAACTTGCTACAGAAAGCACAAGAGCAAGTGCAATCGTCTTCGGTCTTCGACCTCTTGGATCCAGAAAGCCGCGCCAAACTGCTTGACCTTCTTTCCCTCCTGCAAATGCGCGAGGCAAAGCGGGTCCAGCAAGAACTCTTGGTTGTCCGCGCAAACGGCCAAACGGTTCCCGTTGTCGTTGCCATCGCGCTTGTGCCGGAGAGCGAGGGATGCAGTCCCCTGTACTCGATGGTGGTTGCGGACATCAGCGACCTCAAAAACATGCAGCACGAATTGGAGGTGCGAGCTGAGCAACTCGAGAACGCAAATAAAGAATTGACCCTCCTTGACCGGAACAAGGACGCGTTCCTGAGCAACGTGACCCATGAGCTGCGCACTCCCCTCAGCACCATTCAGGGCTATCTCGAGCTGCTGCGGGGCAGCGACCTTGGAGAGATCTCGCACGCCCAAGCCAACGCGGTGGACGTCATGACCCGCAATGCGAGCCGATTGGGCGCTCTCATCGAGCAGATCATCGAGTTCAGCCGCATGGAAATCCACGGCCTCGATCTCAGAATCATCTTGTTCTCGATCAAGCGCTGCATCGAGGAATGTGCAGCCTCGCTGCGTCCTCAAGCACTCGCAAAACAACTGACCATCAAAAGCCGGGCACCTCATGGCTTGCCGCCGGTATGGGGCGACTCGGCCAAGATTGCCCAAGCCGTCACCATTCTGCTGTCCAATGCGCTCAAGTTCACCCCCCCCAAAGGTCATATTGACCTCTGTGCCGAAGCGCGCGAAGGCCATGCCTTGGCCATCACAGTCGCAGACACGGGAATCGGAATCGACAGCGGTTTTCACCAACGGGTGTTCGAAAAGTTCTTTCAAGTTGACAGCGGTCTCAATAGGGCCTTTGAAGGTGCAGGCATCGGCCTTTCCATAGCCAAAAGCATTGTCGAGGCCCATGGAGGAACCATCGAGCTGGACAGCGAACTCGGGAAAGGCAGCCGTTTTACTATTCTGCTCCCGAACGCATTTTTCGATGCGAATGTCCTTCCTGAGGCGTGCACCAGCTTGACTGGCAACCGCATCCTCTTAGTCGAGAACCGCACTTGGGCAACGAACTGTTTCAAGGCCTTTTTCGAAAACTGCAAGTGCGCAGTGCGGACGGTTTCGAACGGATACGAATGCCTGCGTGCTGCGCGCGAAAGCCCCCCTGACGTCGTCATCGTGGACGACACGCTTCCCGACTTCGCCTTGCCCACTCTCGTCTCAGGTCTTCAACAAGACCAGCGTAACAGGGAGACGCCGGTCGTAGTAATGAGCGGGAAACGGAGGCCCCGACCCGAGGGTGATCCTCATGGCTCCGACACGCTATACTTCCTGTCCAAACCCTTCACGCCAAGCAGTCTGGTAAGTACTTTAAGATGGGTCCTTACCGGTGAAAAGACGCCTGTAGAGGATCAGCAGATGCCGGCAACAGCTTGTGCAGAAGAGACGGCTTGTGTTCTTGTAGTTGAACCGGATTCCGATTTGCTCGAGTGGATGGAGATGGGCCTGCGGATACGGCGCATCGAATGTATCGGGGCGTCAACACCTGAACAGGCGCTGCAACGTGCCCAGAAGAGACGAATCAGCGCAATCTTTCTCGACTTAGACAGCACAGATGAAAGTAGTTCGAAGGCTCTACAGCTCTTTGCCAGTGGACAGGCAACAGAACATGCACCTGTATTTGCATTGACAGGGTTGCCTGCAGGGCACGCCGTCACCGGAGGATTTGCGGGCACGCTCCATAAACCTCTCTCGATCAAAGACATCGCTGAAATGGTGTGGCAATCCAGAAACGGCGGCCACAATTCTTGACGCCAGCGCCGACATGGTGACGCAATCTGCCCAGACGCACAATACATGAGGAGACGTTTTGATAGAATGCATAGACGGATACTGCTGAGTTGGTTGCTTCTACTATGCGCTTTGCTAACGCCGGCGCTATCGCACGGTGCCCCTGTTCCCTGCGCAAGCTATATCTGTATCGAGGCGGACTCAGGGCTTACCATCACTGAAAGCAACGCAGGCGAAGTGCGGGAACCTGCCAGCATGGTCAAGTCCATGCTGATGTTGCTCGTAGCTGAGGGGCTGGACAGGGGCGACTGGACGTTGGAAGACCCAATCACCGTCTCCCGTCATGCCGAATCGATGGGCGGCAGCCAAGTTTACCTGAAGGAAGGGGAAACGTGGACCTTGGCAGAGCTTATGGATGCAGTCGCCGTCGCGTCAGCCAATGATGCCGCAATGGCTGTTGCAGAGGGCCTTTGGGGGAGCGAGGAGCAGTACCTCGATGAGGCAAATGCGCGAGCGCAAGAGCTGGGCATGGTGGATACCGTGTTTTGCAGCGTTCACGGGCTTCCCCCGGAAGCGGGCGAGGAACCGGATCAGATGACGGCGCGCGATATGGCCGTCCTGGCGCAGTGGTGCGTCCGTCACCCTCAGATCATCACCTGGGTGAATCGCCAGGAACTCCAGTTCAGACCTGACGAGGCTGTCAAGTACAATACAAACAAGCTGCTTTGGCACATGACGGATTGCGATGGGCTGAAAACGGGCTACACCCGCGCCGCCGGCTGGTGTTTAACGGCAACCGCCATGCGGGGCGACATCCGTCTTATAGCTGTTGCAATGGGTTGCGAGAGACGAAATGATCGTTTTCTCTTTGCAGAGGACCTTCTCGATTCGGGGTTTCAGAAGGTCGAGCGAAAACGCTTAGTGGCCAGAGGGCAGCCCATCGAGCCCGAGACCTCTGTTCTTAACTGCGAAATCCCGGCTATTCGGCTGACAGCCGCCGAAGACTTCTCGACAGTCGTCTTGAGCGACGAGCCCAACACCGTGCAGCTCGTCTTCGAGGCGCCCGAGGCGCTCGAAGCGCCCCTCGAGAAAGACGCCGTCGTAGGCAAGCTCTATGTGCAGCGCGATGGGCAAGAGATTGGACAGGTGCCTCTGGTGACTCCGAACCACCTTCCCGCTGCGGGTTGGCGCTGGAAACTCACACGCGGCGCCCTGCCGCGCCTCGCCAGGTAGGGCTCAGAAAGGCTCAGACCGCAGGCCGCAAGCTCTCAATCGCCTCGACATACGAGGCGCTGCCAAAAACGTACGAACCCGCAACGAGCACGTTCGCTCCAGCTTCAATAACCAGCGGCGCCGTGCTTGGGTCGATGCCCCCATCCACCTCGAGATCTCGATCGCCCAGCATGGCCCGCACATATTGCACTTTGCGGAGCATCTCTTTGATGAAGGCCTGGCCGCCGAAACCCGGGTTCACGGTCATAACCAGAACCATGTCCAGATCGTCGACGAGAAACTCAATCTCGTCCTGAGACGTCCCCGGGTTCAGCACGATGCCCGCTCGGCAGCCCAAATCCTTGATCTTGTTGATAATTCGGTGCGGGTGGCCCGGCACTTCGACGTGAAATGTGATTATATCTGCGCCGGCATTCGCAAAATCTTCAACGTATGCAGCCGGGTCTGCAATCATCAGATGGACGTCCATTGGGACCTCGCAGTGCTCACGCAGGCGCGCTACAACAGGCGGTCCGATCGTGATGTTGGGCGCAAAATGGCCATCCATAACATCTACGTGAATCATATCCGCGCCTGCATCGACAACGGCCCGCACCTCCTCGCCCAATCTGCTGAAGTCGCTCGATAGAATCGAAGGGGCAATCTTAACCTTGGGCACGCTCATCTCCTTCCACCAGGACATTGTAATCCGTTATGACGGCTTCTGCATCGCCTTCGTAATAGTAAGAACGGACTTTCTGGTTGTCCACATAAACCTCGACGGTGATTTCTTCCGAGAACGTGATCGTCAGATGAATAGGTTGGCCCGCTTGATACGTTGGGCGCAATCCGGCTTCGCGATCCTTCTCCGCGGGGAAAACGGTTTTCCGCACCCCCGATCCACTCACCACATCGATTCTTAAGTCATGTTCAAACCAATCAAACGGGGGAACGTAGGTCACGTCGGCCTTGTGGCGTTCAGGAGCTTCCTTGACCTCGCCCCGAATTTCATAGGTGACGGTGTCCCCTTCGCCAATCACCGTTCCTGGCGGAGGATCTTGGGCCAATACAACACCGTGCGCTGCCTCGGGGGCATCTACGCGCCGAGGAACCACTTTGACATTGAGCGAGGTCAGCATCGCAACGGCTTCTTCGATTGATTTCCCCGCGATATTCGGCATGAAGACCAGACCTGTCGCACTGCCAGCGCTCAGGAGCATGTTGATCTCGGCGCCCGGCGCAGTGCTCTTGCCTGGTCTCGGTTCCTGCGCGATCACCGTGTCTCGGGGAGCCGCACTCGGCATGCGTGCTACCGTCCCAAGCTTGAACTGCCGCCCAACGGCATCGATCGCTTCAGCCTGGGGCATTCCAGCCAAGTCAGGCGCGGCAACGCTCTCCCTCCCGGTACTCACGGTCGGGTAGATTTTCCGGCCGGCCCGAACCACCTTGCCTGCAGCAGGCCGCTGGGCGATGACGTGATAGCGGGGAAACTGATCGCTGGGCATGCCTGTCTGCTTGCCCAGCTCAAGTCCCAGCTCGCCCAGCTCGAACGATGCCTGGGTGATAGACTCGCCCACCACATTGGGCACCGTTACATACTCCCCCCCGGCCACGGCTCTACTGAACACGTAATAGCCCGCCCCTGCCATAATCGCAACAAAAAAGACCGTGGCCGCAGACCATCGGATGCACCACCAAAAGAAGCGGAACACAAAAACCGATACGCTCAGGACGCCTTCCGCAACCGCATCAAGTAAAACGCGTCCAAATTGTCTTCGCTTGGGAAGGTCCTGTACTCGCCCTCGCCTGTTCTCCACAACGCCAGCCATTCGGGCCCATCTTCAGGTTTGACCAGTCCCTCCGCGAGAAAGGGGCTTGTTGCTTCGCTGGTCTCTTCACGGGTAAACGTGCAAACTGAGTAGACAATCAACCCGCCATTCTTGCAGAGTCGAATGGCAGACCGCAAGAGCGCCCGCTGCAGTTCGGCCAACCGCGACGGGTCCTCGGGTCCCACGCGCCACTTGAGATCGGGATGGCGCCGCAAAGCGCCCAAACCCGTGCAAGGCGCATCAACCAGCACCTTGTCGAAACTGGCACGCAGCGGCGGTTCCTTGCCGTCTCCGCACACCATCACGATCCCTTCCGCCCCAAGCCGTCCCGCATTCTCGCGCACCCGCCGAAGCCTCGACGCGTGGAAATCCATCGCGACGGTCATGCCGTCGCCGCGCCGCAGTTGGGCCACATGCGTGGTTTTCCCGCCAGGCGCTGCGCACAAGTCTAATACCCGCTCGCCGGGCATCGGTTCCAAAAGGTGCGGCGCCAACATCGAAGCAGGGTCCTGGATGAAATACGCACCTTCCGCAAACAGCTTCGAGCGGGAAGGGGCCTCGCCCTCGAGCAACGTGACCTCTTCGGGAACCGGCGTCGTCTTTGCGACCCGGGCGCCATAGGACTGCAACGCTTTCATCAGATTGTCAACGGTGTTTTTTGACGTATTGGCACGCAGCGTCACGGGCGCCTCGACGTTCAGCGCCGCGCACAGCGCCGCACCCCTGTCCTCGCCGTACATGCCAAGCATGTAGTCAACAAGCCACCGCGGCATCGAGTGCCGGATACTGAGATGCCCGGCAAGATCCTCTTGCGAGCCGGGCAGCGTTACCTCGTCGATTGATTCCGGAAGGCGCTTCAGAACAGCATTGGCGAGTCGAGCCAAACCTGCATGACCCCGTTTGCGGGCCAACTCGACGGAGGTGTGGACCATGGCGTAACGCGGCACCTGCTTACATAACAACGATTGAAAGGCGCCCATCCGAAGCACAACCAGAACCGGCTTCGGAATGTCGTCGAGCGGTTGATGCACCAGCTTCGCCAGCACATGGTCGCACAGCAGTCTATGGCGAACCGTACCATAGACCAGTTGCGTGAGAAAACGGCGTGCACGCGGTGGAAACCGTTTGGTGCGCAGCGTCTTGTCAAGCGCCAAGTTCAGATAACTCCCGCGCTCGAATACACGGAGGAGCACATCAACGGCAGCATTTCGGACCTGATCTACAGGCAACGTCTAGATATCCTTGAACACTTCACCGTCTCTCACGGGACTGCCGTGCATATACTCGCCGATACGCATAGGCCGCTTTCCCGGCATCTGGATTACTTCAACGGCTACCGCCCCTTCGCCTGCGGCAACAAGCACCGCCGCATCCGAGACGCCAACCACCTCCCCTGGTATTCCAGCGCGAGTATTTTCTGCGAGAGAAGTCTTGTGTATCCGGCAAACCTCCCCACGGAAAAGGCAATGTGCAACCGGCCAAGAAACAGCCGCGCGCACAAGATTGTGAATCTCGCGGGCCGGCTTGCCCCACCGGATCCGGCCGTCCTCTTTGCGCATGAGCTTGCAATAGACCGCTTTCGAATCGTCCTGCGGCCTCCATACGGCGACGCCCCGCTCGATCAGCTCAAGACCCTCGATCAACAGGGCCGCTCCCTTGTCTCCCAGCCGGGATGCAAGCGTCATCGCGTTATCATCAGGCCCGATCGGCTCTTCCTCCTGCAATAGGACGTCGCCTGCATCCACATCCTGGGTCACGCGCATAATTGTCACGCCGGTCACCTCGTCGCCGTGCAGCAGTGCCGCCTGGATAGGGCTGGGACCACGCCACCGCGGCAGCAGGCTCGGGTGCATGTTGACAAAACCCCGAGAAGGAACATCGAGAACGCGCTGCTTAAGAATGCGGCCGTAGGCGACAATAACGCAGATATCCGGCTGCTGGCTGCGAAGCCAGTTCTCGAACGCGCCGTCATTGAGTTTTTCAGGCTGCACTGCTTCAATGCGGTGTTCGAGCGCCCATACTTTCGTTGGCGGCGGCACAGGACGCTTGCTGCGGCCCTTGGGACGATCCGGCTGGCATACTAGCCCCGTCACCTTGTGACGCCGCGCACTCTCCGCCAGAGCTGGAATCGCTATCTCAGGCGTGCCGAAAAACACGATGCGCACTAGACAAGTCCCGGGATATCCATTCCGCCGGTCAGTTCGGTCATCTTAGCCCGCACCAGGTCCTGTGTCTTGCGCACGCCCTCGTTTACCGCTGCCCGTACCAGCGTCTCGATCATCTCGCGGTCGTCGCTCTCGACGACTTCGGGATCAATCGAGAGTGAAAGCAACTCGAATCTTCCATTCATTACGACCTTGACCATGCCGCCCCCCGCCGCGGCATTGACCGTTTCGTTAGCAAGGCCCTCCTTAAGCTCCTCGATTCTGCCTTTCAACTCCATGGCCTGCTTGAGCATTCCAGAAAGATTGCCGAGACTGCCAAGTCCTTTCGGTAACACGATGCCTCCTGCGTCTTGTCGGTGGGTGCAACGTCTCAATGTGCATGCAAAGGAACTGAAGTATAGCCGCCTGAAGCGGCATTCCGCAATCCAGGGGCCGTTCTCCGTAGCCCTGCGGCTGCATGCAACTGGGCTTTTGTGATATATTCCGCCAAATTGCGTCATTTCCCCACAAATCAGTACGCATAACTCAGTGCAATGTCGGAGGACGTCCCGTAGCATGTCGAGAAACGCCTCATATAACCATCGGGCAGTCGAGCAAAAGTGGCAGCAGTACTGGCTTGAGCACAAGACGTTTCGAGCCGACTTCGATCCGTCCAAGCCTAAGTATTACGTGCTCGACATGTTCCCCTATCCAAGCGGGGACGGCCTGCACGTAGGCCATCCGGAAGGCTACACCGCGACGGACATCCTGGCCCGTTACAAGCGGATGCGGGGCTTTAACGTGCTCCATCCCATGGGATGGGACGCTTTCGGTCTGCCTGCGGAACGCCACGCCATGCGTACCGGTGAACACCCTGCCGTAATCACCGACCGGAATTGCCGGACCTTCAAACGCCAGATCCAGTCGCTCGGGTTGTCCTATGACTGGGACCGTGAGTTCGCTACCACCGACCCGGACTACTACAAATGGACCCAGTGGATCTTTACCGTCCTTCACGAACGGCAGCTTGCCTATCAAGCGGAGATGCCTGTCAACTGGTGCCCCGCCTTGGGCACCGTGCTTGCCAATGAAGAGGTGAAGGACGGCAAATACGTCGAGACAGGCGATCCCGTCGAACGGCGCCTCATGAGACAATGGATGCTCAGAATCACGGCCTACGCCGAGCGGCTGCTGGCCGACCTCGACGAGCTCGACTGGCCCGAGGGCGTTAAAGCCATGCAGCGCGAGTGGATCGGCCGCAGCGAAGGGGCCGACGTGATCTTTCGAGTGGCCGGCGCGGACAAAGAGTTTACTGTTTTCACCACGCGACCCGACACCCTGTTTGGCGCCACCTACTGCGTGTTGGCGCCTGAACATCCCCTCGTCTCACAAGTCGCTACTCCGGAACAGCGGGAGGTTGTGACGCATTATGTAGCCGCCGCCGAACGCAAGAGCGCCCAGGACCGCATGCGTGAGGAGCGGGTCAAAACGGGCGTCTTTACAGGGGCATACGCAATCAACCCCGTCAACGGCGTCGAGATTCCGATCTGGATTGCTGACTATGTCCTGGCGGAATATGGCTACGGCGCTATTATGGCCGTGCCGGCCCACGACGCGCGCGACTACGAATTTGCCAAGACGTTCAATCTGCCCATCGTCGAGGTGGTCAGCGGCGGAGAGATAAGGCAGGTCGCCTATACGGGCGACGGCGTAAACATAAACTCGGGCTGGAACAGCCTCAAAGATCTCCCGAAGCAACAACAGAAGCACCTGGCCCAAGTACTCTCCGATCCGTCGGTACCTCTTTCTATTGACGGTCTCAAGACGCCCGAGGCCAAGCGTACGATAGCCGTTTGGCTCGAAAAACAGGGCGTTGGAAAGGCTGCCGTCAACTATCGTCTGCGTGACTGGCTCTTCTCGCGGCAAAAATACTGGGGCGAGCCCTTTCCCCTGGTCGAGCTCGACAACGGAACTGTCCGCGCCGTCCCACTCGAGGATCTGCCGGTCGAGTTGCCCTATCTCGACGACTTCAAACCCACGCCCGAGGGCCTGCCGCCGTTGGCCCGCGCAACGGACTGGGTTAACACGGTCGACCCCGTTACGGGGAGACCAGCCAAACGCGAAACAAACACCATGCCCCAGTGGGCAGGATCGTGCTGGTATTACCTGCGCTTCTGCGACGCACACAACAACGAGAAGGCGTGGTCGCCGGAGAAGGAACAGTATTGGATGCCGGTGGATCTATATATCGGCGGCGCCGAACATGCCGTGCTGCATCTTCTCTACGCCCGATTCTGGCACAAAGTGCTTTACGACGCCGGCTATGTCTCGACGAAAGAGCCGTTCATGAAGCTCTTCAACCAAGGGATGATTCTGGCCTACTCCTATCAAGACGAAAACGGCAAGTATTACTATCCCCACCAGGTCGAGAAACAGGGCGAGGCCTGGTTCGTCAAAGAAACCGGAAAACCGGTCCGCACTCAAGTCGAGAAGATGAGCAAATCGCGCTACAACGTAGTAAACCCGGACGACGTTGTTGCAGAGCTCGGCGCCGACTCGATGCGGCTCTACGAGATGTTCATGGGGCCGCTCGATCGCGACAAGCCTTGGACCGACGAGGGCATCCAGGGCGTTCACCGCTTCCTCAAGCGCGTCTGGGCGCTCTATGTTGCGCAGAACGGGTCGCTCAGCCCGAAGATCACAGCCAACGGCGGAGATGAAGCCGTCTTACGGGTTCTGCACCAGACCATCAAAGCCGTTACGCACGACATCGAGCATCTGCTCTTCAATACGGCCATTTCACGCTTGATGGAGTTCGTGAACGTTGCGACAAAAGCCGATTCTCTTGAGAAGCCGTGGATGGAGACCTTCGTCCTCATCCTCTCTCCTTTTGCGCCGCATATTGCCGAAGAGCTGTGGGAGCTGTTGGGCCACTCAGAGACCCTCGCCTATGAACCCTGGCCCGTCTACCACGAATCGCTCCTGACCCAGGAAACAGTCGAGGTGCCCGTACAGATCAACGGCAAGCTGCGTGGTCGAATTACTGTACCGGCCGGTGCAGACAACGCCGTCTTGCTCGAGGCCGCCAAAACGGACGATCGAGTCAAAGCGCACATTACGGGCAAGCGCATCGTAAAGGAAATCGTCGTACCCGGGAAACTGGTGAACCTCGTCGTCAAGTAAAGACCCTTGCACAAAACCGCTCCTGGTGGCATCATGGCTTCAGTAGGTTGTACGAAGCCAACTGAAAGAAGCGCCCTGGCACAGGGCAAAAGAAGAGGCGGATGCCATGAAGTCAATAGCGTGTGTCTTGCTGGCCACTCTCGCAACGGCGGCCGACGCCGGCATGGAAGAACCCAATACGGAGGCCCGAGGAGAGTACAACGTTATCGCCTACGGCGCTGTCGGCGACGGCGAGCATGACGATACAACGGCATTTCACGAGGCCCTGCGCGCTGCCGGACAAACGGGCGGCATTGTACACGTCCCCTCCGGGCAGTTCCTGATCAAGGGGACCCTGGATGTGCCGGCGGATGTGACCATCGAGGGCACATGGCGGGCTCCCGCGCGCGGCGCACACAGCAAGGGCAGCACCTTACTGGCCGTCTCAGGAAAAGGGGACGGCGAGGGTACGCCCTTTATCTCGCTGCACGAATGCTCGACGCTCAAAGGCCTCGCAATCCATTACCCCGAGCAGACTGACACGAACCCGCCCGTCCCCTATCCTTGGACCGTGCGGGGCGACGGCGACAACTGCACGATCCTGGACGTTTTGATCACCAATCCATACCAGGCCGTGGACTTCGGCACGAATTCCTGCGGTCGGCACTTTATCCGACGCTTGTATGCGCAACCGTTGTACAGGGGCATTTTCGTCGACAAATGCTTCGATATCGGCCGCATCGAGGACGTCCATCTGTGGCCGTTCTGGAGCCAGGGCAAGGTATGTGACTTCACGCGCGAGCAGGGCGTCGCCTTCATCTTCGGCCGGACCGACTGGGAATACATGACAAACTCCTTCTGCATCTGGTATTCCGTCGGCTTCTTGTTTAAACCATTCCATGACGGAGGCGGCAACGTCCTCATATCGCAATCGGGCTCGGACGTAGGACCCTGCGCCGTGCGCGTTGAAGGCGTGCAACAACACTCCGGCGTCACCTTCTCGAACTGCCAGATGATGGCCGGCATCGAGGTCCTTCCCACCAATACCGGTCCTGTCAAGTTCACCTCGACCGGCTTCTGGCCCATCGAGACAACGAAAGCGCACGCGCGCCTCGAAGGAACCGGCCATGTCTTCTTCGAGGGGTGCCATTTCTCGGACTGGGACATGACCGGCGAGGAAACGCCGTGCATTGAGGCAAACTGCCAAGGTCTCACAGTGACCGGTTGTGATTTCATGGCTCAGGGCAAGAAGCAAGTCCATCTCGGACCGCAAGTCGACGCAGCCATTATCACCTCCAACCGGCTCCGCGGCGGCGCGGCCATCCACAATGACTCCAAGGGAGACGTCCAAATCGGGTTAAACGCGACCCGGTAGAAGGTGCGTCCCTGATTCGTGCAAAGACCCCAGTTACTACTGGGCCTGTGAGTGAGGGCGTTCCCATTAAACGCCTTACGGGGTCCCTACGAGCAATCCCTAGCAGCAAGAAGAGCGTGCGTAGTGCGCCCATAAGGGCGTTTCGAGGAAGCGCCTATTCGCCCTGGATGTTGACAGGCTTTTGACAATTTTCCGACAACACTGCCGCTTCAGTGCCAATTTAGTGCCATTTCTAAGGGTATTGATTTCTTGGGAACAATGGGCTATCTTAAGGGCGTGGTGTTGACGCTCTATTCTCTTGGAAAACGTCACATTGGACAATGCACAAACCATTCAGCGGCAACTGCGGCATCGCATACTCTCTGGCGATCTGCCCCCCGGAACGCGGTTGCCGTCGGAGCTTGAGCTCGTTCGCCAGTTGGGGGTAAACCGCAGTCAGACGCGCCAGGCCCTCCAGCAACTCGAAAAGGAAGGGCTAGTCGTCCGCAGACGGGGCAGCGGCTCATTCGTTGCAGACGAATTCCCCACAGAAAGCGGGGCGCTAGCCGCCGCTACGGACACGGTAAAAATCGTTTTCCCAGAATATGAATCGCGCTACGTTCGCAACCTAATCGAGAGTTTCATGGAACGCATGTTCGCCGCCAAGAAAAAGGTGACGAACTACCACACGCGCTTCGATCGCTCTTCAGAACTCTCGTTTCTGCATGTTGCAGACCGCATGGGCGTGTCGGGGATAGTCATGTGGCTGACGTTTAACGACGAGCGGATCCGGGATGCGCTGCAAACGCTGGTAGAGAGGCATTTCCCGATCGTCCTGGCAGACCGGTGCCCTGAGGGAGTTGCAGTCGATTTTGTTACATCGGATAACCGCGACATGGGGAGGAAGCTCACCCAAGCATTGGTCGACCAGGGCCACGCGCGCATCGCCTTCGTCTTCCCCCGCGACGACGAAGCTTCCACCATCCACGAACGGAAAGCAGGCTACGAAGAAGCCATGACGGCGGCAGGCCTTCCAATCGTCGATGAATTCTACATTCCCATCGACAGTATAGGTCGCGACGCGCAGTCCGCCGTAAACGAAGCCATGGCTCACCGTGAACGTCCCACAGCTTTCGTCTGCGTCAATGACTACCTTGCGAGCTACGTCGAGCGAGAACTCATGCGTTTGGGCTGGCGGCAGGAGCACAACATAGCCTTGGCCTACGTGGACGACCTGTATAAAACCGCCGACAAAGTATTGCCGCGGGTGACGGTTCATCAAAACGCGCAAGAGATTGGGCGCGCGTGCGCAGAGTTGCTTCTAAGAAGGTTGGTGCTGCCCACCGCGCCAATCGAGCGGCGCCTCATCGTCTCAGACGAGGTAGAGAACTGGGGGTTGGGAAATTCACAGAAGAAGGAGGAAACGGCCGGGCACTGAAAAAACGTAACCCATGAGAACAGACCAGCAATGCAAATGTAAACAAATACTCTGGAGGAGATTGACATGAGAGGGAAAGGTTTTACACTGATCGAGCTGCTTGTGGTCATTGCGATCATCGGCATCCTGGCGTCGATCCTGCTGCCTGCGCTGTCGCGGGCGCGGGAAGCGGCGCGTCGCGCATCCTGCGCAAACAACCTTAAACAGTGGGGGCTTATCTGCAAAATGTTCTCGAGCGAGAGCAAGGCAGGGATGTTCCCTCCGGGAACCCCCTTTGCCCCCTTCGGGCAGTTTCTGCCTTCGGGGATTTCTTCCGACGCGCTGTACCCAGACTACTGGACAGACTACGAGATCAAGTTTTGTCCGTCTGACAGCCAGACAAACACAGGGGACCGGGGCATTTTTCAGAGCCCTCCAGATCCCCGGAAAGCGATTAAAGAGGCCATCGCAGCAGGACCTATCGCGAATCTATGCCTGGGCGCGGCGCTATCGGCCCCCAACTCGTATATCTATCTGCCCTATCTATGCCAGACCCACCTCCAGATCCGCTGGATGCGCGATCTGCGCATTTACTGGGGCTGGAACCTCGGCACAAATGACGAAGGCGTTGAATGGCTGTGGGTCGACTACAACAACACTGACAACATGGACGGCGCGTGCAGCGACTGGCGTTTCTCAGGCAGCACGGGCGCATTCCCTGCCGGCCAGGCGGTTGGCATCCATCGAATGCCATTTGTGAACGAAGACGATATGCCGTCTTGGGTGATTGACCTTGTTGACAACACGTATGGCGGTTGGTACACCAACCAAGGGGACGACGACTCGACCCAACAGAAGCCCCGCTCCTACATGCGGCTCAAGGAAGGCATCGAACGCTTTCTGATCACGGACATCAACAACCCGGCAGGCGCTGCAAAAGCCCAGACCGAGATCGTGGTCATGTTTGACGCATGGAGCCATAGAGGCGCCCTCGGCGAGTACTATCAAGAGGACGGCATAGCCCTCTTTAACCACATTCCCGGCGGGTCGAACGTTCTTTACATGGACGGCCATGTCGAGTTCGTGAAATACCGCGAGAAATTCCCGATGGGGGACCAAGAGCACTACTGGGCCACCTGGGAACTGGGCTGGGCGCTCCCGGACATGTGCGGCCAAAGCTAGACACACCACGAACAGCCCCACCTTTAGATGCGGCGTCTTCAGGGGCGCCGCATCTTGCTTTTGCTCAACGACCGAATCCCAGCAAACTGACCGCTTGACGTTACTCTGTGAGCACCTCGGCGGCTGGCGCAGACTCGGGTTCCTCAGACGCTGCGGCTGCGTTCTCGATATTGAGCCCGATCTGGACCTCTCCTTCAGCCCGGTTAACGACGGCATTTTCGCCAGCGAATTGATTGCCCATCACAACCGCTGCACGGACAGGCCGATCGAGCACGATGGCGGAAGATGCGGCATCTTGGAACTGGCAACTACTCACCGTCAGACGGCCGCCCAAGGCGTGTATCCCCGCTGCGGCTCCCGATGCGCCAGGATGAATCGCCCGGAAATGACAGTTCACAAAGGACACAGGACCTGACCCGTCCGTTCGCGCAAAGCGGACACCGTTCTGGCCGCGTATCGACCCGAAGACCCCGCAGCCCGTGAACTTCACGGGCCCTTGATTTGTCGATTCAACCAAAATGTCTCCGAAAAGCTGACAATTGACGAAACTGACGCCGGCGTGGCTCTGAGTCTGCTCGACCCGAACGGCCACACGCCCGCTGTCGGCGCCGCCTCCGGTGATGAGCACATTGCCTGGACCTGCATCATAGGGCTCGGTCACAAGGCTCGTGATAAGATGAAAGCCCGTGTGGTAGCCGATACAGAAGCAATTGGTCATCTGCTGCCAATCGGTGCGTCCGATAACAAAGGCCTCGGCCTCCTGCTCCATAAAGTCTTTGAGCGGCGACAGCAAAAAATCCCAGAACGGGAACAGGTGAACATCCTCGATCCGCGTGATGTCGTGACAATCGTCCACGTAAATGCCCCGATACAGCGCCTGGGCGTATAATCCCCGAACAGTATGCCGCCCGATATAGCCGCCGCTGAGGTCGACCGCCTGATAAGGGTTAACCATGAAGACGTCGACGACAGCCGTATCCCAGCCTACCGCCCGGATGGTCCAGGGGTAAGCAACCGGCGGATTGGTCTGGGTCTGTTGGGGATAGAAAAAGGTGAGCCCCTTCACTGCGGAATTGTTGCCAAGGGTGATGAAGGGCGGTCCATCGGCATCGCCGGCGCCTTCGGCAACAAGCAAAACGCTGCCATGGAGCTGCAACGCTTCGGGATGCACGCTCTCATGCAGGCTCACGCCATGCGGTGCGCGCCATTCGCCTTCGAGCGCTACGCCGTCAGGGATGCGCAAATGGCCAGCAAGCAGGTAGCGCCCCGCAGGCACGCGGACCACGCCGCCGGTTTCGCGGCAGGCCTCCAAAGCCTTCTGAAAAGCGGCGGTGTCGTCCGCAACACCGTCACCAATGGCGCCGCAATCGGTTTTGACGTCGACGCTTGCCGTAGCGGGAATAACGAAACAAACGGTAAGCAAGAGACTCAACAGGATTCTCATGGGAAGAATGTCCTTTTGCGAATGGCAAGTTTACGGCAAGGAAACGGCCCAAGGAGAATACTCAAGCATTTCGCGAGAACTGGAACGGCGCCTGCAAAAGACCTTGATTCCGGTTCTGCAGAAACCCCCGCAGACATCCCGCCGGGCATTCCAAGGCCGTGAACTTGTTCATACGCATGTGGAATGGGCACGTTCGATTCTCCCACAAGCCGCCTCATAAAGGAATCTTATCCTCCAGCATAACCTAAGGCAACAGCACCGGGTGTGGAAGCGCATCACGCCTCCGCCGCAGACCCGGCTCTGTCTGTATGAACGTACGCTCCGTTGGCCGCCCACACTTTCCAGCGCCCCTATCGAGCTTTTTCTTAGCCGTCCCTCTCGTGTATCATCACCGGTTCAGAACAAGTGTCTTTGCGCCCCTGTTAGGGAGAACGACACCCATCTACCCCGAACGTTACGGACTGAAAGAACAAGGAAAGTACGAGCAGCCTTTTGACAGAGGGCCGCGACCGTGTTTACTTTGCGGCGCGTTGCAGGAAGAAACGGGGGGGCGAGTTTTGCACAATGCAACTGATTGGAGACATAGCCTTGGCTAAGGTAACGATTGACGCAGGGATTTGCGGTTTTACCACCACCGTGATTGCCACATCAGACGACGGGCAGCATATCCACTTACACATTGAATCCACCTGTCCGCATGTCGCGCGTGCGGCCCAGGAGCTGTCCTCTGTGGACGCATACACCGAGTTGTTCAGCAAACTCCACGAGACCTCGCTTTACCAAATCCTCTCGCAACACGTGATCCACTGCGCCTGTCCCGTCTACGTAGGCATTATGAAGGCCATCGAAGTAGCAGCCGGCATGGCCCTGCCGAAGGACGCGGCAATCCATGTCGAAAAATAGCGCCGCGTCCTGGACGGGTCCGAACTCGAGCCCGACCGGGCCGCACAGATGCAGAACGCGTTGAAATGCATGGATCGCTTCGATATACTTTGCATCCCATGAGAGAAACACACGCCCTCGCATGCTATGAGCCTGTGAACAATCGCATAACGGCGGCGACCGAGATCCTCGCCGTAGCGGGCGCCGTCGCGCTTGGTGCTCTGATCAAGGTGCGCCTGCCTTTCTCTCCCGTTCCTATCACGTTGCAGACCTTCCCCGTACTGCTGGCCGGCTTTGCTGTGGGCCGGTGGCGTGCAAGCGCCGGCATCCTTCTGTACGTCTTGCTGGGTCTGGCGCAAGCACCTGTCTTCGCCGTCTCCACGGGGCCGACCTTGGGCTATCTGCTCGCCTTCATCGCAACGCCGTGGATCGTGATGCGCTTTGAGAATCGCGCCTTCGGGATTCTGGCCGCTTCTGTCGCAATTTACGCGTTGGGTGCAGGCTGGCTGTGCCTTGCATACCGTTTCACGCCATGGCAAGCGCTGATCGCAGGGGTAGCGCCCTTCCTGGCAGGCGACGCCGTTAAAGCAGCAGCGGCTTGGCAATTGGCCGAACGCGTTCGCCGTCCCTAAGCCCTGTGCTCTTGAAGCTTCCCTCCGCAGTTGAACACCCAAGACCTGTCCGTCTACAGTGTCCTTCGACATGGAGACACCCTAATGGCGGAAGACAAAAACCTCTTATATGAACGGATGGCCCCGGACGATCTCGAGCGGGTGCTCGACACGACGCCAGTGGCATACGTGCCGATGGGCACGCTCGAATTCCACGGATGGCATCTGCCTTTGGGCTTCGATGCACTCAAAGCCCATGCCGTCTGCAAACGCGTCGCCGCCCGCACCGGGGGCGCCGTCCTGCCCCCTACGTACTTCGGTTTTGCCGGCGGACACAAGGAGTATGCGGGTACTATCATGTCCGAAGAGGACCTGGTCCTCGGCAATCTGCACCGTACGCTGGACCGGCTTATCGCCATAGGTTTCCGGGTAATCGTGGTGTTGACAGGGCACTACCCCAATGAGCAAATGAACGCGGTAAGCGCCCTTGCCGACGAGATCACGGCTGCGAATCCCGGCGTGCGCGTCATGGGCCTGGCAGAACCCCAAGCCTATCCCGGCGAATTCAGGGGCGATCATGCTGCCAAATGGGAAACCTCGCTCGGGCTCTACCTTTTTCCCGAACTCGTCCATATGGAGGAGATGGGGAAGCACGCAGACCCTCTTTACGGGATCTACGGCGAGGACCCGCGCAGAACGGCTTCGAGCAAGCTAGGCCAGGAGACAGTCAAAGAAATCGTAGACCAGTTGGCAATGCGCGTCGAAGAAGCCCTGGAACAACGGACTGGGGCCAGGAAATGAGCATGGAAACGCAACAGGCCGGTTCATCAGCCGGCCACAACAAAGCCACGCGGCGCTCCTTCCTCCGGACGAGCGCAGCCGCTGCGGGAGTCCTGGCTACCCAACACCTGGGTCTCGCTTCCGAGGACAGTCCGCACCGGCGCCCAAACATCCTGTATGTATGCTCCGATCAGCAGCACGGCCGGGCGTACGGCGCCGCAGATCCATTCTACGACACGCCGCATATCGACGCACTGGCACGGGACGGGGTGGTTTTTACGGAATCCTATTGCACAACGCCCCAGTGTTCTCCCAGCCGCGGATCGTTGTACACCGGGCTGTATCCCCATCGCACGTTGGTCATTGGAAACCTCGGCTCCATCGATCACCACGGCAGACCGATCCCCTCGCTCCCTGCACGTTTCGAGACCATCGGGTCGCGCTTGCGCCAAGCCGGCTATCATACAGGCTGCATAGGCAAGTGGCATTTGGGCAACCACGAGCACTTCGCCCGTCACTTCGACCTCGCGGAACTGGACTCCGACGGCTATGGCGGCGCGACCTCAAGCGCCTGCGCGTATCTTACCGAGCGCGCTTCCGCGCCCGAAACGCCCTTCGCCCTCTTTGTGAACTATATCAATCCCCACGACATCTACGAGTACGGTCACTTTAAGCTTCCAGAAACGATCGATCCGCCCGGCATCGAGGTCCCCCGCCCCGCATCATGGTCCGAGACGTTCGAGGGTAAGCCGGACTGCCAGAAACGGTACATGACCGAGGATCAGGGAGCGTATTTCGTGGGCAAACCAGACGTTTTCTGGGAGAAGTATCGCGAAATTTACCGGGAAAAGTGCCGATTGGTGGACGCCGAGTTGGGCCGACTCCTCGCGAAACTTGACGAACTGGGTTTGACCGACAGCACGCTGGTCGTTTACACCTCCGACCACGGCGACATGGAAACGCACCATCGCCTTGTGTATAAAGGTCCATTCATGTACGACCAGCTTGTGCGCGTTCCGCTGATTATTCGCGTGCCCAAGACTTACGGCGGCATAACTGGTAAGACAGACCTCTTCGCCACGGGCGTGGATCTCGTGCCGACATACTGCGACTTTGCAGGGGCCAATGCGGGCAACGCGGACGGCGTGTCTCTGCGGCCTGCGCTCACCGGCAAGCCCATGGCCCAGCGCGACTTCGTCGTTAGCCAGTACTACAACAAGCAGCGGTGGGTAAACCCCATCCGGATGATACGCACCCGCCAATACAAGTACAACCGGTACATTGGCCACCTTGACGAGCTGTATGACCTGAAGAACGACCCGAACGAGATGGTCAACCTGATCGATGACGCCGGCCGCCGCCATGTTCAGCGTGAGCTCTCCGCCCTGCTAAGTGATTGGATGACCTCGCATGACGACACAGCGTTCGCCGGCTACTGGGCTACTGACCGGCAGGGGATGCGCTTAACCTGACGGGCACGGTTCGCCGCACCGGTCAGGCCTGCACTGTTGCCCCTGATTATGAGACTCCGCCTAACAACACTGTCGCGCTCCGAAGAAGTCGGGTGGCAACGGCAATCTTACTTCTCCGCAGGAACGGCAAGTGCAGCGATTAGCGCTTGGGCGTCCATGTCAGCCAACTCAATCTTCGGGTTGTGAACGAGCCTCTCGACCCGGTAACGGACTGTGGGCGGGGGACCTGCATGAAGCTGGAAAGCGATCTGTCCCGAGCCTTCGTAATCTTCGCTTGGATCTAGGAAAGCCACGCCGAGTTTTCCGTTAATGGCCGTCCAGATTGCCGGGCCCAGAGCTAGAATTTCATATCGGTTCCATTCGCCAGGAACCACCGCCGCTTCCGCCCGGCCGTTCCAATCCAGCATGCCGCGGCCTTGTTCGTGATACAATCTTCCCCACACGCCTTGGCCCATGTCTCCCTGATATCCCTGCGCCTGGCCCTCTTCATTAACTCTTTTCGAGCGGAACTGAATGCCGGCATTGGCCGTGTTGGGTTCGAGTTTGACATCCACGGCAAGATAGAAATCACCTGCTTCCACCCCCGGCCACAGAAACTCGTTCCGCTGGATATCGGTGTCGCTATGTCCCACAACCGCACCGTCCTCGACGCCCCAATACGCCATGGTTCCCTGCCAACCGTCCAGGTCGCCGAGGTTCAAAAGGCTGCTGTCCTCACGCGAATGCTTGCCGAGCTTCTCACCGATTTCGACAGCGGCGTGAACCGCTTCGGCCCGCACCGCTTCATCGCGCATCTGCGTTAAAGCCATTTCGAGAGCGCGATTATCCGGTATTTGGCCCAAGCCGCTCAGCAGAAGCTTTTTCTCGTCCGCAGTCGCTGCATGCTCCATCAACAGAGTGTAATGGTCGAGCGCAGCTTCGGGTTCGATGCTGGATTGTTTGAGAATCCGCACAGCGTTCTGCATGGCCAGATCCTTCAACGCCTGGTCAGGCGGATTCAAAGCGACGTCCATTACAGCGGGCAAGGCGTCGGCCGTCGGCCATGCACACAGCGCCCGCATCGCGGCGTCCCTCGATGCTCCCTCGCCGGCAGCGGCCTGGCGCAAGACATCGAGCGCCATGGGATGACCCGTCGATCCGAGAAGCCGCAACAAGGCAAGTTTGGTCTCGCCTTGCGCGTTTTCCAGCTCGGCGCAGAGCGCCTCGGCTATCGCGGTCGGGGCTGCGCCGCTCGTCAACGTCAGGGTCTCCCCTTCCCGGACCGTCTTGCTCCGAGCCACGTTGTTTTCCACATAGTCGACCCGAAGCTGTTTGACCACATTAGGCGCTGGGTCGCCGAAGTTGCTGTTTGCTGCACTGATCGCCACGGCGCCGTCTTTAACCATCCGGGCCACCTTTTCGGTCACATCAGCTACCCTGCCGCTCGGCAGATCGCCATAGACGGCTCGCTCGACGACCGCGCTGCCCGGAATCATCTCTCGCTGGCGATTGCATAACGCGCCGAGGGCTGTCTCGGCGGCCCGCATTT
Source organism: uncultured Nitrospiraceae bacterium (assembly GCA_964493915.1). Classification (GTDB taxonomy): domain Bacteria; phylum Hydrogenedentota; class Hydrogenedentia; order Hydrogenedentales; family SLHB01; genus CAZBQH01. The sequence continues at coordinate 21,143 of CAZBQH010000236.1, forward strand.
CGGCCTGAGATTCGGGATCGAGCAGGGTGTCGAGAAGCGCGGGCATCTCTTCGATGCCCGCGTAACCCTGCAACACCTTCAGGGCCTCGATACGCACGCCTTCGTCCGGATCGCTCGAAGCGGCTTTCATCAACAAAGGCGCAGGCTTGTCGAGCCCGCCCTGGCCGATGAACGTTACCGCTGTACGTCGTATTTCGGGGTCTTCCTCTTCGAGCATGCCCGCAAGCAAGGCGTCGCCCGCAGATCCCGGGAAGTATATGAAGGCATTCCGTGCCGCTTCCGCGATTTCTCCTTCCCGAGTGGAAGCCAAACGAACCATGAGACCGAGCGCCGGCTCGTAACCCATACGGGTCACGGACTTGATCGCTGCTGCGCGCACAGCGGCCGGACCTTCCTCGGCCAAAGCAAGCACTGCGGGCCCAGCTCCATCGTCGCCGCGATCGCCAAGCGCCTCAATGAGCACGATCTGCCGTCCCTCTGGAAGATCCGCCAACACGTCTGCTATGGCGCCCGTCACGGAGGGGCCTCCGCCCAACTCCCGTACTGTGCGGACAGCAGCCGCGAACAGCGCCTCATCATCGCTGTGAAGCGCTTTGACGAGAAGCGGCAACCCTTGCTCGCCGCTGTGTGCAAGAACGGCGCCGCGCAACGCTGCAGCCCGGACTTGCGCGGTACTGTGCGGCGTATCAAGCAAAGCCTCATATATGTCGACGCTAACCTCTTTCTTTCCTTCGAGTGCGGCCGTTTCCGCGCAGTCCAGCAGACCTTCGAAAGCAGCCTGAAGCTGCTCCGGCGCGACGCCGCTTCGGGCAACCGTCTGCATCAAGGCATCCACCGCCTCAGGGGTCGCGATTTTCCCCAATGCTTTCGCGGCCGCCTGAACAATCCGCATATCGCCGCTCGAAAGCAGCCCAGCGAGTTCAGCCACGGCCTGTGCATCCTGGCGCATGCCCAAAGAGTCGATAATGCCCGCCTTCGGTTCGCCCTCCGTCTTGGCAAGGGCACGGCGGAGCGCTGTTCCAGCCTCTGGATAGGGCATGGGCTCGAGGGCGTACCGTGCCATGTGCGACAGTTTTTCGTCGACCAGGAGCGCCTCGAGGGCGGGGATGGCCTGCGGACCGCCGGCAATGGCGAGTTGGCGGCACGCCTCCATTTTGTCTTCAAGGGAAGCGTCGGATTTCAACACCTCGAGGGGGTCCGCCTCTTGCGCCCAAACCGGTAGAACAGACAGGACAGCAAACGAGGCGACTACTACAAGGAGCTTTACGGGGTCTCGCATATCTCACAGTTTCCTTTCAGATTTGTGCACTAGATGACCCACGGTTCGCGCTGCGCACGCGACCGCAGCCGGTTCGCTTCGTCGTCATTGACAAAGGATTCGGCAACCGGGTCATACGTCATGTCGCGTTCGAGCCACATGGCGATATTTGCGGCGTGCACAGTCGTCATCGCGCGGTGCATCACGACCGGATTGGCTACCGTAAGCTCCCGCGACAGCACGCAGTCCACGAAATTGGTCATGTGATTGAGCGAGCGACCCGTCCGCGCGACATACTCGCCGACCACCGCGTCGTATTCTGCCAACAACTCAGGCGAAGAAGCTTCCGGCATCGAGTAACCATCCGCGGCCGCCACCCAACCCCGTTCACCGTCAAAACGCTCTCCACACGGGCCATGCCAGTATTCGTCGCCCTGCGAAAGGATCAACTTCTGACCGTCAGCAAAGGTGCAGACCATGCCGTCGCCCGTATCGTTGTTTACATACTCATACTTGACGGGCGACGTGCCGCTCTTGTCGAGACCTGCCTGGGCCTGCGCGAACGTGTGAGCCCCCCATTCGCCGATGCAGCTCGTGTGGAAGTCGTAGTCGCCTCGCCATCCGCCTCGGACATACTCCATGTTAAACGGCCGCCACGGACACGGACCCAGCCACGCGTCCCAGTCGATCTCGTCCTTCGGAGGCAGCTCCTCCGCCGGCATCCAATCGCGGGGCATCTTCGCTTGGCCGCCCGAGATATGCGCATAGGCCTTATCGACTTTGCCCAGCCGGCCCGTGCGCGCCATCTCGATGCAGAACACATGGTTGGCCTCGCTGAGCCGCTGGGTCCCCGTCTGATAGACCCTTCCGTAGCGCTGCGCCGCCTCGACCACGGCCTGCCCCTCGGCGATGGTCATGCTCGAAGGCTTCTCGGTGTATACGTCTTTCCCGGCGCGCATCGCCATGATGGATGCGGGCGCATGCCACCGGTCGCCCGTAGCAATGAGGACGGCGTCAATATCCGGCCGCTCGGCCAGAAACTCACGTATATCCCGATACATAGCGCAGTCCTGATTGCCGTAATGCCCATCTACGAATTCTTTGACTGCCTCCCGCTGCTTCTTCCATATGTCGCAGATGGCAACAAACTGGACACGCTCATCCCCGATCAGCCAGCGCAGGTCATGGAACCCGCGGCTTCGGATGCCGATGCCCCCTACGGTGATGCGTTCAGATGGGGGAATTGCACCGCCCCGGCCCAGCACTGAGGCAGGTACGATATACGGCGCGGCCACAGCCGCTGCAGCCCCAGACAAAAACCTGCGGCGCGATAAAGTGGCGTTCATGTCTTGCTCCTTTTTTCGATGTGGCAAGTAGTCGGGATTCCTGGCGCCCGCTTTGAATCCAAGCCCGGCTCCCTGGATGCGGGCATCTGACAGACCCCTACCATTTCACGCCGGGCCGGTAAAATGCAAGTAAGACTTGGTCGGGGACGCCCGCAATCGTTCCTTATTTCCCCAGGAAAGACAGCATCTCCACTGCTTCCTTACTAGCAGACGCAGACTATGGCGTCCCTCGCACAAAAAACAACACGTTGAGAATGCTGCCGGGACCCCTAATGGGCATCCCTTATAACAGCGGCTCGCGGATCCAGACGCGCATCTCGCCAAGGCCCCGGTTGTTCCAAAGACAGTAGGGCACTGCAATAACATGCGCGGGCGCCCATCGCGGCGCTTCCGTCGCGTACAGGGCATCGCCCCAACCCTTGCTCGTAACGCGCTTGGCCTCGCCGCTGATGACGGTGGCGCCGCCCAGAACGTCCTCCTTGAACTCTGCGGTCAGAGGCGCGTCCTTGGGCAGCCAGATACGGTCAAGGCCCGGACCGTTGTCCGCCTCCTCGATACAGTAAACGACAGGTCCGCGCTGCAACGCCACCCGGCCCAAGTCATCGCTCACTTCCGGCCGGGCATATACCCGCTCGACAGGCATGGGCAGACGAAGTAGGACCGTTTCGCCAGGCCGCCATTCCCTGTCGAGTTGGACATACCCCTTAACCGCTTTGGCCTGCACTTCCTCCCCATTGACGCTGACCGTCCCGTTTCTGCACCAGCCCGGCATGCGCAACGCCAAGGTGAAGCGCGCCGGCGCTTCGGGTTCAACGGTAATCCGAACCTCCTCCTCCCAGGGATAGGCCGTCTCCTGGGTCAAGCGTACGCTCGACTTGCCCAAGGGGATCTGCGCCTGGTTACGCAAATAAAGATGGACCCGGATTTCGCTTTCATTGTGGCTGTAAACATACTTGCCGACGGACGCGATAAGCCGGGCGATGTTGGGCGGACAACAAGCGCACTCGAACCAGGGCTGCCGTAAAACGCCTGTCGAGGGATGGCCCGACTCGTCGCGTTCCGGCTCGGAAGCCAATGGATTCGAGTAGAAGAAGGTTGTTCCGTCAAGCGACACGCCGCTGAGCGCGCCGTTGTACAGGGCGCGTTCCATGGTGTCGGCATAGACAGCGTCTGGGTCGGACTCGAGCATACGGCTGGCCCAGAAAACCAGACCCACCGCCGCGCAGGTCTCCGCATAGGCGTTCTCATTGGGGAGATCGTAGCCGCTTGTAAACCCTTCATTCCGGTGGGTCGAACCAAGGCCGCCGGTAATGTACATCTTCTTCTGCGTGAGGTCGGCCCACAGACCGCGCAACACATCCAGAAGCTCCTGGTCGTTCGTCTCAGCGGCGACGCTCGCCGCGCCTGCATAGAGATACATGGCACGCACTGCATGACCGACGACTTCCGTTTGTTGACGTAGAGGCACGTGGGCCTGCTGGTAGGCGTAGCGGCTCGTATCTGCCTCATCAACTTCTTCGCCGCGCGCCTTGGCCTCCTGTATATAGTAGTGCGGTTGCCGGCCCCGTTCGTCTACGAAGTATTTCGCTTGGTCAAGGTAGCGTTGCTCGCCGGTGGCCCGGTAAAGCCTCACCAGAGCCAGTTCGATTTCCTCATGGCCCGGATACCCGCGGCGTTGGCCCTCTTTCGGGCCAAAGGTCTGGATGATGTAGTCGGCGTAACGGCTCAGCGTATCGAGAAGCTGACATTTCCCTGTCGCCTCGTAGTAGGCCACGGCCGCCTCGATCAAGTGGCCGGCGCAGTACAGTTCATGCCAGTCGCGCAGGTTGACCCATCGCTTCTCCGGCTCTACAACTATAAAATGGGTGTTCAGATAGCCGTCGTCCTGTTGGGCGGCGGCAATCTGTTCAATCAGCGCATCGAGGCGTTGCTCGAGCTCCGGATTAGGTTGCGTCGCAAGGCCGTAGGCAGCGGCTTCAATCCACTTCGCCACGTCCGAGTCCCAGAAAATGTGCGGAGGATTGGGCTCGCCAGGTTTCCAGTCCAGCTTCCATGCGTCGAGCCGTCCCGTTTTCTTACACATGTTGTATTCGGTATCGAGCGTAACACTGCGGTTCACCTCTTGACGAGCCCCCCAGAAACCGCCTTCGATTTCCACGGCTTTAACCGATACCGGATGCAAAACGCGCTCAATCCTGCTGGCTTCCATCGATTCCTCCCTGTTACGGCCCCCGTTGCTCTTTTCCGCTACGTCTGTATCGCCAGGCGGCGTAGATGCGTCAGTTGCGGCCAGGATCAGCGCCAGTAGACATGACATAAAAACCTGAATCATGCTGTACGCTCCCGTTCGATAAGACAGTCGCCTCTATTTTCCCATCACGGCAACAAGAACAGCCGAGCCTCGCCGGCATCAAGCGACACCTGAAAACCGTTTATCGCGGGACTGTCGTCGCGCAAGCGGGTCTCCTGGCCGGTCCATTGGTTTACCTCGAACACTTGGGCGGGCTCCGCATCAAACACGACTGTTGGCCACATGCAATAGGCGAAATGGTAATTGAAAAGCATCACAGCCCGCCGTCCATCCTCGTGGCGGAACGCCCCGACAAGATAGTCGTGGGCCGGGTCGTAGTCCTCGCGCTTGAGATCGGCGATGGGGGACCCCGTAAGCACGCTCGCTGGTTCGTCCTCAGGCCCCACGCGGTATACGCCCGTGCTCGTCAGTTTCATCAGGGTGGGCCCAAGGTTTTTGACACGCTCATTGATGCGTTTCGCCTGCTCGTAGTGACGGGTGCGGCGCCCGTCGCTTGTGATGATGGCGCCGCCCTTCGGAAACTCGAACACGCCCTCAGAACCACGGCGCGTGGGCGTCCAATAGCAAAAGTAGAATACGCCGCGTGCGCCATAGGTAAGCGATGCAAAAACCTGCCAGCGCAACTGGGCCTCAGTAGGATCCGTCTGGTTCCCATAGGGCATCGTATTGAAGAAATTCCAGAAGGGAACCCCTGCCTGTTGACTGTACCTACGCATGACGGCCAGGTCGGCGCAGTACACGTCGCGTCCATCGGGTTCGCCCGGCCGGAAATGCGGATAGTTGTCCATGCAGAGGACATCCACGTCCACTTGGTCCATGTACTGCGCAACATGCTCCTCATAGGTCGGCGCGCCAAGCTGAGCTTGAGAGGCATAGCTCGGAAACAGGTTGATAATCGCGAGCTTACCCGGCCGGGCCTTGTGAACCGCCTCGACGAACTTGGCCAGCTCCGGGAAGTCCTTCACGTTGGGCTCGTCGGCGAGCCCGTAGCCCCACGCAAAATCGTCCTTGACCAGGTCGCGGGGCTCGACGCCAAACTGAACAACGACAGGCTTGATGTCATGCTTGCGGCACAGGGCCAATTTCTGATGCAACACCTCCGCGCTGTCGCCCTCAAGACTGCCGACGAGGGCAACCGTGAAGTGAGCGTCTGCGATCTCCTGATAGCCCGCCTCGAGATCCGTGCCTGCAGGCGGATCGTTGAAGAAACCGATAGCGAAACGGTCCTGAACGAAGCGTTCCGGTTGACCTTGCTGCATATCAGGTTCCTCCGCATAAACCTCGGGACAGCTACCCCAGAAACCCATGGCAACAAGCATCGCGGCGATTGCTACGTAGGGCGGCTGGTTTCGATAGAACAAACTCATGCCCTCCCGTTTGGGCTAGACCTGCCCGCTGATGTCGAGTCCAAGCGCTGCATTGATGACCAGTTGAACGTCGACCGCATTATACGACCCGTCGTCGTTAATGTCGGCCCCGTCGACGGCGTCTATGCCTAGAACCGTGTTAATGACAAGCTGTACATCAACGGCGTTCACATAACCGTCGTCGTTGACGTCGCCCAACAGAACCCCGCTATGCACGAGGGGATCTGTCCCCTGAGCCACTTCTTGGCCGTCGGAAACGCCGTCCCCGTCGGTGTCTGGCTCAAAAGGGTCCGTGCCGTACCTCTCTGCCTCGTCGGCATCTGTCAGACCGTCCCCGTCGCTGTCGAGACCTCGCACAAGGTAATTGAAACGGTTATTGGGCGCCGCATCGCCGCTCAAGGTAAACTCGAGGACGTCGCCCTCTTTCTGGATGTTGTCGGCCCATTTAAACTCGAACTCTATGCCGTGGTCGAGCCCAATGACCGCACGGGGAATGGCCAGCTCGATCTCGGAACCGGCCGCCCTGAATACCGCCTCCTCGACCGTTTCCCAATTCCACCCGCTCGTCGAATGCTCGAGCGCCGCAGCGCCGGTGCTCGGCGCCGTCCGGTTCAGCATGTAGTCGTACCCTTCCCAGCCGGTGGTGTGATCCCGGTCCACATCGATGAAAAGCTGCATCCAATGCGAATCGCTGCTCGGCGTGAGCGGATCTACGGTCCTGGCGTAGAAATACACCTTGTCCGCGTCATAGGCGACCTTCATCTCCGCCAAGTCGTTACGGCCCGTCGTGTTTGTGTAATGCCCCGCCTCACCCCAGCCGTCATGGTCCCGATGCATGGTATCGCCCACGTCGTCGCGGAAGGCGGGTCCGATGCTGCTCCATTCGGAAAAGACGCCGTCAATTACCGGTGTGTCATAGCCTATGAGATACGGGGCCGGCCGCGCGCCTTTATACCGGCGGATGGAATCGACCAACTGGTAGTAGTAGGCATCGGTGTGACCGCCTTTCATGGGCTCGATGTCGCGACTGTACTCCTGGGTAAACTGGTCCACAAACATGACAGGCAGGCTCACCCCGTTGAACTCGTTCAAACGCATGGCGACCCACTCGTTCCAACCCGTGACAAACAAAAAGCTCGGGTCCACCGCCAACGCGCGATCAAACTGCTCTGCGAGGTTATGGCCATAATTGACCGCGTCAGGCGCGGGATCCTTGGCGCCGGCGTGCCAACTGCGGCCGTACGTATTCGGCTCGCTGAACGCGGCGGGCGTATGCGTGCCCCATGCATTCTGGGCCACGCCGATGGCCATCTGTTCCTTCGGATCGGTCAGCGCCGTGACCTGTTCATCGCAAATCCGCACGAAATCGATAGCAACCTCCCCCGATGCAGCCTCGCTGGGCGGGTCGACCCGCAGCTCGACAATCTGGCCTTGCCACGTCTCGAGCTGGCTCACGTGCAGCACATAGGTCTCGAAGGCGCCTGCGGCCCCCGAGCTGAATTTCAGACTCTTCGCCTCGGTCGGGTAAGGCTCTGTCGAAGTCGACCAGAACACCTGGCAAACACCCTCGATGGACATCCGCATGCGCACAATGACGTAACGGTTGTCTGCGGCCGTGACTGCGAAGCGGGGACTCCCGATGAAAGGATCGGGGCCCGTGATGGTAAAGCTCAGACTCCCTTCAGCAGCGGCCAGCGGGGATACGTTGTGGAGGTCTTGCCAGCCTTCGGCGTCTCCGTCGGAATCGAACTCATACTGGACGCCGCCCGGACAGACAGGACGGCTGTAGAACACGTTCTGCGGGTAGATCTGGAGCCAAGACCACTGGTTCGGCCCTGAGGGAGCGGTTAAGTAGCCGGGAATAGGTTTGCGAAACGTGAAGAAATCCTGCAGGCTGGCGTCCAAACCCGACGGATCCGCCATAATCAACGGCTTGCCTTCCCAACGATACCACAGGTCCTCATAAAGTGCGGGCCCGTAAAGGGCGTCGTAAAGGGTCCCCACCACATTAGCGGGGTTCCAAAAAGGACACAGGAAGACAATGTGCGGCGTCTTTCCACCCTGGCGCCGCACTTCGGCAAACGTCTCGAGGAGTGCCGTATAGCTTTCTGCATAGGTAAAATTGTTGGTCACGTCGAAGATCACCGCATCGACGCCCGCGTCGGCCAGCATTTGCGCGTGCTTGCGTATAACGTACTTGTCGTCAGACAGATAGTAGCCGAAAAGGGACTCGCCCCAATGGTGGAAAGCGTGGAGCGGGCCCCACGGCGGACTGTTCGGGTTTTCCATAGCGCCCGGGTCGTCTTCGAGGATTTCGGTAATGTTGAACGGCCCCGAGACACCGTGCTCGCCAAGCCAAAGAAAGTAGAAGATGCCGACTTGCTTCCCTGAGCGCGGGGGCCCCGTGTCTTCATATGTCGCGACCTCGCGGCCAAGCCCGTCCGTGGCAACCCAAGTGTCCGCACGCGTATCCCATGCTTCCTCAGCCGAGAAAAGGTAATTGAACCGGCGGTTCGGGGCGCTGTCGCCGCTGACGCTGAACTGCGTGATGTCGTCGTCCTGTTGGATATTGTCAGCCCACTTGAACTCGAAACGGAACGCATCAGTAAGCAGCGCCCGGGGCACTTCGACTTCGATCTCGTTGCCTGCGCACCGGTAGGAAATGTAGGCCTTGCTCTGCCAGTTCCAACCGCTCTCCGACCACTCGAGCGAAGTCGTCGTCCCATTGGTTACCTGCCGGTTAACGACATAGTCGTAACCCTCCCACCCAGTTGCTGCATCGCAGTCGGCGTTGATGAACAGCAACATCCAGTTCCCGTCGGCGTAGGGCGTCAGAGCGTCGCGGCACCGTGCATAGAAGTAAAAGTTGTCGAGATCCATGGCTGTTTTCGCCGCAACGATGTCGTTCCGGCCCGTATTGTTGACATACTGACCCGCACTGCCCCATCCAGGATGGTTGCGGTGGAAGGTATCGCCGATCGTGTCGCGAAACTCGGGCATCACAGGACTCCAATCGGAAAAGCCGCCGTCAATAGAGATGGTCTTGAGCTCTTGCGCCGTTTCAGGCGGCCGGACGCCTTTATACTTCCGGATGTTTGCAACCATCTGGTAATAGTAATTGTCCGCATGCCCGTCTTTCATAGGCTCGATGTCGCGGCTGTACTCCTGGTTGTAAGCATCGACGAAAAAGGTTTCGCCTTCCGGCAGGATCTGGCCCAAAAACCACATGCTGCCGTCGCTGATAAAACGTTGGGCCACCCACTCGTTCCAACCGGT
>CAZBQH010000237.1:0-2002 GCA_964493915.1 uncultured Nitrospiraceae bacterium
GCTTGACGAACAAGGGCAGATTGGTAGCGGCGCGAATGCTTCGGGTGTAGGCCGCAACCGCCTCGGGGGACTGAGACACGAGCGCAGCGCCTCCGCCTCTCTTCGCATCGTGGACGTTGGGACACGACAGATTCGCTTCGATAGCGTCGGCGCCTTCTTCCCGCTCGATCCGCGCAGCCAATTCCGCATATTCTTCAGCGCTGTTCCCGACAATGTTCGCAATGATCGTCGCCCCTTTTTCACGCAGGAAAGGCGCCTTTTCGCGAAGGTAGGCCTCCACGCCGACATTCTGCAGCCCAATGGCATTGAGCATGCCGGCCGGCGTCTCGATGATCCGGGGCGGTCTATTGCCTGCCCGGGGCAGGAGTGAAATGCTCTTCGTCGTGACGGCGCCCAGCCTGGCGATATCAAAGTAATGACTGTATTCCTGACCGTATCCGAAGGTTCCTGAGGCCACTGTCACAGGGTTCTTCAGCTCGAGACCAGCCAGGCGGACACGGAGGTCCGGGGTCGCGTTTGCCATGGTTGCCTTCCCGTCCATGAGACGCTCAAACGCTATAGGCGAGTTCGTGGGCGTCCCAGTCAATGATGCGGGCGTCAAAAACAGGTCCGTCCACACATACCCGGACCATTCTCTCACTCTCCTTCCCGAGCTTAGATGCGACTACGCAGCCGAGGCAGACGCCGTCGCCGCACGCCATGCGAGCCTCGAGCGAGACCAGGCACCGGGCCCCTGCTGCGAGCGCGACTTCGGAGGTTGTCTTCATCATCATCATGGGACCGCAAGCGTAAACAGTGGATTCAGGACCGGGCTTCAGGCGCTCGAGCATCTCCGCCGCCAAGGCCTTTTCGCCGGCTGAACCGTCGTCGGTGGCCAGATAGACGGCGCCGCCCATCCCGCGGAACTCCTTTTCGCATAGCAATAGACTTTTGTTCCGGGCCGCGATAACCACCTCCGGCGGCGCACTGCCTGCGCAGATAAGAGCTTCAGCCAAAGCGGGGAACGTCGCCACGCCGATTCCGCCGGCGACAATAATGTGCCGCTTAGACCCGAGATCGATGGGAAAACCTTTGCCCAGCGGTCCCTGAACTGAGACGGTCCGGCCAGGCGGGGTCTGCGCCAGTAAGACCGTTCCCTCTCTCTGGATCTTGTACAAGATGCTGAAATCTTCGGCATAAATGCGCTCGAAACACATCGGCCGCCTAAGGAAAGGGTAGAAGCCCTGCGCTACCTGTATCATGCAGAACTGGCCCGCTTGTGCGGCTGCAGCGATTTCGGGACCATGCAACCGCATGCGGAAATGCCCGGGCGCGATCGCCCTATTGGACAGCACCTCGCAATCCGAGACAACGCGCATGTCAGCTCCGGCTCCTGTCGAGGGCCAGCTGGTTGCGCAAACTGTTGAGACTGACGCGGACACGTTCGGCAAGCACTTCGCCTACGCCTTCCACGTCCTCGAGCTCGTCCTTGGGCGCCCGGATGATTTGCTGGAGCGTGCCAAACCGGTTGACAAGGTTCTCAATAATCGCCGGCGTCAGCCTTCTAGTTTGGTGAAGAAGCCGATAACCGCGGGGCGCCAAGTAGGTGTCGATACTGCGGAGATTGGGTCCATAGCCCATGCATTGGCTGATGTTCCCGAGTGTGAGGAGCTCTTGCGGGCTAAGTGCCGAGATGCGGCCGCGCACTGTCTCGAATGTGACGCCTTGTTTGGCGCGATAATAGTCTTTTATGACCAGTTCAGCATCTCCCACCGGTTCGAGGAGCTCATGCAACTGCAACTCGATAAGCCGTCCTTCAGTACCCAGTTCGAGTAGATAGGGCTCGATCTCATGGGCAATACGCATAACCATCTCATAGCGTTGGATTGCCTTGCAGACGTCGAAAATGGTCACCATGTCCTGAAACTCGCGGGTACTTAGATCTTGCAGAGCGTGGTTCAGCACGGTGATGTATTTTTCGAGCGTCTGGATAGCCTGTGTCGCTTTGTTCAGCAATGTAGGA
>CAZBQH010000238.1:0-10075 GCA_964493915.1 uncultured Nitrospiraceae bacterium
AAAGAGAACGACAGGATTCACCCTAATCGAGCTGCTCGTTGTCATTGCCATCATTGGCATCCTGGCGTCGATTCTGCTGCCGGCGCTCAGCCGCGCCCGAGAGGCTGCGCGCCGCGCCTCGTGCGCCAACAACCTCAAACAGTGGGGGCTCATCTTCAAGATGTATTCCAGCGAAGACCGGGGCGGCGGCTTTCCTCCGGGGCAGCGGATGTGGATGCACAACGGCATGTGGGTCATGACCTGGATGCAAGGTTTGCCGGGCGAAGCTTTGTACCCCGACTACTGGACCGACCCTAACATTGCTATCTGTCCATCTGATGCGCGATCTCAGTGGGACCCGTATCAAGGCTTCCTCACCAACGGACTTGGGGTCGATGAAGACTACGCTGCCGGTATACAACGAGATGCTGCGCGAATTGCGGCGGACGGCAACCCTGACATCGGCAAGTGGTGCCTGAGCTTCAAGCTGAGCATCCCCGTGTCTTACTACTACATCGGCTATGCGACGGAAACCACAAGCCAGGTCCTGGACGTGTGGTTCATCTTGGCGTCCTGGTGGACGGTGGTTATGCCTAACAAGTTTGTCGGCGTTGACCAAGCCGCGGCCTATGGCTGCCCGGGCTACGGTCTCTGGGGCCTTGACGGCCCGATCAATGTGGACGACATCTCAACACAGGAGATCGCATCATGGAGTCCACGCAACAGCGGCTGGCGCGATGACGGCGACGAACCGCTCCCGTCCTCTTACCCGCGTCTGAAGGAGGGCATTGAGCGGTTCTTCATCACGGACATCAACAACCCTGCAGCAGGCGCCCGCGCTCAGAGCAATATCGTCGCGATGTGGGACTGCTGGGCTACCGACAACAGCATCTTCGCAGGCGCGGCGGGCTCGGGGTCTGCGATTTTCAACCATATCCCCGGCGGATCGAACGTCCTTTACATGGACGGCCACGTGGCCTTCGTGAAGTATGGAGAGGCCTGCCCCATCGAGTCCAAACTCGGCGCGGGAACACAGTACGAGCTTCGGCAGTGGATGTCGTACTACGCCCCGCTCTGCGGCGGTTACGAGTAGGTCCAAATCGGTACAGCGATCAGCAGATCATATAATGGAAGACGCCCCGGCGGAAATGTCCGCTGGGGCGTTTTGCGCGCAAGGTCTGCACCTCTTCGTTTACCACACTCGGCCAGTACCTCCTCAGGAAAAGAGCAGGAAGACGGCCTCTTCTTGCCGTCTATGGCGGTCTTCTTAGGCCGGTCTCTCCGCGCCTCGAACCTGGCTCTGAAAAGGCAACCGCCCGGATAGGAGTTCTCGACCGGGCGGCTACGTCTCTAAGCTAGGTGTCCACGAATGATCAGCCAAACCCTCCCATCCATGCCACCCAGATAACCAACTGCGTCGACAGGTTCGCGCCCGGGTCTCCCCCAACAGGGTAGCCGTTATAGGCGCCGATCTCGATGGGGGCCTTCTCGCCGAACTTGACGAACTCGACATGGCCGTCCATGTACAGAACATCCGAGCCCCCCGGCACATGATTGAAACGGGCGACGCCTGTGCCCCCGAAATTCGCCAGCGTAACGGCGTCCAGACCGAACGTCCTATACCGTTCATCCGCCCATGCGTCCTACATGACGAACAGCTCACTCTGAGCTTGCGCTCCGGCAGCGGGATTGTTGATGTCGGTGATGAAGAACCGCTCGATGCCCTCCTTGAGCAGGTGATAGGTCGATGGCAGGCGGCTGCCGTCTTCATCGCGCCAACCCCACGACTGCGGATGCGCTACCAATTGCGTCTGGGTCATGTCTTTCTGGCCGATGCCCCAGACCCGGCGGATGTTGAGCCAGTTCGGCGCGCCCACGGCCGTGATATTCGGCGGCCAGTAGTCCTCGCGAATGTATCCCTCTGGTGCAATGGCGCCCCAGCCCCAAGTGTTATAGCTTCCTTGATATCCGAACACGACGTCGAGCAATTGGGAACCGGTTTTTACCGCGTAGGGTATGTAGACATACGAGAAGGGATTCGATAGAAGCACGTGACGCGCGGCATTGGCGGTAGACGTCAATGCGCCATTGCCCCCGTCGCTGATGCTGTTGATATACTCGCCCAGATCGACGCTGCCGCCGATGCCCGGCATGTTCGCATATCCGGCCCACCAGGTCTGCGTGAAATCTTCCCGCGCATCGCTCGGACAGATCAGGATGTTGGGATCCGTCCAGTAGTCAGGATACAACTGGACGCTGTTAATCCCGCAAGGGAGGATAAAGTGGCCCCACTGATACTCATTCTTCGTCGGCCAGCCGCCGCTCTTTTCCTCGCTGCTGTACATTTTGAAGATCAGACCCCACTGCTTGAGATTGTTTGCGCAAGATGCCCGGCGCGCCGCCTCCCGTGCCCGGCTCAGCGCCGGCAACAGAATCGAGGCCAAGATGCCGATGATCGCAATCACCACAAGCAGCTCGATAAGGGTGAATCCTTTGCCTTGGTTGTTTTTCATTGATAAGACCTTTCTCTACATTATTGTGCGGTTCGTTCCGCACCTTCCTCCTCACTTGGTTTTGACATTCCGACGATACAACAGCCATACAACTGCCGGATCCGCCGCCAAGCCTCACCTCCTTTCGTTCTTTCCAAAGCCTGAAAAGCATCAAACCGATCCAGCCTTTGGACAGCTTTCCACTGGTTTCTTCTGGAAGAAGGCGTACTCGGGAATGGCCACTATCTTCCGAAACCGTTCTTTCATCATATTTCAGATAGGGTGAAAAGGCAAGGCAAAATCGCGAGAGGGTAAGGTAGCAATCGAGTTCTATGTGTATAATGCGAAATACACGGCACGCACTCCGAACGAAGATAGCGCCCCTGCCAACGAAGAGGGTGTTCGCAGTGCGCCCGTAAGGGCGTTCTTGAGACGCGCCTTACCACCTCGCTGCGAACCTGGAGGCCGTTAGTTGGCTTCCCCTGGAAGCGCCGATCGAGCACACCCGACTACCTCAGTTCAGGTCTCTTTTCCACCTTAAGCATGCTATAGTACAACCAACTGGCGTACGGTCAAGGTCCTGGAGACAGCTCGAAAGGCGCCACGACTCGCGATGGAACCGCAGCTAACTAAGGAAACGGTATGCCGTGCTTTGCGGGCATAGCCTTGGCCATAGGCGGCCTAAGCGCCGCTCAAGTAGAAAGCGGCGCGATGCAGATCATGGTCAGCATAGATCCCGGCGATGCGAAAACGCTCGCCTGGCTCGAGGACTGCGGGTGGTGCGACATCCTGGACGTACACCCCCACGCCACGGAAGGACAGCTCGCCGCATTGCGGCGGCGGGGATGGCAAGTGGCGTTGCAGATGATGGCCCATCCGGAGTCGTTCAAGCGCCGCCGCTACAGCGGGAACGGCCAGGATCCTTTAAGTGTGGACGCCGTGATCCAGCGCCATATCCGTGCGGCTGGAGGCCGTCCGGAAGCCGTTACATGGCAGTTTCTTGTTGAGGAAGACAGCGCAGGCGTAGCGTTTCCGTACCAGCTTTTGAAGGAGAAACCCCAGACGCATGCCGCGGCCTATGCCCTCTTCAAGAAACGTATCGACGAGGCGCTCGAAGCGACCCGGCCTTACCCGGGCGTCCGGCTCTGGGCCCGCGCAGGATTCGCGCCGTCTCTCCATCCTTTTGCGGCTAGCGGTGCTGAGACGATCCTCATCGAACGGACCAACGACGATGTCGAGGACCTGCAGACTGGCATTGCCTTCGCCCGCGGGGCTGCGCACCAGTACGGCTGCGGCTGGGGCGTCGATTTCTCTCAGTGGTGGGGACCGGTCTATGGGCTTGACGTAGACCACAGCGCGGCCTATTTCCGACGCAATTTCTATGTCAGCTTTTTCTCCGGCGCCGACCTCGCAGCAATCGAGTACGTGCAGCCAGACGCGGAACCTGCTCGCGAAGGGTCGGATTCACTTGCGGCGGCACTCGATGAATTTGCCGTGTTCGCAAAAGGCGTCGCGCGCGGCAGGCCGGAAGTACCCGTTGCCGTCCTGCTGCCCCGCGACCACGGGTGGATGACACCTCCGTATTGGCAGATCCAGCCGCAGGCGTGGAACTATGCGCGGATTCCCTACCGGCCCGGCGACCAGAGCATAGACGGCGTGTTCGGCGCGGCCTTTCCCGGCAGCACGTTTGCTATGCAGCCATTTCCTTTCGGGGCCTATGCGTCCGACGACCCGCCTGCCAGTCCCTTTGCCCTTTCTTGCGTCACGAGAGAGTACGCCCCCTCCGAGGACGACATCTACAAGGCGCCGCCGCCCATTCCATTCGGGCGCTTTCACAGCCGGAATGAAGCGCGCGAGACCATGGCCCGCGACTGCGTCGACAGCGCCCCTTATCGTCCGATGGCCGACAGCCGTTGGGGCGACATCATCGACGTTCTCACGGAAGACGCTGCCCTCGAGGTGATGGGCCGCTACAAAGTCTGCGTCCTCGCCGGCTCACTGACTCTGACAAAGGCGCTTGCGGCCCGCTTGGTTGCCTTTGTCGAACAGGGCGGCGTGCTGATCTGGGCCGCCGGCACAGCGCGCCCCGAACACAAAGACCTGATCGGTCTGCGTATAGTCCCGGAGTTGCGGGTCGGCCGTGCGTGGGCCTGGCAAGACGAAGACCCTGTCCGCGAGCCGTTTCTCTACCTGCCCGGCGAGGTGCTCGAGCCCGGCGCAGTCACCGTCCTTGCGAAAACGCCGGGGGGCGCGCCTGTTGCCACGCGCACCCGGCTTGGCAGCGGTTCCATCGTTACCTGCCTTCTCCCATGGTAAAAGAGCGAGCGGGAGCCGCTCTCGCACCTAGCCCTGCGCTTGCTGGACGCCGAGGTTGGCGCCGTGCAGCCCGTAGTCGTTGAAGGGCTGCCCGTCGAATGGTGCAGCACCCGCGACGATCAGCGTCGTACTGTCGTGATCGCCAACCACAGCGAGACCACCTGGCGCGGCGCCGTCCATGTAAAGGACTTCGACGCTTCTCTCAAGACGTGCGTAGACTTGCGCAGCAAGCGCACCCTTGCGTTTCGCCTCAGAGGTCGCCAGGCTGTGCTCGACCTCGAGATACCGCCTCACGACGTGGCCGTTCTTCAGTGGTCCAAAGAGTGACGCAATGAGTCGAGCTTCCAGGTAGTCGCATCCTCCCGGCATGCGGCACGGGACCCGGCCTGCTCTTGCCCCTTACTTCGGGCTGAAGAGCTTTCGGAAGAGCGTTTGCCTGCCAACTACCACCCGCGCTTTGCACTCTGGCATATGTGTTGATGCCGGGTTTTCCATGCACAACGTACGATAGAGGCTGCGAACCTCTTCAGGCACGCTGTCAAAGCGCAGGCGGATGTGGGCGTCTGCGTCTTCGTCGCTCGCCCTCTCGACAACGCCCTCGAGCGATATGGCGCGTTCCACCGCCCCTTGACTGGGGATGAAGACGCGGGCGCGTTGTCCCGCTTCGAGCAGGCGCCCTTTGCCGGCGGGCGCCTGCGCGTCAAGTACAAGCACGGTCGTATTGCAGAGGGTCACAATCGGCTCGCCGGCAGGAATCGCCTGAGCCTTCCATGGCAACGCACTGGGCTGAAAGACGCCGGACTCGATGGCTGAAAGGGTCGTCTTGTCCGTAGGCAGCGGATTCTCTTCGAGGGAGGTCTCGAGACTGGCAACCG
Organism: uncultured Nitrospiraceae bacterium; assembly: GCA_964493915.1. Classification (GTDB taxonomy): domain Bacteria; phylum Hydrogenedentota; class Hydrogenedentia; order Hydrogenedentales; family SLHB01; genus CAZBQH01. Next base: position 5,663 of record CAZBQH010000238.1, read on the forward strand.
GCTTCTCAGAAGCCTCCGCCGCCAGCTCGAGGGCCTCCTCGAGTCTGTGGTGCGCCAGCGCCTGTTTGATTGCTGCCGGGTCCGTAACCACCTCGGCCACCGGGTCGCCCGCGTTTACGTGAGTGCCCGGCGCAACGAGGTATGCTGCGACGGCGGCGTCCTCGACAAGCTCGAGCGAGACTCTCTTTGGCGCCAGCGGGCCGGCCATGGATACTTCGATGTCTTCATGGATAAACAGAGAGGCGATGCCGATGCCGATTACGGACAGGGACAGAAGGTAGCCGAAAGTTCCTGCAATCTTCAAAAATCGGCTCATAAATAAACGCTCGAGTCCGCTTGATCCCAGTTCTGGCCTATCGTCTGTCCTGCGCAGAGCGCCCGTGCTCTCTCTGCTTTGACGCTCTGCGTCCGAGGCCAAGTTAAACTAAGAGGTTCCTACTCCCCATTCAAGGCACATGGACATCTATACTGGCACATTATACGGCTCTGAGCAAAACGGCCGGGCGCCTTACCTTCAGGACCGCCCTTCCCCGCCGCCAAGGTCCTGACGCAGACCGGCGCTTCCTTCCGTCGAGCTGGTCCTGCATGCCAGGTCCAGAAAAGCGGGATGTATTCTCTACTCTAGACTGCCCGGACGCCGATTGAATAGGCGTTTGCAGGATTTTGCGTGGTGAGAATCCAAATCTCCGCCTCGCTGAAGCCTTTGTTCCGCAAGGCCGGGATGAAATGAGTGAAGAGCGTGTCATATGGGCGGAACGCGCCGCCGTCCGGTTCACCGACGCTGTACCACCCCGCGTCATGCGACACAAGCACCTTGCTGAGAAGGCCGCGCTTCTTCATATTGGACACCAGATCAACATGCAAGTCGATTGAGTCAGGTGACAGCCCATCGAACTCGACCCACACGCCCTGCCGGGCCGCCTTCGCGTGAAGCTCGGGGGCTGGCACAGTGTGAGCATGCACCCAAATGAATGCAGCGCCCCCGACCCCTTCCCCGGCGAGCAACGCGATCTCTTCCTCGACGGCCTTGGCGTCCGTCGTATGCGATGCAATGGTTAAGCCGGTTGCAAGGTGCGCTTTTGCAGCCGCGCGGATGAGCTTCGCATCCATATCGGACAGAGGTCCCGTGTCGACGCCGGTTTTAATGAAACCCGGCCTGATGCCGGAGCCGTCGATGCCGTTACGCCACTCGCTCACCCATCGAGCCGCAAGTTGGCCTGCCGTCTCTGCATGAGCATGGGTGGGAATGTATAGGTCGTTGGCTGCGCCATAGTAGCCGGTGTTTGTCAATATGTGCAGGCCGCTCTCAATGGATAAGCGATCGAGAATGTGCACGTCGCGCCCGAGATAAGCCGGCGTACAGTCTACGAAAACCTCCGCCCCTGCAGTGCGCGCCCGCCTGAGTCGGGGCAAAACATGCCGGATAACCTCGTCCGCGTCGTAGCGTTCCGGGCTGGCTTTCTCGGCCCCAATAAAGTCGACCATGACGTGTTCGTGGCAAAGCCATGGCCCGAGGCCGGCGGCCTCGACCATGCCCCGTACGGTAATTACTTGCGGCGCGGCTCGTGCATCTTGTTCTTCAGCCATGACCGGGCTCCACGCTGCTCCGGTTGCCAACGCTGCTCCCGCTTTGAGAAAAGTCCTCCGTCGCATGTCTCCCCGCTGAATATCACGCCTTCTGGAAAATAGGATCGAGCTCGCGCGCCAGCATGCTCAAGTCGGCGTCTTCCGCCTCCGAAATGGGCCGGAAGTCGCTGGCGATGTCCATGGCCATCCGGAAGAGCGCTTCCTCGCCGGGCGGGATGGCGGAAGTAATGGGAAGGCTCAAGGTCCAACGCAAAGCGCGACCGGCCTCCTCGCGATCTGTGACCGGTTCATACCAACACTTTGAGTAGAACTTGCGCCGGGCGTCGTCATCGGCCCACTTCTGTCTTGCCATCGCTTTCAGCGCCAGGCGCGCAGCGCCTTTTTCCTGAGCCTTCCGAATAACCACTGGGCCAAACGCCTCCCGCTTGTAACAAGCGAAATTCAGCGGGAACAGAACCGAATCAAAATCGAACCGGTCCATGGCGGCTACGGCGGCCTCGATGGTATGCGCCGAAAACCCGATGAAACGGATCTGGCCTGCCCTTTTCTTCTCGGACAGCATATCTATGACGCCGCCTTTCCTGAAAACGGGGTCCACATCCTTTTCAATGCTCATCAAGCCGTGCAATTGATATAGGTCGAAGTAGTCCGTGCGCAGGCGGTTCAACGACCCGTCCAACTCGGCCTCCGCCGCATCGCGTTCCCGTTGGCCTGTCTTACAGGCGAGGAAGACATCTTTGCGATAAGGTTCAAGCGCGGGCCCCAAGTGCTGCTCGGCGTCGCCATAGGACGGGGCCACGTCGAAGTAGTTCACGCCTCGCTCGACAGACTCCGCAACGACCCGGTCTGCCACAGCCTGCTCGGCATTCATAACTACGATGCCGCCGAAACCGATTATCGACAGCTCTACGCCATCCTTAAAGGAACGTTTCGGTATCGTTCCCATTGAATGGCTGGCCTCTTGCGTTGGCATGGTTGCTCCTTTCCGCCGTCTGTTCCTGCAGGCACGGACTGTGGACGCTGTAGCCTGGGTGTTCATTCCAACACCGACCGAAGCATCTAAGCCCTTAGCCAAACATGCTACCCCCTGCGTGAGAGATAACCCCCATGGCGATTCCGCTATTCCGAACGGAAACGAGGAACGGGCCGGGCCCAGACGAGGGCATAAGTCCGCGGGATTGCAGCACTTGAAGCAGAAGTCTTCTAAATATCCCGTCTATTTGAATGGCTTGACTCGAGCGCGTGTGCTTCCGTAGAATATGCTTTTGTGAAATGGGTATTTTTCCTTCCGGCCACGGGCGTATGGCTAATGACTTTGGGAGGCGTTTTCTGAATGGCAAAAGTGGAGCTCAAAAAAGTCTCGAAGGTCTATTCGGGCGGCGTGGAGGCGGTCAAGTCGGCGGACCTGGTTATAGAGGACAAGGAATTCGTCGTTTTGGTCGGCCCGTCAGGGTGCGGCAAGTCAACCACTTTGCGCATGATCGCCGGTCTTGAAGAGATTACGGACGGGGAGATCTACATCGGGGATAGGATAGTGAACGACGTCCCCCCTAAGAACCGCGACATCGCGATGGTCTTTCAGAACTACGCCCTGTATCCGCATATGACCGTTTACAAGAATATGGCCTTCGGTCTTATGCTGCGCAAGTATCCCAAGAAAGAGATTCAACAGCGCGTGCATGAGGCGGCCCAGATTCTCGCCATCGAGGAATTGCTCGACCGGAAGCCGAAGGCGTTGTCTGGCGGCCAGCGTCAGCGTGTGGCGGTTGGCCGGGCGATCGTACGTCATCCAAAGGTTTTCCTTTTTGATGAGCCGCTCTCGAATCTCGATGCAAAACTGCGCGTCCAGATGCGCGCCGAGATCAGCAAACTTCATACCCGATTGCAGACAACCATGATCTACGTCACCCATGACCAGATCGAGGCCATGACAATGGGCGACCGAATTGTGGTCATGTTGGACGGTGCTATTCAGCAGATCGCGCCCCCGCTCGAGCTGTACAACCGCCCGGTTAACCTATTTGTAGCAGGGTTTATCGGCAGCCCGCCCATGAACTTCCTCGATGGTTCGCTGTATGCGGAGAACAGCGACCTGCATTTTCGAGAGAAGAACGGCGCTTTGGACGTGCTGGTCGAGCAATCGCACCGGGAAATGCTCGAACCGTATGTCGGTAAAGACATTGTGTACGGCATCCGGCCGGAGGATTTCCTGAGCAACCCGGAGCAGAAGGCAAAGAACGGAAGAAGCTTGACGGCTAATGTCGAAGTGGTCGAGCCGATGGGCTCCGAGGTTTATCTGTACCTCGACGTAGGCGGCCGATCGGTTACGGCTCGTATCGAGGCTGCCTACGAGCCCGAGGTGAATCAGGCCCATGTGCTCGATATAGCCCTAAACAAGGCCCACTACTTCGACAAGTCCACCCAACTGGCTATCGTTTAGCCTTGCTTGCATATCATGTTGTTTCCGGCGGCGCGCTTCGGCGCGCCGTTTGCATGCCCGAGGCAATGGATGACTACGCACCGCTGAACACATGGGAGACAGCGTCGTGAGTGTGGATGTCCGTGAGACTGTAGCGAAATACAAGGCCCATTTCGGCACAGAGCCGGCCGTCATCGCCCGCGCGCCGGGCCGGGTAAACATCATCGGAGAACACACCGACTACAACGAAGGATTCGTGCTTCCTATGGCGATCGAGCGGGAGACGCTGGTCCTCGGCCGCCCGCGCAACGACCGCACGCTGCGCGCCTACGCGGCTAATCTCTCGCGCAAGGCGGAAGCCGACCTTGACAACCGCGGCCACAACCCCGGCGAGCCGTGGATCGACT
>CAZBQH010000239.1:0-4180 GCA_964493915.1 uncultured Nitrospiraceae bacterium
CCCCTCGCCCCCCGCTCGGGGGGGGGGGGGGCGAGCGGCGGGGGGGGGCCCCCCCCCCCCCCCCCCCTCGCCCATATGGGATAGGGCGACGGCGGCTTGGCACCGGAAATCCCTGTCGCTGTGGGTAAGACACGAGGCCACTGCTTGCACAACATCTTCTGTTGGTTCACCAAGCCGGCCCAGGGCCTCGATGGCTCTCATACGCACCTCAGCGTTGCTGTCGTTCAGACATTGAGCAAGCTCCCCTCCAGCGACGGAAGCAGCTTCCCCCAGAACGCCTAGAGCCTCTGCGGCGTGACTGCGTACAGCAGCGACTGGGTCGGTCAAGGCCTGCATAAGAGCGGCGACCGCCCGCGTACCGTGGGGATCGACTTTAGGCAACGCCGATGCGGAGGCCCTCCGCATCGGCCCCGACGCGTCCTGCAAAGCCTCGATCAAGGCGGACAAGGCCTTTTCATCCTCGCCCGCCACTTCGCCCAAGGCATGCGCGCTCACAAGGCGTACCCCTTCGTCTGAGTCCCTCATCCCCTCGAGAAGCGTATCAAGAAGGGGATGGGCATTGGGACCAAGACGCGCCAGGCCCACCGCCGCCCACTGGCGGACCTCGCTGCAAGGGTGCGCCATGGCCGAACCCAGAATGGCCGGCAAGTCCGGCTCAATTTCGAGACCGGGCTGAGCGATCTCTGAAAGGACAAAGGCCGCAGCGGCGGCAGGTCCGTCCTGCGCTTCCTGCAGCAGCCGCACAAGGTGCGGAACCGCCTCTTTTGCCTGCGCGCCGAAAGACAACAGCGCACGTGCAGCGGCCATCCGGTCGAATTCGTCAGCACTCTGCTCGAGGTTCTCTACCAGCGAAGCAATGTCGATTAGATAGTCCATTGGGTGATCACAGGATATCATACTCCTTTACCTTGCGGTACAAGGTGCGGAGGCCAATGCCGAGCGTTTTCGCGCAGAGCTCTTTGTTGTAACCGCAGCTTTTCAGAGTTTCCTCGATGACGATGCGTTCTACGTCGCGCATCGTCATGCCCGTTGGGATGCGCATTTCGTTGACCTCGGGGGTGGTGCTGCGACGCACGTGCGCAGGCACGTCGTTGACGTCCAGCGTCTTGCCGTTCTTGGCCATGATCACCATGCCCTCGATAATGTTCTTCAATTCCCGCACGTTTCCCGGCCAATCATAGCGCATTAGCAGATCCATAGCGTTGCGCGTGATGCCATGAATACTTTTCTTATTGGCCTCGCACGCCTCGCGCAGGAAATGATTGACCAGCAGAGGCACGTCTTCCCGGCGTTCCCGCAGACTCGGGGCCTCGATCCCCACTACCCGGAGCCGGTAGTATAGGTCCTCGCGGAAAGAGCCTTCCTCAATCATCTTCTCAAGAGAGGCGTGGGTGGCTGCGATCAACCGTACGTCGACCGTGATGGTGCGGGAATCCCCTAGCCGCTCAAACTGGTGGTGCTCGAGGAAACGGAGCAGTTTTGCCTGTAGGGCAGGCGTTAGCTCGGCAACTTCGTCGAGAAACAGCGTGCCTGAATCGGCCAGCTCGAAACGTCCCTTACGCGAGCTGGCGGCGCCTGTAAAGGCCCCCGCTACATGGCCGAACAGCTCGCTCTCGACCAGCGCCTCTGGGATGCTTGCGCAATTAAGTTTTACATAAGGCGCGTCGCGCCGCGGACTGTTGTTGTGGATGGCAAGAGCGATAAGGTCTTTCCCGGTGCCCGTCTCGCCATGAATGAGGACCGTAGCGCGCGTGGGAGCAATTTGCCGTACGGCGCTGTACACCCGCATCATCTGGCGCGATTTGCCTACCAGGCTGCCTAAGCCATACTGCTCGTCAAGCCGCCGCTTGAGCTCGTGCTGTTCGAAAACCAACCGTTGTCGGCCGAGCCCGCGTTCGATGACCGCCTCGAGCCGGCCCAGGTTCAGGGGTTTGGTCTGGAAATCGTAGGCGCCTTGCCGCATAGCCTCGGTAGCGAGCGCGACATCCGGTTGTTCCGCAATGAGTACTACGGTAACCTCGGGGTTGCGATCTTTGGCAACCGCCATCAGCCGCATCCCGTTGATCCGGCGTGCGTTCAGGTCCGTGATGAGCACTTCGAAAGAACGAGCGTCAAGACGGTTGTAAGCCTTTTCCCCGTCATCTACCCATTCGACCTCATAGTTCTTGGCCAACAGACAGGACTGGATTTCTCCAGCCACTTCGCGATCGTTGTCTACAACCAAAACCGATGCAACAGGCGAATCCACCGCCATTATCACCTCCATAGGAATAGCAAAGTCTAACAAAGGCTTAGAAAAAGCTTCAAACCTTGAACCTCTACGCAGGCCGTGCTAGAATGACGTCAATCACAGGAAGGGTGGACCCATGAACCGCTGTAAATACTTGATCTACGGTGCTTTACTGGTGAGCCTCATCACCGGAGCAGCCGGTTGCGCCCGCGCCGCCCGCGACACAACCGGCTTCGAAATGGTCGACTCTGTCACGGTCGATGCTCCCCTCATGGATGTTTGGCAAACGACCAAGACCGTCCTGCGTGAAAAGGAATTGCAGATCTACACACGCGATAAACGCGGTGTATTCGTGGCCTACACGCCGAGCGAGAAGCGGTTTTTCCTTAAGCCCGAACGGACCCGGTATACCATTACGCTCGAAGAGAATCCTGGTGACGACACCAAGGTAACCGTCGAGACGATCCAACAAGCATTCGGAGTGACCCTGCTCACCTACCCGGGCTGGCACGACAGGAAGACAATGGACAACGCCATGACCCTCGCCATCCTGGATGCTGTTAAGACCCGCTGCGAAGCTCGGGAAACGGACAATTCCTAGCCGCCCGTACGCCGGCCCTGGATAGGCTACTTCAGGCTCGACAGGCTCAGCATGCAGTAAACCGGGTCCCTATACGGGCATTATCGAGTACCGGGCCTGGCCTTCAGCGCCATGAGCAGCGGCAAGAAGCGCAACACAAATCTCCCACAGTCGGAAAGAAAGCCGCTTCGAATTGCCCGGTTCCTTGCAAGTTTCGTCGATCTCCCGGCATCCTTGTGTCCCGTTATAGCCAGCGCTTTGCCCGGGGTTTTTGACGATCGCAAGGTCCGTTTGTTAATCTTAAAAGGCGTCACGGCACAGCCTGAAGCGTAATCAGATAGTGAGAATACATTGCACACGGCCTCCAGTCAGGGCGGACGCAACACTTCGAGATCGTCGGGTCGTTTTCTGCTGCGTATTCGGGACGGGCAAGACGGGTGCATAACTTGTTCAGGAATGGGGGGGACGGTACGCCTTACGGAAAACAACCTGCTAATCCGGTTAGCAAGCACAGGGGCCCGTAGCTCAGCGGCAGAGCAGGTGACTCATAATCACTTGGCCGTAGGTTCGAATCCTACCGGGCCCACCATACTTCATGCACTTCACACCCCCTGCGCGTAGTGCGTGTGCCAACGTGCGTTCTCGTCTCCGCTGTTTCTGCGTGAACGTTTTCCCTTCGTGCGATACAGACTCAGCACGATCCGGGCGCGGCCGCGCGTCGGCCTCGGCACCTGGACCTCTAGCGCCACAGCAAACGCAAGGCCCGGTCGTTCAGCAGATTGGCGCCCTGCCGAACTGAAGATCGATCGGACCGGGCAGATTGCCGCGGCTTGGGGAAAAGACCTTCGATCCCTGCACGTTTTGCGAGCTGTTTGACCCACCATTCCTCGTTCTGGGGCCCGACGCTTCCTGTATGCGAGTTGCCCTTGTCTGAGAGAGTGCGTGAGTCTCCGTTTTCCATTGCCTCCTGAATGCACCGTTCGGCAATGGTTTCCCATATAATCTGCGATCCGGCGTTGACTGTGTTTTTTGAGTTCTTGGGTTCTTGCGACATATCCATTCCACCATGAGTACTTAATGCAGCCGTAGGTATTATAACCTATCCTTCTCCTTTCTGGAATCTTTTTCTTGACCCTTCCCCTTTCCCTTGACGCATGCTAGTGGTTGTCCTTTATGATGGGGACTAATCTCCACGGACTTGCTGGAATGGCCGGAAACCTCAAAAGAAAGAAAGGGCGAAAAATGGCAGTTCGAATCGGATTTATTGGCGCAGGCGGCAACGCAAACTGGCACATGGGTATGATCAAGGATTTGCCCGATGCCGAAATCGTGGCGGTGGCCGACTTGGACGAGGATCACGCGAAAACCAC
>CAZBQH010000240.1:0-5192 GCA_964493915.1 uncultured Nitrospiraceae bacterium
GCGGCCGGGTCCACCATGACCGTTTCTTCGTGCAGCGCCTCGATCGCTGCCGGGCTATCGAGTTGTGGGACGCTGTCGCTGGTGAGTTGCGTCTGAATCTCGACCAGTTTCTTGTAGATCCCGCCCTTGGCCAGCAGTTGCTCGTGCGTTCCCTGCTCGCGGATATGCCCTTCCTCGAAGACAAAGATCCGGTCGCAGTTGCGCAACGTGCTAAGCCGGTGGGCAACCGCAATGACCGTTCTGCCCAAGCTCAACGCCTCGAGGGCCTTTTGGATTTCCCGCTCAGCCAGCGTGTCCACGCTCGATGTCGCCTCGTCGAGTATCAAGATACGCGGGTTGTGGACCAAGGCGCGCGCAATAGCAACGCGCTGGCGTTCGCCGCCGGACAATCCGGAGCCGCGCTCTCCCAGCCGTGTATCGTAACCGTCATGAATGCGCGTGATGAACATATGGGCGTTCGCCGCCAGCGCCGCATTCAGCACTTGCTCAGGCGCAACGTCCGGGTTGCCGTAGGCAATGTTCTCCGCAATAGTCCCGCGGAAAAGGAAGGGGTCTTGGGCCACGAGCCCCACTTGATGGCGCAGGCAGGGTATGCGAATCCGTGAGATGGGCTGGTTATCGATGGTGATATGGCCTTCTTGGGGTTCGTAGAAACGCATGACCAAGCTGACCGTAGTCGACTTGCCGCTGCCGCTGTGTCCGACAACGCCGATCATTTCACCGGGCTGGACCCGGAACGACACCTGGTGAAGGACGGGGATGTGGGGGTCGTAGCCGAAGGTGACATCGTGAAAGGCGATGGCGCCCTGGATCTCGATGTCTATGGCGTCCTTTGGTTCGTCGATTTCGGGCTGTTCATCAAGGATTTCGAAGACGCGATGGGCCTGGGTCGTGAAGGATGTGAACCAAGTCGACATCTGGGTCAGCTGATTGAGAGGGGCGTAGAACATGGCAAGATAGGCCAGAAACGCCAGGAGCGTTCCCAGCGTCAACCCTTCAGGGCCGTCTCCTTTTATCAAGGCAAGCCCCCCGAAGAACCACATGAAAAAGCTGCCCATCTGAAACACGAAGCTCACTGCCGGGTAGAAACGCGCCGTTGAATAGCCTACTTGAAGACCTGCGTCCCGGTAGCGCGAGCTGTATACGTCGAAGCGCGCCGCCTCACGGTTCTCCTGGGCGAACGCCTTGACGACCCGGATGCCCGTGAGCGTGCCGAGCAGAATGTTCGCCAGACTTGATCTACTGGACCAGAACTTGTGGTGCCGCGGCACGATGCGCTGGTAGTACACGACGGTGGACATCATGACCAGCGGCGCCGGAACCGTGGCCCAAAGCGCCATTTTCCAGTCCATGGTAAACATGACCACCGCCACGGATACCACCATGATCAGCTGGTAGCCAAAACCGGACGTAATCTGGTGGACAAAGCCCTGAAGCGTTTCCACGTCCTGGGTCACCCGGGTCATCAACTGGCCGACGGGCGTGGTGTCGTGATACCGGACGGCCAAATCCTCGATCTTCCGGAAGACCTCTTTGCGCAAGTCGTAGGCCAGTTTGTTGTTAATAAACACCGCGAGGGACTCGCGGAAAAAGGCGGTGATCGCGCCTATAGCCGTGGCAAGCACCAAACCTCCTACGAGCAACTTGAGGTAATCGATCTTGGTCGCCAGCCCGAGAGCATGCGTCGCTGATGCGAACCAGGCGGGCATTGGCTTTGGGTTTTCCGGGAGTACATTGTCAACGAGGATCCGCGTCAACTGCGCCGGCACCAACTGCATCAAAATGGTCAGGATGACCAGAAGCATGGCAAGAGCGGCATAGGGCCAGTATGCCCGTGTGTGGAGGAGAAAACGGAAGAAGACCGTCCCCTTTTTCAGACATCTGGGGCAGATGGTCATCCGGGGATCGGGCAGACGGGCGCCGCACTTCCGGCAACGTCCCTCGAGCACCTCATCTTCGGGTGTGACCTCGATGTCCTTGCCCTCAGACAGGTTTCTGATGAACGATGCAACCTTCGCGAATTTGTCGGCGTTCTTGTTCGAGAATCGGACCAATTCCTCGAAGAAGCCGTTCGTTTTAATCTCGAGAAAACCCGACCCGACGCGGGAATCTGTACGCGCGGTGTCGATCTCCGAGAAGGGAACTTCCCGAAGCAACACGACTTCGTTCCCGTCTTCATCGTCATCGGAAAAGACCAAGAGCTGGTTCTTGGTCGCCAGCACCCAGGATTCCACATAGGCACCAGGGATGTTCAGGTCGGTGTCCGTCGCGATGAGGACGTCTTCCTCAGAAATGTCGCGTTGCGCCAAGGCACGTTTTATTTCCGGCGGCAAAGGCCGCCGCAGCGAAGATGACTCTTGTTCTAACATGGTGTCCTATGCCCCCTGGCATAAGCTCCACAAGGTGGGCGGAGGTTGCACTTTCAAAGGCAAATCAACGGCTCATTCGACTCTTCCAAAAACCCAAGAGGATAAGGTCGAGATCATCTAAAGTCAAGTATATTCGCTTTGGGTCTCATTTGGCAAAGGTTTTTGATAATTTCTTCTGGGTTTTCCGCCGGAAGAACTGCTGCCCCAATTGACATCCCATCCTTACTATGGTGAAATCATCAGGTTAAGAGATCTCTAATCAGGAATTCCCCGATGTTTGCCGAGGATGCAAACTAGCAGCCGCGGCAGGCGGGAAGAGATCGGGAGCCGCGAGGAGCAGAGATGCGCGGGATCGGGTTCGGAATCATAGGTTGTGGCGCCATAGCCCCGCTCCACGCTCAGAGCATCGCTCAGGTCGAGAATGCGCGTCTCGTTGCCGTTGCCGACGTGTTCGAGGAGCGTGCACGCGCGTTGGGCGCACAATACGGCGCCGAAGCGTATAGCGACTACCGCGAACTGCTTAAGCGCAGAGATGTTGATGCAGTCAGCCTGTGTGTTCCGAGCGGCATGCGGCTCGAGCTCGCGCAGGCTTGTGCCGCAGCGGGCAAACACATCTTGGCGGAAAAGCCCCTCGAGGTCACTACCGAACGTGTTGACCAAGTCGTTCGAGCGACGGACCGGGCCGGCGTCCGGCTTGCCTGCATTTTCCAATACCGTTTCGCTGACGGTCCTCAGCAGGTCAAGCAGGCCCTTTCTGAAGGACGTTTTGGGCGCCTTGTCCTTGGCGACGCGTACATCAAATGGTTTCGAAGCCAGGAATACTATGAAAGCGGGTCGTGGCGCGGAACGCGCCAACTGGACGGCGGCGGGGTGCTCATGAACCAGGGCATTCACCAGATCGATCTGCTTCTCTGGTTTATGGGGCCTGTCCGCAGCGTTCTGGCTCGCAAGGGTCTTATCGGTCATGAAGGTCTCGACGTTGAAGATACTGCCTGCGCTCTGCTCGAGTTCCACAACGGCGCTATGGGCGTTATCGAGGGGTCGACGGCTGTCTGGCCAGGCCAGCCGGCACGGGTCGAGGTTCACGGCACGGAGGGCAGCATTGCTCTCGATGATGGGGAACTCCGTTCTTGGCGGTTCCGCCATGAACAGCCCCAGGATGAGCAAATCCGCGGCGCTTTCGGCCCTGAGTCCGCCTTTGGTTCGGGTGCGAACGAGCCCATCCGCAATCTGAAAGTGGAAGGACACCGCCGGCAGTTCGAGGACTTTGTCCGCGCCATCATGGATTCGCGGCCCCCCCGGATCGACGGGCGCGAGGCCCGGCACGCGGTACAGCTTATCGAGGCGATCTATCGATCGGCTGATTCCGGCGCTTCGGTTGATGTATCATAGCCATATTCTCATGCGTCCCCGCTGCTTTTCTCTGCCAAGGAGTTGCTGATGATTTTCTCTTACACCGTTCTTCGCATTTCAATGGCTTCTGTTGTGGTGTTTGGCTGCTGCTTGCCTTGTGCGCTGGCCGCTTCCAATCAAGACGCAGATGAACCGCCGGGCGAGATAGTGGCGCGGGTGGGCACGGAGTCTGTCTCGCGTGATGAACTCGACCGGGCTATACGGGTCGAGATCGATCGACGGAAGATGCAGGCCCGCGCGACGGGTCAGTCTCTGCCGCCCCAAGCGCTGAGAGCCTCTGACGCACAGCGGCGCGCTCTGCTTGATGCACTGATTGATGCAAAGGTCTTGCATATTCTTGCCCGGGAAGCGGGCGTCTCGGTTTCCGACGAGACCGTCGAGACGGAACTCAAAGCCATGAAGGAAGACCTGGGCGAGGAACGTTTTCAGGCGTTCCTGGCGAGCCAGAACCTGACCTTCGCCGAGTTGAGAGAGCGAATCCGCAGGCGCAATATGAACAGCGCTTATGTGGAAATGAAGACGCGCGACGTCACCGTCTCGGATGACGAGGTGCGGAACGAGTATGAACGCCTGGAGAAAGCCGGCAAGCTTGAACGGCCTGCCGATACCGCCGAAATATCCCAGATACAGGTCGGCATACGAGGGAATGACGACGCCGCTGCGGACGCAGCGAAGGAGAAAATCGACAAGGCCTTTAATCGACTCGAGGCCGGCGAGGATTTTGCCAAGGTCGCCGACGACCTGTCCGAGGACCGGATTTCAGCTCGCCGCGGGGGCAAGATGCCGCCGATCGCCAAGGGCTCGGCCATTCCCGAGTTCGAGGAACGCGCCTTTAGCCTACCCCTTGGCAAGGTGAGCGAGCCGTTCAAAACAAAGTACGGTTGGCACATCATTAGAGTTGATGAACGCCATGAGGCCGGGACGGTGCCGTTTGACGAGGCCAAGGACGCGATACGGCTCCAGATCGAGACTGCTAAGCGCGTCCAGGCGATCAAACAACTGATTGAAGAGGCGCGCAAAAAACTTGAAGTCGAAATATACCTCGAGCTTCCCGGGGAAGAGAACCAAGAGGAACTACCCACCGAAGAGACGCCGCCTGTGACGACCGAACCGGACTATGACTTGAGCTTGGACGGCGCGGCATGATCGAGCGCAGGCCAATAGCGTAATCCGATACACGCGGAGGAGGCGCATGAAGGATTGCTGTCGACCCATTGACGTGCTGATCATCGGCGGGGGGATGATTGTCAACGACCTCATTCTGCCGGCCGTCTACCACCTGCAGCGTACGGGGCTTGTGGGCGCCGTCGACATATGCGCCACGCGCAACGTCCGGCTGCGGGACCTCATGCGCAGCGAGGTTTTGGGCACGGCGTTTCCAGGCCAGGGGTTCACGCCCCATCCGTCGCT
>CAZBQH010000241.1:0-3001 GCA_964493915.1 uncultured Nitrospiraceae bacterium
GTCGAGGAGGATTTCCAGGGGCAGATTGACCGTCTCTCGAAGCTTGCGTCCCAACATGGCGAGCAAGGCTGCATGAACGCCTATCTGTCCATGCCCGTCTCGTATGTCTACAACCCTTATGCTACGCCCACGGCCTCGCAGTTCATGGACATTGGTTTCATCGGGCTGTGGTGGCGCTGGTGGGAGACCAACCCGGGGCCGCTGATCCCTGATGGCGCCTGGGCTCACTTGGGCTGCGATCGCTGGGGCATCTGGCACACCAACGAGATCATGCAGGGCGACATCCCCTCGAATGTCGTTCTCGGACTCAGCGCGCGCGTGCCGGGGCCGGGTCCCGCCGACGATGCAATACGCGACGATGATGGTGTGACCGAGCTCCCGACGACTTACCACCGGCTGAAGGAGGGAATCGAGCGGTTCTTTATCACGGACATCAACAACCCCGCTTCCGGCGCCTTGGCCCAGAGCGAACTGTTTGTGATGTTCGACACGTGGGCCGACTCGGCCGATACGCCGTCTTACAACACCTACCTGGGTTGGCAGGCGACGAATTTCTCCTCCTTCTTCAACCACGTCCCGGGCGGCTCGAACGTGCTCTATCTTGACGGGCATGTCGAGTTCGTCAAGTACAGGGAAAAAGTGCCCGTGACGTGGGGCACGGCACCGGCCATGGCCCAGCATTTCCCATACTGGATGTTCATGTACGGCGGCTACGGTTGATCGGAGCGCTGGCCCTTTCGGCCGTTTGAGAGTAAACGGGCACGTGCCGCTCCCGCGCGCCTGTTGCGTGGGGGCGGCACTTTCTATGCAGACGAAGCATGTATTTGTAACAGTATGCTATTCCTAGTCACGTACAAGGAGATGATTGGGCGATGAAAGAACCCGTGGGATACAGAGACAAGGTGCTGGGCGGGTGGCTCGGGAAGAACATCGGCGGAACCCTTGGGGGGCCCTGGGAAGGCCACACGACCCCGTTGTTTCTTCATTACTACGATCCTGTGCCCACCGAACCGCTTCCGAACGACGATTTCGAGCTTCAATTGGTCTGGCTTGATATGTTGAACCATAAGGGTATCTTCATCACACCCCACGATTTCGTCTTTCACTGGCGCAACCGGACACTCTACCTGATTGCAGAGTATTTCATGGGCCAACGCAATATGGCGCTGGGCATTACCCCGCCTCTGTCCGGCGCCTACAACAACTGGTGGATCAACGGGATGGGCGCCACGATCCGCGCCGAGATCTGGGGCATGATTGCACCAGGGATGCCCGACATCGCCGCTGCTTACGCCTATCTCGATGCATCGACGGATCACGACCGGGACGGCATCTACGGGGAGATGTTTTTCGCAGCCATGGAGAGCGCTGCGTTTCTCGAAACGGACCCGCGCAAACTTATCCAGACGGGTCTCTGCTACATCGCGCCGGATTGCAAAGTGTCCGAGGCAGTCCATTTGGTCGTGTGGGAGTGCGACAAGGGTACGCCGTGGCGCCGCATACGTCACTTGATTTGCGCAGAATTTGCCCATCCGTGTGATTTCACCTATGTCCCGGTGAATGTGGCTTTTATTGTCCTCGGCTTGCTCTCCGGCGCCGATTACGACCATGTACTCTGCAACGCGGTCAACTGCGGTTACGATACCGATTGCACCGGCGCTACGGTCGGCGCCTTGCTTGGAATCGCCCAAGGGGCGGTGAGCGTGCCGGAGCGTTGGCTCAAACCCATCGGGACGCGCGTCGCAGTGAGCAACTATGTCCCTGGCATCGAGTACGGCGAGACGCTCGAAAAGGTTACAGACCAGGTCTGCGGGTTGGGCCGGCAAGTCATGGCCCAAGCGGACGCCGTCCGCAGGCATCTCGCCGAATGGACGCAGCTCGAGTTCCTGCGGCCCGGCGCCCGGGGCGACGTGAAGCTCCCGCGGTCAACGCAAGTGTGCCGGTACGGAGATGATCGCTTCGGTTTCTGGGTCGATTATCTCGATCATCCCGCCATCGGCCATGGCGAGGTGAAAAGGATCGCTCTGACGCTGGTTAACCATACGGAAGCAGACACGGAAATCGAGATCCGCCTGGCCGCCCCGGCAGCGTGGACGCTGTCGCTGGACGGGGCCTCTTTCTCGAAAGAGCTCGTGCACCGCGTAGTGTTGTCGAAAGGCGCCAGAGAACGCAGCGAGCTGCTGATCAAGCCGGACACCAACGCTCAGCTCGACCCGAGCAACAGGTTGGATGTCTCGCTGTCCAGCGGGACCAATTGGCAGGCCGATACAGATATTGTCCTCGTCGGCAAGAGCTGCTGGCTTGTCTCCGCGCCCATTTCCGCCGGTGACGCCGCTGCCGGGTCTATCGAGGCTGTTGGGCGGCTGACCGGCGTTGCGGACGGCGTCGAGCCGCGCCAACTCGAAACGGACAGCCTTAGCGGACTTGTGCCGGGGCCGGGAAAGATTGTTTTTGCCCAGACGGATTTCTACGTGGACCGACCGATGAACGTGCGGGTAGTGGCGAACAGCACGGCTCCGCTCCACGCTTACCTGAACGGCAAGGTCATCATTGATAAGGGACATGATTCCCCGGGGATCCTCCCGACCTGGCATCTACAAGGACTGAAAACCCACTTGCTCCCCAAGGACTTGGGATTTGCGAACGCTCGATTGCAGAAAGGCTGGAACACCGTGATGCTGCGCATCAGCGGGTCCGCAGCCGTCGAGGACGTCAACTTCCATCTTGTCAAGATTGCGAACGACAAGCCGGAAGCGGCCCAATGGACGGACTATCAACTGCTGACAGGTGCCAGCAACACGAACTGGCGGCAAGAGACCTGAGGCAAGCAGGGGGTACGGGGCGCAGCGCAAACCCCGGACGCCTTTGAAGGGGTCCTCGGTAATCGCATACACGACGTGGCAGAGCATTTCCGAGACAGTCGCTGCTGGGAAAGCATCCTTTGTGTCCGGAGACCCCTCGCTTGACGCGTCGATATCGCGGCTCCCCGGGGCCGGTCTTC
>CAZBQH010000242.1:0-15843 GCA_964493915.1 uncultured Nitrospiraceae bacterium
TCGTCTGGGGCAGATGCCAAGATAAGCCGGGGATCTGAAATGCTTAGTCGGATCTGATTGTACCCGCCGGCTGGAATCTCCGCCGCCGAGAGGATCTCAGATACGCCCAAGAGCTCCGTCAGTTCAACGTCCATCTCCCCTTCAAAAACGAGGACATGCCCGTTAGTTTCAGAGTCGTCCTTTTCTGTGTCCTGTTCCGTTTCCTCAGGCGGTTCTGTCAGCGATTCGTCTTCGTCGTCATCCGCGTCCTGCGGTACGAGGACGACCTTGGTCACCATGACCCTCAGGCTCACAATCTCGTCGATCTCGACGTCTCCTTTATCCGTGTTTGGAGCGCTCTCGACAAGGGCCTTGACGGGCGCGTTTGCCTGCTGCCCGTCCGCCGTAAGCAGCGTCGTGACCTTCGTCATACCGCCTGTGCCGTCAACAGGGGGACACCCCACCAGAGCACAAGCCGCTGCTAGCACGACAGCGACTGCCCCCAACGGTCCGGTTGCCTTTGCAAATCGTGTCATCATACTATTCTCTCCTTGACTTTTCTTTGTTGTTCTCGACTGTGCGAAAACTCACACTTTTCTGTTGCCAGGAGGAGCAAGCTTCGTGCCTCTGGCGATGGCAACGGCGAGGTGTTGCGTCACCGGCGCCAAAGGCCTATTAAGCGCTTTTTTCACAAGTGCTTACACATTGTACCGCATTCTCCCTCGATCTCTACGTGAGTATGTTCTCCTGACCGGATATGTCAACATCCCATGAATAACGACAGAATCCCGGCGGAACGACAGTTATCCGAAGAGAGGATGAGATGGACAGCATGAATGGAAGCGCCAAACGCGGGTATCGTGAATGTTGTGGATCCCATCGGGTGCTTATCCTAAGTCTGTTCCTGGACAGGCCTTGACTGGGTGGCGGCGCCTTGTTAAGGTACGGCTCTTCGATTTACAGGCGATTCGCGATACAGAAGACGACGGGGAGCGAGGCATGGCTAGTGATGCGAGCTTGCAGGTAGCGGTGATCATGGGGAGTGCATCTGATTGGGAGACGATGCGCCATGCATCGGAGACACTCAAGATATTTGGCATTTCGCACGAATGCAGGGTGTTGTCGGCCCATCGTACGCCAGACGAGCTCAACGCCTTTATTGAGTCTGCCGAGGAACGGGGGTGCGGGGTGTTCATTGCAGGGGCAGGCGGCGCAGCGCACCTGCCAGGCGTGATCGCGGCGAAGACGCTGCAGCCCGTACTGGGCGTACCTATCGAGACCAATCTGCAAGGTCTCGACTCACTTTTGTCCATAGTCCAGATGCCGTCGGGCATTCCGGTGGGCACTCTGGGAATCGGGAAAGCGGGGGCTGTGAATGCCGCCCTGCTTTCCGTTGCAATTCTGGGGATACGAGGCGACGACTTGCATGAGAAGCTTCGACAATACCGCAGACAGCGTGCGGAGGGCATTTTAGGGGAGGAATTGCCATGACAATAGCTTGTGGATGTAGCGTGTGCTCGAGGGGATTTCGCTGATATGTTGCTCGAAGGGAAAACGGCTCTAGTTACCGGGGCGGGGCGCGGTATCGGCAGAGCTATAGCCCTTGCTTTTGCGGAGGAAGGCTGCGACGTCGCCGTCGTGGCGCGTACCAGGGCGGAGATCGAGGATACCGCCGCTGCGATCCGCGCCATGGGGCGCCGTGCTCTGCCCATTATCAGCGACGTTGCGAATGCTCAAAGCGTCAGCGACATGGCCAGGACCTTCTTAGCCGAGTTTGGCAAGATTGATCTCTTGGTAAACAGTGCCGGCCTGGCTGTTTTCAAGCCGTTGAAGGAGATGCCGCTTCACGAATGGCGGCTTACCCTTGATGTCAACTTGACGGGTCCTTTCATGTGCACGCAAGCCTTTCTGCCGGCCATGATTGCGCGACGCAGCGGACGCATCATCAACATATCGAGCGTGACCGGCCTCAAACCTATCATGAATCAGGGGGCATACTGCGCTTCGAAGCACGGTCTGAACGGCTTTTCGAAGGTGCTGGCTATGGAACTGCGCGAGTACGGCATCAGCGTCCATTGGATCTGCCCCGGCGGCGTGGACACCCAACTTGCGGCCGGCGCGATGCCCAACCGCGACCGGTCGCGTTGGATGCAGCCCGAGGATATCGCTCATGCTTGCCTCTTCCTTGCTTCCCTGAGTCCTCGCGCCACCGTGGACGAAATCATGATACGCCGTTTCGACAGTGTCCCGCTCGGGGGGTAGTTACCGGCTTGTTCCGGTGATCTTTAACGGTGCGAGGGGGTGCCGTGACCGGCAAACAGGATGCGATGATGTCTGATTCTGACTTGTTTCTTAACGCACCGCACGTTCCGGCAGATTCTTCGATGCAGTGCGTCGAAGGGGTCGTCGAGCGGATTGTGTTTGAAAGTGAGGAGAACGGTTTTTTCGTCGCACGGCTTCGCCCCAAAGGCGGATATGATCTCATCACTTTTGTTGGCAATCTGATGGCCGTTTCCCCTGGTGAGACGGTGCGTCTGTGGGGGCAGTGGATTGACGATCCGCGCTTTGGGCGTCAGTTCCGCGTCGAGCGCTATGAGGTCGTACTGCCCACAACGGTGAACGGCATCGAACGGTACCTTGGCTCGGGTCTTATTCACGGTATTGGCCCCACGTTCGCAAAACGGCTTGTCGAGGCGTTCGGCGTCGACACCCTGCGGGTGATCGGTGAAGAGCCGGAACGGTTGCGGTCCGTCGAGGGCATCGGCCCGAAACGGGCGGGCCAGATCCGCGAGGCGTGGCAGAAACAGCGCGCTCTTCAGGCCATCATGGTCTTTCTGCAGGGCCACGGCGTCAGCGTGAGCCAAGCGGTTCGCATTTTCAAACACTACGGCGAAAAATCCGTCGCCGTTTTGCGCGACAATCCTTACCGCCTTGCCGAAGAGATCTCGGGCATCGCCTTCAAAAGTGCAGACGCCATCGCGAAACATCTGGGGTTTGACGCTGATTCGCCTAAGCGCATCGAGGCCGGGATGCTCTACGCGTTGCAGCAATCTCAGCAGGCAGGGCATGTCTTTCTACCGGAGGAAGAGCTCCGGGCAGAGGCCGTCGAGCTACTGGGCGTCGAGCGCGAAAAGCTCGAGGCCCCGCTCGATGCATTGGCTGGACGAGAGGTGGTGTTCAAGGAAGGCGACGCGGTCTATCTGCGGCCGATGTGGCAGGCGGAAACCGGCTGTGCACGACGCATCCAGGAGTTAATGCAAGCTCCCGGCGACGGCGTGTCTATCAAGGCGGGCAAAGCCGTCGAGTGGATCGAGCGGACTATGGACATCCGGCTGTCGCCTGAACAGAAGGAAGCGGTTCACACAGCCGCCCGCTCGAAAGTCATGGTAATCACCGGCGGGCCAGGCACGGGCAAGACGACCTTGCTGCGAAGTCTGCTGGCCATTTTCGAGAAAAAGGGCCTCGGCGTACTGCTTGCCGCGCCGACGGGCCGCGCCGCCAAACGCATGGAGGCGGCTACGGGGAGGCATGCGAAGACCATCCACCGTCTCCTCGAGTTCAGTCCACGCCAAGGCGGGTTCCTGCGAAACGAGTCTAACTTGCTCCCTGCCGATCTTGTCGTGGTTGACGAGGTCTCGATGGCCGATATCGATCTTACGCACCAATTGCTCAAGGCCGTTCCCAATCACGCGCGTCTTATCTTTGTAGGCGATGTCGACCAATTGCCGTCGGTCGGACCCGGCAACGTGCTGATGGACATCATTGCCAGCAACGCCGTGCCCGTCGTGTGGCTGCGGACCGTGTTCCGGCAGGCTTCGGAGAGCGGGATTGTCGCTAATGCACATCGCATCAACCATGGTCAGATGCCCGAGCCCAATTCGCGGGATTTCTACTTCATCGAGCGGAAAGAGCCGGTCCAGATTCTCGAAACTGTTGTCGAGCTGGTCACCGGACGGATGCCTGCCAAATGGGGATTCGATCCGTTGCGGGACATCCAGGTGCTTGCACCCATGCACCGCGGCGACGCAGGCGTATCTCGGCTCAACGAGGCCTTGCAACAGGCCCTGAATCCGAACGGCATCCCTGTTCCCCGGCGCAACTTCCGCGTCGGCGACAAGGTCATGCAACTCCGCAACAACTACGAGTTGGACGTATTCAATGGAGACGTGGGGGTGGTGCGGCTTGTGGACGAAGAGATGGGTGAGGTCCAGGTGAACTACGACGATGCAGCGGTGCTGTACCCGTTCGACCAGTTGGACGAACTCGCTCTGGCCTATGCGATGACGGTCCACAAGTCGCAGGGCAGCGAATATCCGGCCGTGGCCATCCCCCTGCTCACGCAGCACTACCTTATGCTTCAGCGCAACGTGCTCTACACGGCCGTGACGCGCGCCAGCAAGGTTGTGGTGCTTGTCGGCGATCCGCGCGCCCTGCGCATTGCGGTGCACAACACCAAGGTCGCTCAGCGCTTTACGCGTCTTGCCGATCGTTTGCAGCGCCGCGAAACGGGGGAATAGAAGAAACCCGGCGCGCCCGATGACGGAACGGGCTGACTTCCGAGGGGGCCTTGATGTTCGTGTCTAGGGTTGTTTCGAGATACCGTACTCTTTCATCTTGCGCCAGAGCGTTGAGCGCGATATTCCAAGTTTGGCGGCGGCCTCGGTTTGGTTGCCGTCCAATCGGTCGAGAGCGAGACGGATCAGGTGCTGCTCCATCTCGCTGATCGAGGGGATGCTGTCCTGTTGCGGGCTGGGCAGGGCAAGTTGCGGGCGCATGCCGGTCCGGATAGCGTCGGGCAGGTCTTTAGCACGGACGATGTCGCCGTCGCACATGATCACAGCGTGGGCGATAATGCTTTCGAGTTCCCGGATATTGCCCGGATACTGGTAGGTGCGGAGGAAAGCCTCGGCCTGTTCATCAAATCCGCGGACGTGTTTGCGGTACTTCGCGTTGTACCGAGACACGAGCCGCTCGACAAGCTTGGGCAGAGCGTTCATGCGCTTGCGCAGGGGCGGGATGCGAATCTGAACGACGTTCAGGCGGAAGTAGAGGTCCTCGCGGAATGCACGGGCCGCGACGGCTTCTTCGAGGTTGTGGTTGGTCGCCGCAATGATGCGTACGTTGACGCGCTGCGTGAATGACTCGCCTACGCGCCGAATCTCGCCGTTCTGCAAAACGCGCAGCAGTTTGGCTTGGGTCATGGGCGACATATCGCCGATCTCATCGAGGAATGCGGTGCCGCCGTCCGCCTCCTCGAACAGGCCGCGCTTGTCCGATTCGGCGCCCGTAAACGCGCCCTTGACATGACCGAACATCTCGCTCTCGAGGAGGTTTTCAGGCAACGCGGCGCAGTTAATGGCAATGAAGGGCATGTCGCGCCGTGGACTGAGCCGATGGATCATGTTTGCTAAGACGTCTTTGCCTGTCCCACTTTCGCCCAGGAGCAGGACGGTACTATCGGTCGGCGCGACCTTCGTGATGAGTTCGACGACCCGTTTCATAGCCGGGCTGCCGCCGACCATTTCTTCGAACAAGACGTTCTCGTACCGGTCGGCCCGCAGTTCGTTCTGCATGGTCCGGATGGCTTTGCCGGCCATGAGCGCCACATCTGAGGGGAGAGCAGTCTTAGGTAGATAGAAGTATGCGCCGCGGCGGACGCCCTCGAGCGCACGTTCAAGTCGAGCAACGTCGAAGAGCAGGATGATTTTCGTACGCGGCATCTGTCTACGGACAAAGGAAACGAGTTCGATGTCACCGCCGTCGTCGAACGCGAGGTCGAGCACAAGCACGTCTGGGCGTTGCTGCTCCATGCGGCGCAGCAGCTCCTGACTGCTCTCGCAACGTCCCACAGCGTAGCCGTCCATCTCGAGTTGCTTGGCCAGCACGGCGCCGTAGGCCGTATCCGGCGACGCCACAAGTACACGGATAGGCGCCGCCGGTTCCTGCTCCTCAATGGCCGTGTCAGTTACTGCGTCGTTCCGTAGCATACAACAGATCTTAACAGAACGATCGACGGAGGCCAACCTGCCTCGGGCCGCTTTACTCCGGGAGCGTCTCAGTTTCCTCTTCGATGAGGCGGCGCGCTTCGCGAGTCAGGTTAGGGGTTTCAGCCAAACGCGTATACTCGCGTCGCGCCCTGTCGTGTTGGCCCGCCTTGGCCAGAGCCCGCGCCAACGCCCACCGAATGGACGCGTCTTCCGGCGCCCGTTCGCTCGCCTGATGCAACACTTCGACTGCGTCTGAAGTTCGGCCTACTCGCGCCAAGGCCTCGCCGCGCCGCGCCAGCACGCGCGGTTTTTCGTTTTCAGGTACGTTGGGGAGGCTCATGGCAAAGACGCGCTCGGCGGCCTCGTGTTGGCCCATGTAGCTTAGCGCCTGGCCGAGCTCGTTCAGGGACGCGCCCCGGACCTTTGGGTCTAGCCGGGAGCGGTTCAAGTACAGCATTTCAAGCTCGGCGAGCCAGGCATAGTCGTCAAGCAGCGCCTGCGCGGACGTGTCTGGCGCGCGGCGGCGGCACGCCTCTGCGAGGCTGCGCGCAAGCAGGTCAAGCTTAGGGGGTTCGGTGGACAGGGCGGCGGCAAGGGCCGTGATGCACTTCGGGGCCGAGGCGCTGCGCGCACCAAGCCGCTCTTGCGCTTGAGCGAGCGCCTTTCTCAGGGCAGTAGGGCTTTGGGCTGCACCGGCGGCCGCCGCGAGGATCCGCCATCCCTCCATCCGTTCTGGCGCGAGTTCGAGGATCCGGATCGCCATCGCCTGCGCCTTGTCTGGTTGTTTGAGACCTGTCTGGTAGGCCTCAGCCAAACGAGATAAGAGAGGGATCAGCCGATTAGGGTCGCCTCCTTGACGCGCCTTGATCTCAGAGCGAACGGCCGTCTCGAGCCGGTCATACCGGCCGAATTGTGACGCGAAGTCAAAGTAGAAATCCCAGATCCGCTGGTTGTTGGGGGTTAACGCCACGGCCCGCTCGAGAGCTTTGTCAGCGCCTGATATGTCGTCGAGAGCGATGCTCGCCTGGGCAAGGTACATGCTCAGTTCGCCCCGATTGGACGCACGCAGCGACAGCGCCCGCGTCAGGTGTGCGTGGGCTTCTTTCCACAGAGCCTTGCTCTCGGACGTAGGGGGGCTATTGCCTTGCGTTTGAATGGCGCGGATCGATAAGACCCTTCCAAGAACGTCTTCTGCGGACGCCAGCTCCGGTGCAAGCTCCTGGGCGCGTTGGGCGTATTCCACTGCTTTGGCTAGAAGCGGTTCGGTCGTTTTCCGGGTTTCAGGCGTCAATTTGCCCTCGGGCACGGCGGCAAGGGCGCTTTGCATATAGGCGTTGGCCATTGCAGACAGCGTCATGACATAGTAGGGGTTGAGTGCAAGAGCCTGCTCGAATGCCGGGATCGCGAGGTCATAACGTTTTGCTGAGACGTAGACGCGCCCTTGTTCATAAGGCATGAGCCAGTCCCACGGCGTTAGTTCGGCGCCTCGTCGCAATGCTGCAAGCGCGACGCCGGGCAACTTGGCCTTTTTGGCGGCGCGGGCAATCTGAAAACTGCGTTGTGCGGAGAAGCAGCGCGTTTCGTAGACAGCACAGATAAGTGCGAAACCGATGGCTGTTCCTCCCAGGATGGTTGCCGCCGCGATGCGCCGCTTTCCGGCGTGTTTGGCGGGCCGGTGTTGCCAGAGCCCTTCGAGCGCACCTGCCATGACGAAAAGGATGCACGCTGAGACCGGCACCCGGGCATTGAAACCGAACAGCCCGTCAACGGCAAAAGCGGCGAATACGGCTGCTAAGACCCAGCCCAGCTTACGGCGAGACGGATCGCCTGTCTGAACGGCCATCAAAAGGCCATAGCCGATGCTGAGGCTGAGAAATGTCAAATAGAGAAAGGCGCTTGGCAGCCCCCCGGCTACGGCTGCCTCGACGAAATCGTTGTGGACATGTTTGTTCATTCTGAACTCGTCGGCAAACCATTGCTTTTCGTAGGGCGTCCAGTAAGGCGTGTTCTCGATTTGATAGTTGCCTGGTCCGAAACCAAACATGGGGCGATCAACGACCATGGCTGCCGCGCTGTAGTAGGAGTTATAGCGAAGGAGAATAGACGCATCGAGCGGGGTCGCCGCGCCCGTTTTGAGCCGCATGAGACCCAGACCCGCGAGAATGCCGAGCACACCCAATCCAAGCGTCACGCACAGAGTGATTGTTGCGGCCCGGACTGGACTACGGAAATGTCGGCGCACAATTAGGGTAGAGACCATTAACAAAGCGGCCGCCGCCAAGGCCGCTGCGCCCGCGCGGATGCCGATGAAATGGAGGTGAGCAAGGAAAAGGGGTACGAGCAGCAAGGCCCAGCACGTCTTCTTGCGGACGCCCAACCCCAGAGCCATTACTACGGCCATTACCAGAACGTGCCCGGCATAATTCGGATTCCCCAAAGTAGCCGGAAGCTGTTGATACTCGGCGACGCTGCGATCTGCCCAAGGAAAAGGGTCGAGACCCAGAAGCTGCACAAACCCGTAGCATGAAGAGACTGCTACGGCGCAGCAGGCGACGAGCAGGAGCCGCCATATTTGCGCCGGGTTGTTGTAAGCGTGGGCCGCGAACAAAAACAAGAACAAGAGAGCGCCCCAGCGGCGCATCTCGTTCAGGCTGTTGGGTACGAAGTTCGACAGCAGGGCTGCTACCAGGTTCCATAAGACAAATGCAAGAAGAACTGGAAACAGCAGGCGCGGTACCCTGATCTTTTCCCCGACAAAAAGCGAGCCCAACGCCCAAAACAGCGCCAGGACCAAGACGGTGTAATGCAGAATCAGCTGTTTGATGGGCGTTGTTGCGTCCGGCGTATATGGATAGAGCGCCAAGACCACCGCTGCTACCGCTACAGCAATGATGATTCTCATAGCGCGGCGCAGATGCGAATCAGACGGAACAGCGGTCATGCACTACGTTTCCTGGGTCGTTCTTAGCAGCCGAGACGGCATTGTAACACGTCCGACTCCACGGCCGTGTGGCACTTCTTGCCCCAGGGATCATAGTGGCGTAAGGCGGATACTGCAAACCAGGGCGAGGGCGTGAAGGTTTCCGTCTTATCAAGGGTCCTCACTTTCGCGGATAGCTTCCACCATCTCGCGGACAGCATCCACAATGGCCTCGGGTGTTTCGCGCTGCATCATATGACCGGCGTCTTGAATCGTCTCATGTGTCCCGTAGACAGATTCATTGGCCATCTTCTTGTGCAGTTCTAAAGCGATTTCGTGCGTCTTACGGGCGGTCTCTTTGGGCATGATCAGTCTGCGCTCGTTCTTGCCCGCCGAGAGCACGGCGACGGGAATATCGAGCGCGCGGCGCGCTTCACGCACCTGGTTTTCCGTCCGGCCCCGCGCATCCCATTCAGCGCGGGCGCCTGGGCCCATGAGAAAGCTTGAAATGGCCACGAGCCTCTCGCTCCGCCGGACGGACTCTGGGCTGATTCTCTCTCTGCGCACGCGGTCCCAATCCTCGGGAGAAGGATCGGCGAGCACCAGACCGGCGACTTCCTCCGGGTACCTGTATGCGTACATGCGGGCATAGAGGCCTCCGATCGAGTGGGCGACCAGGATGTAAGGCGGTTCGATATGGCAACGGGCCAGCAGCTTGTGCAGATCGGCCACAACAGCATGAGCGTCGCGCGGCTCAGGACCGGCAGGGCTTGAACCGGCGCCCGCCCGATCATAGGCGACCCCCTTTGTAAAACAAGCAACCTCCGGCAGCACCTTGCGCCATGTATCCATGCTTTCGCCCAGGCCATTTTCGAATACCACTACGGGAGTTCCCTCGCTTGCGGTGTACATGCTCAGACTTCTTCCGTTGATGTGTACGGGCTGCGACGGGAACGTCGCGCAACCTGCCGACAGAATGAGACCGCCGAAAGCTATTGCGAAACGAACCGATTTCGGGTATACCATGGATAGTTTCTCCGTGCCTGTAACGCACATGCATGTATTTTGCTTTCCTATGCGTAGGCAGGCGAATCCGGGATTGGGGACTATGCGATACTACTTCCAGTGCCCGCGCTGCAAGAGCGACGATCTATTCTACAGCGTTGAAGAACAGCGCCGCGATGATTCGGGGACGGGTTGTCTCATGCTCCTTCTTGGAGGGATCCTGCCGTATTTGCTTTGGTCAAGCAGTGTCCGCTCCTACGAGGGTCCGCGTGTGCAATGCGGCTCCTGCGGCTATGTCTTCACTCAACCTCCCTTGCCGCGTTCAGATGCTGCGCGCTTAGCGTTCTGGGTGCAGGTGTTGGTCGTTCTGTACGGTGCTGTATCGGTGTTTTCGTTTGCCTTCTGGTTGTTTGTGCTCCGGGAACGTAGTCCGCTGCCAGCCCCTGGAGGATTTGAAGGCGCTCTCATTGCTTTTTTCGCAAACAATGCACGGGCCGTCGTCGCTGTTACTGTTGTCTTTGCTGTCTTATTGTTTTTGGTCGCAGTCGGTTTTTCCGTTTCAAGCAACCGCAAACACCGTGCATGGTTGAAGTCGGCGTATTTGATTGAACCGTTTTCGCGCGGACAGGACGTCTATGTTGGGGAGGGTAGTGCGGACAAGGGAGTGCACGGCGACGGCGAGTCGAGCTGATAGATCCCAATCACAGCGTATGTCTTGGCGCGCGTCAGAATCCATATCGAGCCCCCTTTGAAGGGATAGGTGAGCGTCTTTCTGGAGTCCCACCCTCCTATCGCAGCCGGCGATTACCCAGGATATCAAACGCGATAGCCGCCATAGCCGCAACCACTCCTAGTACGGTGATGCATGCGCCAACTACAAATGCTGCAGGCCGGTACTCGAATACAAGCACGTGTGGTCCCGTAGGGGTTGCTACGCCGCGGAACAAACCATTCACGCGCAGTATCTGCACCGGCCGGCCATCCAGGGTAGCGCGCCACCCAGGGGAAAACATGTCGGCTAGCACGATAATGCCCCGGCGCGGCGTGTTGGCTCGAATCACAACCCGTTCGTCGTCCGATTCTGTTACGGACAGCGCGGGCGGCGCTTGCGACAGAGAGGCCTGCTGTTTGTCCGGGCCTTGGGGAAGATCGATGCCACGAGCGGTTTCACGGTCCACAACGCAGGTAGTCTGGATAGGAAAATCGGGGCGGGCAAGGAGTGCGGCAGCCTTGGCGGTCCCGTCGGCAACGAGAGCGGTCTCTGCCCAGGAGACCCGAGGAAGGGCTTCGGGGTTGATTGAAAGGCGCAGGTCGCCCTCGATGTAGGGGTGGGGCGCAGAAGGGTTCGAGGAGCGCCAGAAGTCTTGGCGCAGAGAGGCGTCCGCCGTAGCGAGCAAAACGCGCACTGCCATGGCGTTGAGCAAGCGTTTGTTGGGTGCGTCCTGCGTTAGTCCTTTGCCGTTCGGGGAGACTGACTGCTCGGGATTCGTCGTCATCAGGCGCCACCACGCGGCCTGATCTTTCGTAAGAGGCACGCCCTCGCTCCCTGCGACGTCGAGAGGGTACAACAGCCCCAGGTTGGTGGGCAGTGAAATGTCGAGGGGAAGCGCTGAAATAAGTACCCGAGCCCCGAGCGATTGCTCCTGGGCTGCGCGGATAGCGCCGGCATGGGTCTGGTAGCACTCGGGGGCGTCTATGAAGGGATGGCGGTAACCGTTCACATTAGCGAAGAAGAGGTCTATAAACAGCAGGCCTGCTACGAGTACACTGGAGACGATCGCCAGCCATTGCGCGCGGACTGCTGCGAAGACGAGCAAGACGGCCACGAGAACGAGCACATAGCCTCTGACCTGGCTGGGCGCCGCCACGCCCAACACGCCGCCCAAGGCCAGTACAGCCAGGACAGGCCCCCAGATGGGCGCTGTCCGATTTGCCCGGCGTGGAACAAGCAGACGGTCGGCCCCGAGGCTCGCCAATAAGGCCAGACTAAACGCAAACGGGAAGGCGAAGACGCCTCGCGGCAGCCATCCCTCTGATTCATCAAGCCACAAGAGGGCGGCAAATGCGGCTACGGCAGCCGATGCAAAGAAGACGACCTCGCGGCGACGGTAATGATAAAAGATAGAGGCCGGCAGCAAGAGCAGGGTAGCAGTGCCCACGTAGCCGAGGGCAGGCAGCTTGGCTGGCTGGGCCATAAGGAGTTGGGCGAAGATATCGCGGATACGTGTGGGCGTTTGAGCAGTAATAGTGAGGTTGCCCAGGATGCTTGAGGGATTGGCCAAGTCGCGGGACCAAAAAAATGCTGGCACGTACTGGACAGCCGCAATACTAGCCGCCAACGTTAAGATCGTGACAATCCCCATAAGGCGCCGCCCGAAGCCCGGAGCTGTCTCAGGTGGAAAGGCAGTAAAAACCGCTGCGTAACAGCCCATCAGCAGCAGCATGACCAAAGTGAGACCGTCCGCGCCCGACAACAGCATCAGCGCTCCGCCTATGCCCGCGGCGGCGGCCATGGAGAGCCGGAACCGTTCAAGATAAGACCGCAAGGCCCAGAATGTAAACGGCGTCCATGCCAGGAGATTGGCAGCGGTTGGATGGGACATGACGGCTGCCGACGCTCCGCAGAAGGCGTAGGCCATGCCTCCCAGCAGGGCGGGCAAGTAGCCTACAAGCATCGATCGGGCGAATAGAGTGAAAGAGATACCCATCAGCGCCAGGCAAAGAAACGCGTGAACGGCCATGGCGCGGTGAGTAGGAAGGGCCAGAAAGACAAGGTTCAGGGGTTGGAACAGACCGTATTCCGGGTTGGCTGCGAAAGGCATGCCGCATGCCTGGCGCGCACACCAAAGCGGCATATCGCCTTCCCGCAATCGCCCAAAACCGTAATGGTAGGCGGGATACACCACGCGATAAAGGTCGCTGTTCTCATAGCCTGCCGCGATGTCTCCCTGCTGGATTTCGACGTGCAACCAGTAAAGCGGGGCAGCAAGAACGAAGATCAAGCCGACCAAAAACAGGGGCCCTGCTCCATAGCGTCGGCCTTCAAGTGCGTCCATGTTCACTTGAGCAGCTCAGCCACTTCGACTTGGCGTTTCTGTCTCACGGACTGGACGAGGGCGAAGGTCGATGCAAAGCTGTTCAAGTTTCTGCGTCCGCTTGTCTCGGGTTCTTCGCCTCGGTCGAGGCATTTGGCGAAATGCTCGAGTAGAAACGCCTGGTGGACTATGGGCCATTTGATGAGCGACACTTTTCGGCGCCGCTGCGGTCCGCTGGAGAAGAAGAACGCGTCCCGTTCCCAGAGAAGCACTCCCTTCGAACCGTCAAAGCGCCAGTCTCCGTTCCAGCTTGTTTCCCAGCCCTGAGCGACCCAGCTTCCCAAATAGCCCACCACTACGCCATTGGCCATCTCGAGGTGGGCCATCAGCGTGGCGTCGCCTTTGCTCCAATTCCAGGGCGCGTTGATGCTCGTTCCCTGAACACGGACCACATCCGAATTGAGGATGCAGCGCATCATATCCACGTGATGAATGGCCATGTCGAGGAGAAGGGGATATGCGATAACCTCGCGGAACCCGCCAAAGTGAGGTCCTTTATGGAAGTTGACGCCTACATAGCCGACGTCGCCTAATCCGCCCCTTTGAATAAAGCGTTTGGCGGTTTGGGTGGCAGGTTGGTAGCGGTAGTTCTGCGCCACCATATGGGTTCGCCCAAGTTTCTCTGCTCTATTGACAATCTCTTTCGCGTTCTCAATTGTGTCTGCAAGCGGTTTTTCCGACAGGACGTGCAGACCGTGGTCGAGGGCGGCAAGGCACACCTCTTTGCGGCATTCTTGCGGCGTGACGTCAAGAAGCGCGTCTGCTTCGACCTCGCGCAAAGCCTTTTCGAGACTGGCGTAACAACGGGCCTTGGGCATGCCGTGCCGCGTAGCCGCAGCAATGAGGTTTTTCCGGTTGGAATCGACATACGCCGCCGATTGCCATTTGTCCGATGCTGCAACGCAGTCCGCCCAAACTTGTCCCATTTTCCCCAGCCCGACATGTATTATGCGCCGCATGCTATCGCTCCCGCTCTCGTACCGTGTAATTCCCGCTCTGAACCAATCGTTCCCTGTGTGGGTGGGATCCATCCTAGCACGCTGTCTATGGGGATTTCATTGATGTTGGATCGGTCTTGCGGTGCCTCTGCGCAAACAATCACCCCGTGGTTCCCGAGGCAGAGAGTCGCGAGGCTGCACACCACGCGCACGCGTGAGGGGAGCGACGCGCCCCGATTTGTTTCGGTTTCTAAGCATGGCGGTTCTAACAAAGCCGCATGATTACGTGAATTTCTTAAATTCTAAACGGGCTTATCCGCAATAAATGGTCCCGCGTTGTTTTTCGGGTTGACTATGTGCCAAGGATTTATGGTATATTAAGCAGGGCATGCGGTGTGCGGCCGCCCTGTCCCTGTTGTTGGAGACCCGATGTACGCGGAATCGGCAGCGCCGGCAAAGCAAAGCAAGCCGGGGACTGCCGTCTCTTTGGAGACGAATCTCAGAGAATAGGGGAGAATGCTGCAATGCAGGCACAGTTGGCGCGGTTCCTTGTTCGTGGGGGTCTTGTTGTTGTTCTGCTCTGTGGGTTTCTTATCGGCCCTCGTGCGGCCGCTCAGGACATCTATTTTGTGGATTCAACGGGTGAACACACTCGCGCCGCCGCCGACCCCGCCCGATTTGCGAAGCGGGCCGACGCACCCTCGATGGCGCTAAAGAGCGGCAACCTAACCTGGAACGTTTATTATGTTGATGTTCTGGAGGGTTCCGGCGTTGGGTTCGACGATCCATCTTCGGGCTCGGCGCGACGCGCGGTGGTCGAGTCTGTGCTGAGTTACATCAACGACGTCCTTAGTGAGAACACCGGGGCAGCAATCGAGGTTGTTTTTAACGCTTCGCAGACCGACGGTGGCGGGTATCTGTCGTCTTGCGGCACGATGTTCCGAGCCGTTTCGGGATATCAGGGGGGGTTTTGTTTCGAGCATATCACAACGGGTACAGATCCGTCCCTCGCCTATTACGACATTTATTGCACCGTCGACTTCGGTTACAACTGGTATACGGGCACGGGCACGCCTGGCAGCGGCCAGTTTGACTTCTTTTCGGTCATGCTTCACGAGATGACGCATGGTCTGGGTTTCCTGTCCCTTTCGAATTCGAGCGGGGGGAGCACCATTGGTAACGGGGCCTTCAGTTACTACGACAAGCTTATCGAGACGGGCAATGGGCACGATTGCTGGAATGACAGCACCGCTGAGTTCATTGGGCAGTCGAGCTGGCTTGTCGGCCAAGACGGCGGCTTGGTGATGAACGGACCGAATGCGATTGCGGCGTTCGGGTCATTGCCGCCTCTTTACGCCCCGTCAACTTTTCAGAGCGGGAGCAGCCTGAGCCATTGGAACACCGGCAGCAAGATTGCTGGGAACGCTGTTATGGAACCGGGTATCGCGCCGCGCGAAGTGGTGCGGGAATACGCCCCCGTCGAAATCGGGGCGCTGGCCGATCTTGGCTATGACTACGTGAGTGGAGGCGCTGCCACGGCGGCTGCCGATTTTGACGCCGCCACGTATTCGGTCTCGGAAGGCGGTGGTTCGGTCACGCTTACCGTCGAGCTTTCTTCCGCGCCGGGACTTGGGAATTCTGCGTCCGTGGACTACGCGACGTCGGACGGTTCGGCGGAAGCCGGTTCGGACTACACGGGGACAAGCGGGACGCTCAATTTCGATGCCACGGATATAGCGAAGGCGTTCTTTGTTTCGATTACGGAAGATGGGGCTATTGAAAGCAACGAGACTTTCACCGTTACGCTGAGCAACCCTCAAGGCTGCGCCTTGGCGGGGGTGAACAACCCTGCGACGTTGACCATTGTGGACAACGACGTGGACAGCGACGGGGACGGCATCTCGGACTACGACGAGACC
>CAZBQH010000243.1:0-4243 GCA_964493915.1 uncultured Nitrospiraceae bacterium
GTTTGGGACCCTACGGAACGGCCGGCGGGTCGGCGGGGCGATTTCCAAACTGCGCAAAGTAATAGAAAAACGGCCCCATGCCGTGATCGATCGCGCCCTCGCCGACCTGCAGAGCGATTTTGCCCAAGCCGTATAGCCGCGCTCGGGTGTGCATGTCGTTCCAGGGATCCTTCTTTTACACTTGCAAGCAAAGTGGTTACTGTGGTAAATTGCTGATGGTGCGCCGGACGTTGCATCGCACGGCGAGACGGACGCGTAAGAATTGTCTTTGGACGCCGGCGGGCTCTAACGGCCATGGAAGTATGTGAAGGAGTCAGACGCTAACACGTGTTGAACTGAGATGCCCGTTTATGCTCTTATGGAATACGTGCAAACGTCCATAAAAACGCGGAAAAAGGAGATGACCACGATGAGGAAGGTAATTATCGGCGCCGTAGGACTGGCGCTCATTCTGAGTTCGGGTGCGGCCTATGCCGTAGGGCGAACGCCTTGGCATACGGGCGGGCGCGTGTGGGATGACTTGTCCTGGTGGGGCAATAGTGGGGCGACACCAGCACCTTACAAAGACGCGACGCGCTCGGGGTATTGGTGGTGGCCGACTGAGCCGGCTTCCAATGCCGGCGATACGGAGCTGTGGGGAAATAGAGGCAAGATCTTCCACACTTGGACGCCGCCTAAGGAAGAGCCTCCCGAGGTAGAAGGCCCGAAGGCGCCCGGTCCGGAAGCAGAGCGCACGGTGCCGGTGCTGAATCACATCCTCTTCGACTTCGATAAGGCGGTGCTGAAGCCGGAGGGCAAGGCAACAGCCGACGAGGTCGTGCAATGGATGAAGCAGTATCCGAAAGACACGGTCGCGATTGAAGGTCATACAGACTCGATGGGCAGCGACGCCTACAATATGGCCTTGGGCCAGCGGCGCGCGGATGCGGTTAAGCAGTATCTCGTTGAAAACGGCGTGGATCCTGCACGGATTACGACGGAGAGTTACGGCGAGTCGAAGCCGGTGGTAGACAACACGACCCCGGCCAACCGGAAACTCAACCGGCGCGCTGTATTCAACATTCACATCATAAACTAGCGAGGTTGACCGTTCCCTCGTAGTCTATTCGCCCCAGCGGGCACGCCTGCTGGGGCTTTTTCTGTGTCCAGAGAACCTTGGGCGTCCAGGCAAGCCGGTTCGCGATCAAAGGGGGCGCCACGCGCCTATTGTTGACCCTATAAGTGTTTCACAGTAAGGCATGCCCATGCTTTTTGATGTGGAGAACGAGGGGGATTGTATGTAGACTGGACTGGGCTTGGGGCGGTCGTGGGAGGGTCACGCGGCCTTGTCCCCCTTCCGGGCTGGTACGGTCCATGCTGGTTAACTGAAGGAGCGATAGGATGCCGGTGTTCGACTTTGGCTGTTTGAAGCGGTTGGTCGATGTACCTGCCAATGCGGAACGTCTCCTTTCGAGGAGCGACAGAGAGGTGCGTTGCGTCGTTGCACTCCGGCTTGACGGTGAGACTGTTGTTGACGCCGACTGTTTTCTGGTGTGCCATAACGTAGTGCGCGGCCCGGCCAAGGGAGGCATTCGCATGGATGCGTCGGTCACGATGGACGAGACGCGCGACTTGGCTGAGCGCATGACCTACAAGTCGGCCCTTGCCGGCATCCCCTTTGGCGGGGGCAAGTCGGGCATCCGCATCGACCCGTCGAAATTGACACGTTTTCAGAAGACGTCGTTGCTCCGCGAGTACTGCCATATGTTCCGTCACGAGATCGCCAACGGAGAGTACATCCCCGCGCCCGATATGGGCACCAATCCGACCGATATGGCCGTCATTTACGGCCGCTTCGACAAGCTCGAGGTTGTGACCGGCAAACCGCCCCGCATCGGCGGACTGCCGGGCCGCAAAGAGGCTACCGGACGCGGTGTAGCGCATATCTCGCGGCTGGCGTCTGAGCGGTTTCTGGGACGCAGCATTCGCGGCGTCCGCGTTGCCATTCAGGGTTTCGGAAACGTAGGCCAATGGACCGCTCGCTTTCTCGCGGATGAGGGCGCGTGCATCCTAGCAGTATCCGACATCTCCGGGGGGATCTATGCGGAAAGCGGGTTGGACATCGGCGCCTTGTCTCAATGGGTCTGGAACGGCAAGGCACTGAGCGATTTCGGCGCTTCGCGTCTATCGAACGAGGATCTGCTCACCTTGGATGTTGATATGCTGATTCCTGCGGCCGCAGGCGGCCAGGTGACCGCAGAGATCGCCGAAAGGATGCGGGCGAAGATGATCGTCGAGGGCGCGAATGGCCCGGCGACGCCTGAAGGCGACTCCGTCCTCGAACGGCGCGGCATTCCCGCGATTCCCGACATCCTCGCTAATGCCGGCGGAGTGGTTGCATCGTATGTGGAATGGCGCAACGCCAAGTCGGGCAGCATTACGGACCGGACTGAGACCTACGAGGTCGTGGTGGACCGGTTGACCCGTGCGTTTGACCGTGTTATGGAGGGCGTGCAGCGTTGGAAGGTGAGCGCTCGCACATCGGCGCAAGCCTTGGCCCTTGAGGAAGTGGTCGAGGCCATGAGAGACCGCGGCTGGATCTGAGCAGAACAGACCGGCCATGGGGACCGTTTGTGAAGGGCATGTGGCGTTGCGTATAGCATGGTACGTTGCCCTTTGCCTCTCTGTACACGTACAGACGCCGTAAGGATGGCGCGGCGGGCGCGATCCGCCGCTTGCTGAGCCGGTTATTTCCGCCCGCTGCGGCTTTGGAAGCGCTGCTTTGGTCTGCCGCAGTCGGCCCTTCTATGTTTGCAGCCGGCGGGCAGACGCAAGGAGAGCAGGCAGGGTGCGGCGTTGGAACGTCTGCCGTACGCCACCGTCGATGACAGGAAAGGACGAGGAAGGTCGTGAGCCCAATGAGATTAATGGAACGCCACGGGATCGTCGGGAAGGGCGCAATAGGCGCTGCGGTTGTGGGATGGGTTGCGGTCCTCGCGTGCGGGTGCAGCGGACCGGACCCGGAGGAAGCCGGCAAGAAACAGATTGCAGCCATTCTTTTTCAGGAGGACCAGTTTTTCCGGTTGGTTGAATTCGGCATGGAGGATGCCGCTGAAAAACACGGCGTCGAACTCCTCGCCGGCAACAGTCATAACTCGCTGGACAAGGAGATCTCCCTTGTGGACACCTATGTTGCGCGCGGCGTTGACGCCCTCGTGGTTGCACCGCTGAGTGCAGAGGCGTCCATAGCAGCGCTGAAGCGCGCTCATGACCGCGGGATCCCTGTGGTAACGTACGACAGCTACATCAAAGACGAGTTCCCGGTCAGCAATGTCCGCAGCGACCAGATTCAGCTCGGCGCGTCCACTGGCGCGGTCGCGCGCCAGTACGTGCTCGACAAGCTCGGCGGCAAAGCCAAAGTCGCCATGATCGAATACATTTCTTTTGCGCCGGAACCGGCTGCCCAACGCGTGAAGGGATTCCGCGACGAGATCGTCAAAGCGCCGGAGATCGAGATCGTGGCCGAGCAGGATGCGTGGCTGGGGCCTCAAGCAACGGACGTCGTCGCGAGCCTGCTGACGGCCCACCCGGACGTCAACCTGATATGGGCGGCGAACGAGGGCGGCACGGTCGGGGCCGTCACGGCGGTGCGTGCAGCGGGCAAGGCAGGCAAGGTAGCAGTGTTTGGTACGGACATGAGTGAGCAGATCGGCGATTTCCTCCTTGCGGACGACAACGTGCTTCAGGCCGTGACGGGCCAGAAACCGCACGACATCGGCTTTATGGCCGTCGAGGCGGCGGTCAAAGCGCTGAAAGGAGAGGCTGTCGATCGGCAGGTAGCGCTGTCCGGCATGCTATTCACGCGGGAACGGCCCGAGGAGATCCGCGAGTATGTAAAGTTCCTCGAGCAGATGAGCCGGTAGATTCCTATGTCGGGCACGGCGGCGCTCGAGGCTGTGAGCATCCGGAAGGTTTACCCGGGGACGGTAGCGCTTAACGGCGTGACCATTCGCTTTTTGGGCGGCGAAGTTCATGCGGTTATTGGCAAGAACGGCGCCGGAAAAAGCTCGCTCATCAGAATCCTGGCCGGGGCGGTGCAGCCTTCGAGCGGCATAATCCGCGTACATGGCCGCGCGTTGCGTTTCCGCTCGCCGAGAGACGCCGCACGCGAGGGCATTGCCACGGTGTACCAGGAGCTGAGTCTGGCGCCGGACCTGACCGTGGGCGAAAACATCCTCCTGGGCCGCATGCCCACAAAATGGGC
>CAZBQH010000244.1:0-8726 GCA_964493915.1 uncultured Nitrospiraceae bacterium
AAAAAGAGCGTGCGCCCTGAGGGAAAACCCACCCCAGTAAAAAAACCGCCCCGGGGCCTGGACAAACGTGCCCACATAGAACACGAGAATCATGCAGAAGGCGAAGAAAAACAACCCGATGCCCGGGGTCGGTTCAGAACGTGGCGTGAATTGGGAACGGCGCAAGGTCAGAGGCACGCCGGCCTCCTCGGCCAGGATGACCTCCTCCCGCTGGAACACCCACGCCGCCGCGAGCAAAGCCAGCATGGCGTAGACCGTCGAGCTGATCAGGACTGCAAAGATCTCCTCGACGGCGCCTCTGCCCGTCATCAGCTTCTTGAACAGAAGAGAGATATTAGTTACCGGTATGAACTGAGTAACAACCGACAACTCGACGTCTGGAAACGCCGCGAGCCCGGCGGGCAGCAGCAACAGAAGAAAAAAAGGCGTCACAAGGTTCTGCGCTTCTCGGAAGCTTCTCGCCATAACCGCCACGAGCATCATCATGGCGGAGATGAAGAATGCGAGCGGAATCAGCAATAGAATGATAAGCGCTACGGTGGTTGCCTTGAGGTCCAGGTCGATGGGACCGATTTCGGGGGCGAGCTGGGCAAACTGAAGGCCGAACGTGAGGGCCATGCTTCCGAGATTCAACAGGCCCGTTGTCAAGGAAAGGCAAAGAACCGTAAGAAACTTGCCCGTTACAAGGTCGAACTTGCGCACGGGGGTGGCGAAGAGCGTCTCGAACGTTCCCCGTTCCTTTTCGCCGGCTGTAAGATCGATTGCTGGGTAGAATGCGCCCACCCCCAGCATGATGACCATCAATACAGGAAGCACAATACCCAGAAGAGTGCCCGTGGTCTTTGCCGGCGGCGCCATATTGGCGCTCTCGACGCGCAGGGGCGCCGCAAATTCCGCTGGCAGCCCCGCCTCCTCGAGGCGCTCATTCAGGAGATCCTCACGCACACCGGCCAGGCCCTCGATAAGCCGGCTCATGGCCTCCCGAGACGCCGGTTCGGTCGCATCGTATTCAACGATGATATCGATCGTCTCGTCTTTGTCGAGTGCATTGCTGATGTTTTCCGGTACAACAAGCACCGCGTCTACGAAGCCCCGAAGCAGGTCCGGTCTGGGATCGTCCGATCCCTTGCGCTCGACCATGGAGATCCTGCTTAACCAGTCGGCCAAGATCTCCTCGGACCTGGACATGATGGCTACCTTCGACACAGTCCGCTCGACCTTTTCTTGTTGGATAATCAAGACTTGTGAACCGATGAGGAAAAGTCCCGGATATAGGAGAATCGGCAACACGATCATGGCAACGACGGTCCGTTTGTCGCGCAGCGTATCGAGCAGCTCTTTGCGGAATATCGTGCCGATGGTGCTCAGAAAAGTCACGTGTT
Organism: uncultured Nitrospiraceae bacterium; assembly: GCA_964493915.1. Lineage (GTDB taxonomy): Bacteria > Hydrogenedentota > Hydrogenedentia > Hydrogenedentales > SLHB01 > CAZBQH01. The sequence continues at coordinate 1,383 of CAZBQH010000244.1, forward strand.
GTCAGGCGCCTCCCGCTCGACAATCGCCATAAAGACATCGGTCAAGTTGTCCGACGCCGTTAAAGAAAACAGCTCTTCCAGGGTGCCCTCTGCCAGAATGCGCCCACGATGGATGAGCCCGATCCGGTCGCACAGGAGTTCCGCCTCAGTCATGTAGTGGGTCGAGAAGAGAATTGCTCTGCCGAGGCGTTTTGCATCGCGTATGAAGCTTAGGATGGTCCGGCTCGACATGATGTCCAGCCCCAGGGTGGGTTCGTCAAGAATGAGGATAGGAGGATCGTGAAAAAGAACCCGCGCAATGGAGACTTTCTGAGTTTGGCCTGTGGACAGCGACTCGCAGCGTTGGTCTATAAAGGACCCCATGTCGAGCAGCTCGGTTAGTTCCTCTGTCCTGCTCCTGACAGCTTTCTCGTCCATGCCGTACAATCGGCCGAAATAGCGCAGTACCTCCGCCCCTGTGAGGCGTCCATACAGCTTTGTATTGCCCGACAGGAAACCCACATGACGGCGAACCTCCTCTGGCGCTGTATCGGACCAGTAGCCCGCCATGCAACACCTGCCGGAGGTCGGCCGGATAATTGTGGCAAGCATCCTCAAAAGTGTTGTCTTGCCCGCGCCGTTGGGCCCCAACAGGCCGTAGATGGTTCCTGCATCGACGTGGAAGGACGCGTTCCGCACTGCCTCGATTGTCTTAGCCCCTGGAGGGTGGAACACCTTTCGGAGCGCTTCTGCATGGATCAACGGGAAAGCCTGTGATTCTTGCGTCATCTCGGCAGCCGGTCTATGCGCTGTCGTCCTGCCTCTAGCGCCGAGAACTCTCATCCCTACCTCCAGCCACCCCAAGACAGGATGTCACTTGAATGCAACCCGAGTCAAGAGAGGCGCATCCGGTGTGCATTGAGGTGCAGGAACCGACCAGCGATTCGCAAGCTGTTGTGAGCAGGGGCCGCCAGGAAAAGTTTTTCTTGACAGTGTCAAATATTGGTGATATAATCCCCCTATGAAAGCGACGAGGGCGCTATGAACAACGAACCGGAATGGAGACTCGCGGAATTGGCCGAAAGGTCCGGGGTGTCCCCTCGGACGATTCGTCTCTACATTGCTAAGGGATTGGTGGCGCCACCGTTGCGCGCCGGCCGCGATGCGGCATATGGCCCTATGCATTTGGAGGCCCTGCTCAAGATCCGGGAAGAACAGCGGAAAGGCTTAACCCTTGATCGCATTCGGCTCGAGATGAACGAAGGGCGTGAGGGAGTCTCCATTTTGCCGGAACCAGGCCCATGGTGGGAATACCCCGTGGCGCCCGACGTGCGCGTGAGCGTTCGGGGGGGGACCTCCGGAATGCGTTTGAAACGGATTCGCGAAGCAATCGCCTTGTTGCAGGAGCACTTGAGCGAGAGCGGCGCCAGCAAGAAAGAGGAGTTGGAGAGATGATGGGTGTCGATGAGTCGTTACCAGGTTTTGCACCCCTGACTGCAAGCGACGGCAAGATCATGCGGTTGGCTATGCAGGAACTCCGTTTGACCGGCGAGATTCTACCCATGGGCGCTCGCCTTATGGTGCGCCATGTGTTTGTCTCGGAAGAAAAGAAACCCATCGAGGTGATCTATGCCTTTGCGTTGCCGCGCGACGCTGCGCTCCGCCAGTTCCGAATCACGGGAAAGGGCTTCTCGGTTCATTCGGAGCTACGGAAAGCGGCCGAGGCGGAGGCTGAGTATGAACACGCTATCCTTTCAGGAAGTCTCGCCGGCTTAACGCGTGTTTATGGCGACGGCATAGTCAACCTGACTGTCGGGAATATCCGGCCCGGAGAAACCGTAGCAGTCTCGCTTGATCTGGTGGCAGGTGTTGAGCTGCACGATACCGGATTCCGTTTCCGGTTCCCCTTTACGCTTGCTCCCGGCTACCATGCCAAAGCACGCGTAGCCGAAACTGGACCGGGCGAGGGGGAGATCGAGCTGCCGGAGGAGTTCGGAGACGTGATCTTGCCCACGTGGCGGAAGGATGCAACCGGTCTGCACTCGGTGGGTTTCAACCTCCGTCTAGCGCTTCCCGCAGGCGCAACGGACATCTCCTCGCCCTCGCATCGTATTCATGTGCAACATGCGCTGGACAGTGTGGCGCGTGTCAGCCTTGCAACAGACGCCGACATCCCAGACCGCGACCTCGTGCTGGACGTCGAGACTCCTGAGGCGCTTGCTGCCGGGTTGGCGGGCCTGGACCGGCAAGGTAAAGGGCGGTTTGCGGCGGTTATCCCGTCGCGGGTGCTGAGCGCCGCCGTGAGCGCGCCCCGCAGGGTGGTTTTCGTCGTTGACCGGTCGGGCTCGATGGACGGAACGCCCATGGCCCAGGCGCGCACTGCGGTCGAGGCGTGTCTTGGCGCCTTGTCTTCCGAGGACCGTTTCGGGATTGTCGCATTTGACGACAGGGTCGAGACCCTCGCGAAAGGCCTGATTAAGGCAGACAGCCAAGGGCGAAGGGTTGCTTCAGCTTTTTTGCAGGCCGTAGATGCGCGGGGCGGCACAGAACTGGCTGCGGGCATTGAAGCGGCCGTATCCATGCTCAGTGTGGAGGAAAGCGGCGACATCCTTGTCGTGACCGACGGCCAGGTGATGGGCGGCGAAGACGTGATCGCCCGGGCAAGGCAGGCCGGAGCCCCTGTGTATTGTCTGGGTATCGGCAGCGCGAGCCAGGACCGGTTTCTGGCACTCCTGTCCAGGGAGACAGGAGGCACAAGCCGGTTTTTGACGCCGAGAGAGCGAGTCGACCGCGGCGCGGTAGCGCTGTTCGCGGCCATCGGTCAGCCTGTGGCGAAGAATATCCGTTATGAGGTGCGCGGCACGGATGGCGCCGTCATAGCGCCGCCGCCACCCCTCAAAGCGCATGCAGGCGTGCCTGTGCTGGTTTACGGTTCATGTCCTGGCGCGGGCGACTACACGCTCCACATTGCGTGGGAGAGTTCTCGGGAAAGCCGATCGCTTGACCTGCCCATGCGCATCGGACAGGAGGGTCCCGGCGAGACGCTCCGTCTGTTGCAGGGCGCCCGGCTCATAACGGATGCGGAAACGCATTATGATGCAGACGCCGGCGGGGGACGTCTTGGCCGGCGGAGCGCTTCTCGAGAAGATCGGCTTGTCGAGGCGTTGTCCCTGGAATACGGGTTAGCAAGCCGGTGTACGGCCCTTGTGGCGGTCGTCACACGCGAGGGAGACTCTTGCGGAGAACTCCCGCAGACTCAGGTTGTGCCAGTCGGTATGCCGGAAGACACGAGCTTCGGGGCCTACTTCGCCCACCCACAACCGGCGCTTGCCCAGGGTGCGGTTCGTCTAGCTAAGGCCTCTCCCAAAGGTTTTCGCGGTTTCGACGACATTGTGGCACAGGACGCGGAGGTGACGTTCTCGGCACAGCGTGAGGATAACACCCTCATGGGGCCGCCATTTGCCGATAGACTAGACGCCTCTGAGGGGCTTTCTTCCCGTTTGGACGACCGGCTTATGGAGATTGCCGCAGCCATCGAACCGGATGGGGGACTTCCAGGAAGCAAGCTCGAGGATCGCATCCTTGCCACCGTGCTGGCTCTTATTGCCTTCCTGGACGAGGGCAGTAACTTGTCCCAGGGCACCTTCTCGGAACATGTGAAGCGCCTGGCGGCTTTTCTCGAGCATCAAGATCTCTCACGGCTGCGGAGGGGACGGAAAGCTGTTGTGACGGCCGTGTTGGCGCAGGTGCATGCACCAAGCCCCGATCTGGCCGAGGCTCCCGCGTTGCTGCGGTCCTGGGCGCCTGGCAAGAGCCCTAACCCCCGTTTGTGGCGCAGCCTCGCGCGCCTGATAGGGGGCTGAGACAAAGGAAGGGACACAGGGGCGCCGGTCTGTGCCTATGCCCGTTGCGATACTGCGGGTCTGGTGAAGACGGCGCCCTTTTTACTGCTTGCACTCAGTTATTTGACCGCCGGGTGCATGGAGAGTAGGCTAAACGGGGGTGTTTGTTGGAGCGAGACAACCGGCGAGGAGGTCCTACGATGCGTACAGCGCATTTTCTTGCGCAAGTCTGCCGGGTATGCCCTGCCTGCATTGCCAAACGCCGCTTTCCCGATACGTCTTTTGCCCGGTTCATGAGCGGAATGGAGAAAAACTGTCCTTTCTGCCGCGCTTATGAAAAGCTTTACGGGGGCGGGGCAAAGGCGAGTGCGCCGTTCACAAACTCTGGGGGAGACTGAGTGGGTATCCGGCAAGGGCCTGGTTCGATGAGATCGTGACTGGCGCAGCAAGCAGACGTCGAAAGGGGATCAGTCTATGCCTGAAAAGATCCGATGGGGGGTGGTCGGAACGGGGAATATCGCCAGAAAGTTTGCAGAGGGACTTCGTGCGCTAAGTGATGCTGAACTCGTTGCGGTGGGGTCGCGAACGCGCGAGACGGCGGAGGCTTTTGGCCGCCAATTCAATGTGCCCCATCGCCATGAAAGCTACGAAGATTTGGCTCGGGATGGCGATGTCGACGCGGTCTATGTCGCCACCCCACACCCTATGCACAAAGATAACAGCCTACTATGCCTTGAGAACGGCAAGGCGGTCCTGTGCGAGAAGCCCTTTACGGTAAACGCCTCCCAGGCGCAGCAAGTCGTAGACAAGGCCCGCCAGAAAGGCCTTTTCCTCATGGAGGCTATGTGGACGCGTTTTCTGCCTCTTTACAGCAAGGTGCGGGAATGGATCGCTACGGGCGCGATAGGGGAAGTCCGCATGTTCACCGCTGATTTCGGCTTCAGGAGCGGGTGGAATCCAGAAGGCCGGCTGTTGAATCCGCTCCTTGCGGGTGGCGGACTGCTTGACGTCGGCGTATATATCGTCTCCCTGGCCTCGATGATTTTTGGCGAACAGGCGTCGCGCGTGGCGACCTTGGCTCATATCGGCGACTCAGGTGTGGACGAACAGGCGGCCATGGTGCTTGGCTACGGCAAGGGACGTCTTGCGTCGCTTACGTGCGCCGTGCGGACAAACACCCCCCAGGAGGCCCGGATTATCGGCACCGACGGATGGATCGCCTTGCCGCCTCCGTTCTGGCATGGTGATAGGGCCATTGTGCAGATTCATGGTAAGGCGCCCCAGGAGCATCGCATTCCCTTTGAAGGCAATGGCTACAACTACGAAGCGGCCGAGGTCGCACGGTGTCTGCGAGACGGGAAAGTCGAGAGCGACGTCATGCCTCTTGACGAGACGCTTCAGATTATGCAGACCCTTGACCGGATTCGACAGGAATGGAACCTGCACTATCCAATGGAATAGAGCTTTTACGGAGGGAACGATGTCGCCGGATGCTCAGAAAGAGATGACCTATGGCGCTGTCGAGGGTGTCTCGAAACCGATATCACGTCTTGTCCAGGGTACAACGGTTATTAACCCCGAACTCCCGGAAGATGCCTTCCGGCTGCTCGACGGCGTGGCGGCGCTTGGCTGCACCGCCTTCGATACAGCCCACATATACGGGCGTGAACGCGAGCGCGTTATTGGCCGTTGGATAGATGAACGCGGGATTCGCGACAAGGTAGTCATCATCGGGAAAGGCGCACACCCTAGTCTGGACCGGCGCCGCGTCACCCCGTTCGACATTGCTGCGGACATCCATGACTCGCTGGCGCGGATAGCAGTAGATTACATCGATTTGTTTTTGCTTCACAGAGATGACCGTTCTGTACCAGTAGGGCCGATTGTCGAAGAGCTGAACAGGCAAGCCGACGCGGGCCGGATCCATGCCTTTGGCGGTTCAAACTGGACCGTTACGCGCATCCAAGAAGCAAACGCGTACGCCGAGGCGCACGCACTGCGTCCGTTGGTTGCGAGCAGCCCTCATTTGAGTCTCGCCGAGCAAATCGAGGAGCCTTGGGCCGGCTGCATCAGCATCAGCGGTCCTCACGAAGAGGCACAGCGGGCATGGTATGAGGCCACGCAGACGCCGCTTTTCCCATGGTCGAGTCTTGCAGGTGGTTTTTTCTCAGGGCGCCTTATGAGAAGCAACACTGCCGAACATGAGGGTTCGTTGTACCTGCGCTGTTACGGGTCGGACGACAATTTCCGGCGCATCGAACGTGTCGAGAAGCTGGCGGCGGCGAAGCAAAAAACAGTGCCGCAGATTGCATTGGCTTATGTGCTGAACCTGCCTTTGAACGCATTTCCCTTAGTCGGGTGTCAAAGCCCGGAGGAATTCGCTGCGAACAGGGATGCTTTGACCATTGAGCTAAGTCCACAAGAGATGGGCTGGCTGGACCTTCGCGAAGATGGGTTGCCGGTGGGCGTTCCAGCGTAAAGAAAGGAACGAATCCGGCCGCAGGGGCTGGGGGGAACAGGCCGTCACGCCGCCTCAGATGCGGTATGTTTTCTTGATTGCCTCATCTGAGGTTCTCTTCTGCATTGTGTTTATAGTGCTAACTTATTCCCTGACGCCGACTTATGTCTTCGAAAGAAGTTGGCACAAGATGTGCTCTCCAAGTAGCACAACTACAATGAGGAGCGGCAGATTGGCGACGCGGCCCGCGATAGCCCTTGTGGTTCTGGTGGGCGCCTTTGCAAGCGGCGCAGCCGTCGCACAACCAAAATTGAACGTGCACAAGCCGGATAGGCCGGCCCGGGTCGGGCAGCCTTTCCCTATTGTTTGCGAGATAACGTGGACCGGCGACGCAGCGGACTATACGATTCTCCCCGTTGAGATCGGTTCTATTGACTGGGGGGATATCAAGTGCGGACCGATGGTTGGCAGCGTGCGAAACGGTGAGAACGTAGTTGCACAGACAGTTGAATTCATACCGGAGCAATCGGGTGAGCATACTACACCTGAGATAGGGTTTTCATGGCTTATCCCCGAGGAATCCCAAGCGCCAGAGAGCGGGAGTCCCACAACGTACCCCAATGCCCGCAGCGCCCCCCCCTCGCTGCGGGTCTCCTCCTTCACACTCCCCGTAAAGCCCAAGATGACCCACACTTGGCTCTCTGGCGCCCTCGGGGTTTTTCTCCTCTGCTCCCTGCTAGGTTGGTGGTTGGCGCGCAGGGCGCGCCAACCTCAACCTCAGCCTGCTTCCTCGCAGGGCCTGCCTGACCTTCACGCAGTGGAATCAGTTCTGAAAACAGCAAAACAACGGCGTCTGGAAGACAATTACTATGACTACTACCGGGAGTTGAGCCGCGCTGCAAGACTCCTTGGCGGAGACGGCAGTCTTGCGGAAGAACTTGATTGTCGAGCCAAGGAGATTGGGTTCGGGGGAGTGCGCCCCCTTGACGATGAAATGGACAGCGACCTGCGCTCAGTCGAGCGTGCAATCAACGAAGCAAGGAAGGAGGGAGCGTCCATGGCGGT
>CAZBQH010000245.1:0-7742 GCA_964493915.1 uncultured Nitrospiraceae bacterium
AGAAAATGTATTCCTCGCGCGAAAATCCCACCGAGTACAACCGGTAGGCCGCGCCTTCCTCCGACAGCCTCCGGAGCGGCGCGCAGAACGGCTTCGCGGACTTGTACGCATTCACGACAGGGAGGATCAGGATTGTCGACACGAGACACAGCGCAGCAAAATGGACCGCCATGGCCACATGGAGGGCTGAGGCGTCACGTTTCGCCGCGCGAAACAGGGCGTCCCCGCTAGAAGCCGCCGCCGCTACTGTAAGAATCAGCAGATAGTTCGAAAAGGCTGTCCGGTATTCGGTAAGAAGGAGCAAAACAGGCCCGGCCGCGAGAACAAGCAGAATCGCCGCCCAGACATAGGCCGTGCGACGACGCCAGGCCGCCCGTCCGCTGTCCATCAGGTCGAGGACGCTCCGCGCGATGAGAATTGCCATGGCGGGCCATAGAGGCAGCAAGTATATGGCCCGTTTGCCGATGCATATCGAGAAGAAGATGAACGCCGGGACCGTCCAGCTCAAGAGCAGGCGCATCCTCGCGTCTTCATGCCGTCTCTTCCAGATCCAGGGCGCCACCCACGGTAGGAACAGCGACCATGGAAGCAGATCCGCCGGCAAGGTGGCGAGGTAGTACCAGGGCCACTGCGCCTTGCTCACCCCCAGGAGAAACCGGCCGATGGTGTGCCGGAACAGGACTTGCCCGGCGGACAGACCAGCGCCTCCGGCCCCCGCCGCAGGACGGGCGGCCAGCAGCGCAGGGATGAGCCACAAGGAAACTGCGGCAATGACGGCGAGCAAGCCCCAGGCTAGATGAAGACGGCACCGGTCTTCCGGGGGGCCCCAGTAGAAAACGACCGCAGTCAATAAGGGGAACACGACTCCTGGCGGGCCCTTCGTATAGACCGCTGCGACAATACCTGCGTAGAAAAGCGTCAACCAAGTTTTGCGCTGCGTATTGTGCCATGCCCAGAAAGTGTACAAGGTGAAGGCCAAACACGCTGTCAGAAGCATGTCCGTTTGGGCTGTGCGTGCTTGCCACCAAAACCGCCAGGAGGTGATGAGCACCAGACCGGCCCAGAACGCCACGCGGTCCCCGTACAATCTGCGCGCCAAAAGATAGGTCAGAAGTACGGTGATCAGCCCCGCCGCAACGGAAGGAATGCGGGCCGTTGCGGCAGAGACTTCGCCAAACGGCCAGGAGACGGCCGCGATCGCCCAAAATAGCAACGGCGGTTTCTCGGTGTAAGGCGTGCCGTTCACGCGAAGCACTATCAGGTCGCCTGTATCGAGCATCTCGCGGGCCACTTCGGCAAAGCGCGGCTCGTCAGGCGGCCATAAGTCATAGCCCCCGACGTTGGCGGTGAACACGAGACAGGCAAGGGCGAGCAGCCCTGGCAAGGCCAAGCGCTTCATCGAGATCCTTCAGGTCATGCCGGTCGGACCGTTGGTGGACCGGCGAATCAGCCACAGATTGCGCCCGTAGATCACAAGCGTTGCGGCGAGGCCCAAGGCGTAAACCCACTCCCTGCGCTGGGCAAAACTCGAGGCCTGGAGCGCCGCTGCGACGATGCTGATATGCCAGAAAATGGGCGGCACGACGCTCTTGCGGCGACGTTCCGTTGCGATCCACTGGATCAGAAAGCGAATGCCGAACAACGCCTGGCCTGCCAGGCCAACAGCGAGCCAGAACCAGGTTTCGCGAGCTTCCGCCATGGAAACAGACTGGGTGATCTCATATTCCCGCAGCCAAGTCTGCAACGTAAGGAAGACGGCGACGGCCACAATAGCAGCCACCGCCCCGTGGGTAAGCAGATTCCGCCGCTTCGAGAGACGCCCTCGTTCCCTCCAGATGTGAACGAGATTGCGTGCGTACACGATGATGTTGAACGCTTGGCTGAGGGTTCCCAAGGGCGACCCGATATGCACGCCGTAAGCAAGCAGCGCCACGGAGCCCAAGCTGCTCATATACCAGAAGATGACGGGCACCACGCTGCGCTTGGCAAGCTCGGAGGCGATCCACTGGACGTAGAATCGCCCATAGAACACCAGGGCCCCCGTGTAGCCGATAATCTCCCAGACGGCGCCCGTAACGCCAAACTGCGCCGCCTTACTCACGGGCGTCCTCTCCCTCGACTTCGAAAGTGACGTACCGCTTCGACAACCAGCGGACGCCGAACAGATCATAAATGCCACGGCCGAGCCGGTTTCTGATACCGTATTTTGACGCGCCATAGAGGCGCGCGTGGTGCTTAACAGGGCACTCAGCGAGCGTCAGGCCGGCGTTGCGCATCATCACCCCGAAAAAGCGGTGCGCCCCGTTGAACGGAACAAGGTGCCCGACGCAGCGCCGGCGGAATCCCTTTGTACCGCAACCTGTGTCGCGCACCCCGTCATGGAGGACGGCGTTGCGGATCCGGTTCGCGATCCGGCTCGAGACTTTGCGGATCCAGGTGTCATTACGGTCGGTGCGATACCCAAAGACGCAATCGTATTCCCCAAGCAAGTCGAGGATCCGAGGGAAATCAGCCGGGTCATTTTGCAGATCGCCGTCGAGGGTAAGGATATACTCGCCCCTGGCGCGACGCATGCCGGCTATCAATGCGGCGGACTGGCCCCGGTTCTGCTTGAGATGGACCGGCCGCATGCGCGGATCCTCGGCAGCCAACCTTTCGAGCTCGGCCCGTGTGCCGTCGGTGCTCCCATCATTAACGAACAAGCACTCGTAATCGTAGGCGGGGAGCTCTGCAAAAACGGCTTGCATCTTGCCGGCCAGAGGACCGGCGTTCCGCTCTTCGTTGTAAAACGGAACAACGACTGAAACCAGCGCTTTCACAAACGGGCACCCCGAAACAAACGTCAAGGCATTATAGAGAGTTGCGCCTTACTTAGACAAAAGAGGCCCCGCGGTTACCCGCGGGACCTCTTAGAAAGGGCCTATCTCTCAGACACTAGAAGGAGAGACGGGTCTCGAAATACACGTAGTCAGCATCCTCGTCGCCGGTGCCGCCGTTAAACCACAGCCCGTTGCCGTTGCTGAAGTTGCCGTCCTCAAGACCATCGCCCAGGAACAAGTGAGCATACCCGACCTCGAAGACCAAGTCTTCTGTGTAATTGTAGGTCGCGTACAACCCGACTTCCCAACCAAGCTCTGCGTCAGATTCCTGCGTCCAGTAGCTCCGGTTCGGGAACAGGGGCACTTTCCAGTTGCCGAGGGTGATGTAGCGAGGCGCGTCGAACTCCTCGAGCGAGGAGAAGTACGACACGGCCAGGAGCAACTCGACGCTCTCAGTAGGCATCGCGCTCACGCCGCCACGGATCACATAGGCGTTCGAAAGGTCGGTCCCGTCAAGGAACTCGCTGTACTCCCAGTTCGAGAACATGCGGTTGAAGCTGACGCTTGCGTCGGCTTTGTACAGGCCCGTCAGATACGGGAACCGCCACTGGGCCCAGGAGATGTCCCGTTGGTCTTCGCCACCGAAATACGCACCGCCCAAATAAACGCGCGGCGTGTACTTCATGTCGAAGGTGTAGCCAACTTCGGCGTTGGCAGCCCATTCGTCGTACTCGGCTCCGTCATCGCCATAGGAAGCATTCAGCAACCACGCGTTGACAATCGGGCCGAACGGCGTCACGAGCACCGGAACATTGTTGTTGAACAGATTGCCGACTCGGTCAGCGTCGCCAAACTGATAGGCAACTTCTGCTTCGAAATCAAAGGCACCGATCGTGCCAGCTCCGCGGAGGCCAATTGTGTACAGTTCGGTCGGGTCGTAGTCGTCGACGCCCCACAGGGGTTCGACAACGACCTCGTTCCACCAACCGGCAAGACCGCCGATGCCGGCGAAATCTTCGGGCACTTGACGGCCATCGCGCACATACAGCAAGTAGCCGTCAATGCAGATATCCTCAAGACCCTTGTAGCTGGCATACAAACCGTACATGTCGACGTCCCCGTCTTGCTCGACGGGACTGGTCTCAGCCAGTTTGCTCCACAGAGCGGTCACACCGAACATGTCGGCGTCATAGGCCAAGGTGATCGCGTCGAACGACGTGCCCCGGAACAGGGACGACGTGTCCGCAGGACCAACCAGCCAACCGCTGCCAAGCTGAATCTCTTGGCGACCGATGCGGGCCATCAAAGGCACGCCCCACATGTTGTTGGCCTGGATATAGCCCTGGTAGACTTCGACTTCTGCGTTGCCACCAGTGATGACAGGACGCAGGTCCTGCCCCGTCACGTAGTCCGAGCGGAAATCTTCGCCCCACACGTCGTAGCTGTCCAGCTCGATGAACGCGCTGACTTCATTGGTGAAATCGGCCCGGACGTTGAGCTTGGTCCGCTGCTCGACGAAACTGAGGCTGTTCGCACGATCGTCCCACGCAAAGTTGCTGACCACGTTAGCGGCGCCAATCGCTCGGCGCGGTAGAAAGGCGCCCGGCCAACGAAGGCGCGTTTGACCCATGTTCACAACATTGCCGGAGTCGAAGGCATCGATGTACCAGCTTCCGCGAATGCGAATGTCCCCGCCGACGGTCACGTTCTGCAGCTCAGCGAAAGCCGGCACAGACGTCAGCGCCAGAGCGGCGACAAGGGCTATCAATAAAGCGTTACGCATTTGCGTAATCTCCTTTACATGTATGTCTGAAACGGCTCGAAAGCCATTTCCCCATCCAGCACACAACGGGCAAAGTACATTCCCGTCGTTCAGCTGAGTTTTACCCACTAAATCTATGCGACACATCACATACTGATGGTCTCGGCAAAAGTTCTTTCCAGGCTGTTCGCATCCCTCCTTCCGTTGCCTGACTAGAGACCATCGCTGATGTTTTTGTTCTTATACCCTACAACTGCGCTTGCCCCCGGGAAAGAGGCCCGCATCCCTTTCTAAACGCACAAACACCCCGTTTCGAAACGGAGTATACCAAACCACCCATGCCCAGTCAAGAAAAAAATCAACCTATGTCTACCGTCTATAGTGGCCCGGACTTATCTTATCGGGCATATATGGGTCTACCGCAGACTACCCGCACAAACAGTCCTATTGGCCCGTCCAATTTTAACACACAGGCTTCCGGAGATCTTCCGCCTGAACCAAAACGGCCCTGGCCCCAAAAAACCAAAAAACGTCGCCCGTCTCTACCTTGCGCGCAGCCACCGCATGCACACCGCCCATCGCCGACTGTGATTGCGACGGCCTTCCTGAGAACTCATAGAACTCCTTAGCGTCGTTTGAGTTCGGTTCGGCTTTTGCTGCCGCCGGCAACAGCACAACCAGCGATTTTGCCGCCCGGCCGTTTAGCGGAACCTCAAGCGGTTACGCAGCATATAAACCATTGCCAGCCACCTAGCCGGCAACAAGCGGAAAGAAGCTAAAACCAAAGCGGCACACGCGATTGGAGGGCGCAGAAGGAGCGGATAGAGCGGAAGGGTGTCCAAACGGACCTCGAAGTCGCTCGCAAACCGGCGGAAGCCCCGCCGACGGCTCATGTGCTGCGGGCCGACGCGAAAACGCACCAGGTATTCCGGCTGGTTGCAGACTACAAATCCATCGCGGACAAGCCGGACCCATAGCTCGTAGTCCTCGCCGTAGGTCTCAGGCCCGCCGCCCTGCTCCCGGAACGGGCGTCCCTTGAGCACCTCTGCACGGGCCAGCACAGTCGAGTTTCCCACCGGGTTCAACATCCACAGCGCCCGACGGACCTGTTCTGGACCGATGGGAACGCGTTTCCGGCCGATTACCCGGCCTTCCTCATCAACAAGGTAGTAGTAGCTTCCCACAATATCTGCGCGTTGCGCCTCGATATATGCAAGTTGGCGCTCAATGCGTTCGGGTTCCGCCACGTCGTCCGCGTCGAGAAAGGCCACAAACTGGCCAACCGCCTCGGTGATCCCCTCGTTGCGTGCACGGGCCGGCCCTTCATTCCCAGGCAACCGGAGGACGCGAAGCCTTGGATCACCGGCTGGTTCCGCCAGGAAAGTCTCGGTTTCTGACGACACCCCCCCATCGACAACGATCAGGATTTCGAGATAGGGGTGCGACTGGCGTTGGATGCTGGCGACGCTCTCGCGCAGAAACTTGAGCCGGTCTCCCCGATAGGTCGGGATGATCACCGTCACAAGGGGGTCGCCGCCATCCATCATTCGTCTCGGTCTCCTATCTGCCCGAGCACCTGCTCATAGGCCGCAGCCAGCGCTGCGCCCATGTGACCCAGTGTAAACCGGCTTGCCCATCGTTTCCGGGCGCCTTCGCCGAGGCGGACCCGGAATGCAGGGTCGCGGAGGGCTTCCAAGGCCTCGCTCAGAGCGGCCACATCTCCCGGCGGGACGAGGAGACCGCTCTCGTTATGAACCACGGCCTCCGGAATGCCGCCCGTCTGCGTAGTCAAGGCTGGTTTACCCATCGAAGCGGCCTCGATAAGAACCATTGGAAAGGCCTCCATATGCGAAGGCAACACGACGACATCGGCCAGGGCATAGTAGGGCCAAGGGTCGGCCGCCTGTCCCAAAAACCGCACGTCGGCGCGGCATTCCCTGACCTGCTGCTCGAGGTCATGGCGCAGCGGCCCATCGCCCACAACGATAAGCGCCCAGTTGCGAGCCTCCTCCAATGCGGCAATCAGTTCCTCGACGCCCTTGCCCGGCGCGAGACGTCCCACGAAGAGCGCGACAAGCGCATCGTCACCCAATCCGAGAGCCCCGCGCGGGATCGGCGTTACGGACAGCGGCGGCTGGACCCCGTTGTAGACGGTGACCACGCGACGAGGGGACAGGCCCCGCTCCGCCAGCCAATTGCGTACATAGTCCGAACAGGCGATAGTGAGCGGATGGCGACGCATCGCCCTGAGAGCCAGCGCCTGCCACAAGCGCAGGCACGGCGGGGCCGCCACGATCATCCCGTGGGAAGTCGTCACAACACGGGCCGGCCCTGCCACGCAACGCATGATCAGCGTCGCCCGGTAGTTGTGGGTGTGGACCAGGTCGATGTGCCGCTCTTCGAGATAACGGCGTACATGCCAAATTACCCGGGCGTCGAAAACGGACGCCATCGGAAAGACGTGGACCGGGACGCGCCGTCTTTCGAGCAGTTCAAGCAGCGTGTTGTCGTCCCGGCGCCCCGGGAACGACGCGACCTCGAAGTGAAAGCGGCTATCCCCTGCAAACGCGTCCACGATGGCGACGATATGGGAGGAGACGCCCCCCAGATACGGGCTGTCCGCCAGAAGAAGGATACGGCCGCGCCCTTTCGAGGGGTGTTCCGCAATCATTGCGCAGTCTCCACCTCGAGGGCGTAGAGCACCATGCTGGCGCCGCTTGCAAGCTGGTCCGACACCTCGAGCGTCACCGTGTAGAATCCGTCGGGATCGGGCGGCGGAATATCTTCAAGCCGCATGTTCCCGCGCCGTCCCCGTTGGGGAAACATCACCGAGCCAATCCACTTGCCGTTAATGCGCGCGGTCAGATGGACGCCCGACAGCAGCGAGCTCAGAGTCAACGTTACGTACCGCGCTTGGCCGGGGGCCGCGAAACGGATTCCTCCCTTCGAGCCGGGACCCATCACGACGCCGGTCCAACCATCCGAGGCGGTCTCGTCGGTCGCCCACGCCCCGCGCAGGTATTTGCGGGCATCGGGCCGGCCAAAGACAATTCTGCCGCCGCCAGGCAACCTCAGGTCGGCTGGCTGGTCTGTCAGAAAAACGGTGAAGTCATCCCCTTTCCGGCAGAGATAGGTGTCATATAGCGGCTCCCCGCGCCCGG
>CAZBQH010000246.1:0-8604 GCA_964493915.1 uncultured Nitrospiraceae bacterium
GCGTCCTCGTAATGTTTCTGGTTGATATGCAAGCGCAACAGGCCGAGCCGGTCCTCGACATGCTCGAATCCCTCGCCGCAGGGGGCGGCCAGGCTTTGCGACACCCATGCGGTCAGACCTACCAGGGAAAGGATGTCATAGGCGTGATGGTAAAAGACGCGGGAAAGGGGGCGTGCGTCGCGCGTGCGCAGGTAATCGAAGTACGTCTGGGGGATGAGTTCGCTCGAGACGTCGCCATGGCGCTCGACGTTGAGAATGGTGCGCTCGACGTTGCCGAGCGTGCAGTCGCCCAAGCGCAGCTTGCAGAAACGGCGCATGACATGCAAGAGGTCAAAATGAGGAACGCCCTCGAGCTTGAATGGGATGCGGTTGGCGATAAAACGCGTCGCCACAAGCGGCATGTCGAAACTCTTGCCGTTGTAACTGACTACGGCGCCGCAATTGCTGAACAGCCCGTCGAGATAGCGCAACATGGGCTCTTCTTCATCGTAGTCCCGCATGAAACACTGTTCCAGGCGAAACCGATCTTCGAGGAAATGGCCTACCCCAACAAGGAAAGCGACGGCGCCTGTGCCGCCGGTGAGACCGGTCGTCTCCGTGTCCACAAAGAAGGCTTTCGACGGATCAAAACCCGCCAGTTCGGCGTCCGCAGCGGATACGGCGATATGCTCGGGCAATGCGCGGAGGGCCGCGCCCAACTGGGTGTTGCCGTGGCAGGCGTCAAGGGGATAGTCCGTTCGCACCAGGTAGAAACGGATGCCCTCTTCACCGACAGCCTGGCCGGGCAGCAGCTTGTCGATCTCGTACAGCCCTTCGGCGCGTTCTTTTGCGAGCTGCTCAAGGTTGCGGCGCCACTGTTCGCCGCGCATGACGCCGAGCAATTCCAGCTTGTCTTTGATGTCCGCCATTGCATCCTCACCAGAGGCTGCGCCTGTTCACGCCGTTGCCTCGATAGGTGCGCCCAGAGCCATCCGGGCTAGTAGCAAGGCGCCTGTTTTCGCATGGCGGCCGACCTCGAGACTCGGCCCCACGCAACTCGGGCAACCCTCTGTACACTCGCATCCACTTATCAGCGAGACAGCGGCCGCAACTAGCCGGTCGTGATGTGTGTAGAGCTTTTCGCTGAACCCAACACCGCCAGGATAGGTCTCGTAGAGATACACACCCGGGCGTTCGCTAAACGGCGCACGCAACATGCCTACAGCGCGGATGTCCGTCGGGTCGCACAGCACCTGTACCGGGGCAACCTGCCGCAAGGTATTGGCCAATCCGTGCAAGGCCTCACCTAGCTCATCAGGTTGGATTCCGAGGCGCTCGGCCGTATCTTGCGGGAAATCGATCCAATAGCAAGTCGTGTGCATCGTCGACTCGGGCAGGTCGATCTCGCCCCATCCCACATTTTCGTGGGTTCCAAACCTGATTTTCTTATAGATTGACGGCAGCCACGTAATGCTCACCTCGCCTGAGTTCTTGACCACTTCGCCAACCCGTTCCTCCATGAATGTATCGAGTACTTTCAGATCGACCTTGATCTGCGCATCTGTATAGTAATCCACATCCACAGGCCGGGCATAGGCCTTTCGATCTTCGAGGTCGAGCCGTTCGATGGTGTACTGCACGCTCTGGTGGAGGTAGACGGCGTTTGTGTAGACCTCGACGGGCGCCGAGAAAAGGTCTACTTCCCCGATTACCTCGCCGCCTCGTGAAACGTCCAGAATGACGACATTGCCCGGAGCGGCCGTCCGCAGGCTGATGTCCTCCGCGGGATATGCGTCGGCGCTCCAGTGCCATTTGTCTCGAACGCGCCGCAGGATTTGCTTATTCGCAAGATAGTCGAGGATCTCCGCTGTCGAGGCGGCGTCGAGTCCGAAAGACTCACCCTCTTTAAAGGGAATCTCGAATGCGGCGCACTTGAGGTGGCTGCTCACGATGATCAGGTTGTTCGGGTCGAGGGTGGCGTTCTCGGGCGCCGATTCAAAGAAGTACTCCGGGTGGTTGATGATGTACTGGTCGAGGGGTGCGCTGGATGCGACAAGGATGACCAACGAGGTGCCCGACCGGCGCCCTGCGCGCCCGGCCTGTTGCCAGGTGCTGGCGACGCTGCCCGAGTAGCCCGTCATAATGCACACATCCAACGAGCCGATGTCAATCCCGAGTTCGAGGGCGTTGGTGCTCACGACCGCCATGATCTCGCCGTCGCGCAGCCCCTTCTCGATGGCGCGCCGCTCATTGGGCAGATAGCCGCCGCGATAGCCCCGTACGAGGTGGTGATCTTTGTTGAGCCGGCGAACCGCCTCTTTGAGGTAGGTCGTGAGTATCTCGACACGCAACCGACTCCGAGCAAAGACGATGGATTGCACTCCCCGCGTGAGAAATCGCGTGGCGAGACGAGCCGCCTCCTTAACGGACGATTGGCGGATTCCAAGCTCCCGGTTCACTACCGGCGGGTTGTAAAACAAGAAATGGCGTTCGCCCCGGGGTGCACCATTGTCGTCTATCAGGCGCACGGGTTCCTCGATAATGCGCTCGGCCACCTCCTTCGGATTGTTGATAGTTGCACTGCAGCAAATGAACTGCGGCCTGGAACCATAGAAGGCGCAGATCCGTTTCAGGCGACGCACCACGTTCGCCAGGTGGCTGCCGAAAACGCCGCGGTAGTGATGGATCTCGTCGATCACGACAAACTCGAGATTCTCGAAAAGCTTCATCCAGCGTGTGTGATGGGGCAGGATGCCCGTGTGGAGCATGTCCGGGTTGGTTACCACGATATGCCCGGCGCTCCGGATGGCCTTACGCGCGGACGACGGCGTGTCGCCGTCAAAAGTATACACGCCGATCCTCACATCAAGGTCCTCGACCGTCGTTTGAAGCTCGTTGACTTGATCTTGCGACAAGGCCTTCGTGGGAAACAGATACAGCGCCCGGGCGTTCGGATTGCTCAAAAGGCGGTTTAACACTGCCCCGTTGTAGCACAGCGTTTTGCCCGACGCCGTCGGCGTGACCACACACACATGTTCGCCCGCCAGTATTGCGTCCAACGCCTGCCGTTGATGAACATAAAGGTTGCGAACGCCTCGTTTCTGAAGCGCCTTGACGAGCCGCGTCTCGAGTGTCTCCGGGAATCCGCCGTAGCGGGCGGGCACGGCGGGAAGCGTGCGCCAAGCCGTAAGGTTGCGCCGGATCTGGCTGTCGGACCGCAGCACCTCGACCATTTGCGCCACATTCATCGGTATTTCTCCCTGCCTTCCGTCGGGAATCTGAATATAACATCAGTAGTTGCGCAAAACAAGCGCGCTGCTGCAGTTTACCTCAGCTCTTCAGATAGACCCATTATAACGGAGTTATCTAATAGATGCTCGGTGGCCAGGTGATCCATGATGGCGCTCAGTGATCATTCCTTATTCACTGTTGCACACTAATTGCACTTGCATGTGATCCAAGGCCTACGGGCATCGAGACGGGCAATTGCGCAAAACCTTGATGCATAAAGCATTAGCTGGGAGCTTAAGATAGGTACGATTTATGCTTAAACTACCATAGTCTGTTCTTGGACCATGCGAGAGGGAGGCACGTGTGCACGGTCATGCGGAAGGACCGGCCAACCTGATGAACGAAAGGAGGTGAACAACCAATGCAAACAAGACCCTGTGGACTGCACAAACGGATGATGGTTCTGGTTCTGGCGTTCGTCGTGCTGTCAAGCTCTGCCTTTGCCACCATAGACACCTTTTTTATCGAGGGACTATGGGGCGAGGAACTGGTTGGAGGCGGCGGATCCGGTTACATAGATCCGCAGACGGGTAGCCCGTGGATCCTCTACAACCAAGTGCCCAGTGTTGCGGAAGGGCTCGAGGGCCCGATCGCAGCAAGCGCGCCGCCGGTCCAATGGTGGAACCAATGGTATTACGACCATCCGCCAACCTGGGAGCGCTGGAAAGAGATCTGGTTGGACTTTGACTTCCTGCCAGTCGACCCCGCAGAGCCGATCACCCTGTATGTGACGCTTAACTGGTCGACAATGTGCTATCCGCCGACCGGCCCGGGCGGCGCGCCGCCCATGCCTTGGGAAGAGGAGTTCATCCAACGGCCCGGACCCATCATGATAGAAACGGAACAGGACCCAAGCAGCGGAGTGTGGGAACTTAACGTAGCTCCGTACGTCGACCCATTGGGGAATCCATACCAATGGGCAGTCGTGATGGACACGTCAGATCAGCACGGACATGTCAACTGGTGGTACAAGATCCCCGATTTCAACCCTGAGTGGGTGTCGGTCGACGTCTGGGGTTACAATGTCGGGATCGTGAACGGCGAGATACGGCATGAGTGCCTGATCCCGGAACCGCTTACCATCTCCCTGCTCGGCCTGGGCGTTGCAGGGCTGTGCGTCGCGCGGAAGCGCAAGTACATCTAGACACTTCAGGCACGCGATCAACCCATTCGATACGGTTTGAGGCTGCGGGCCAACTGGGCGGACGCGGGATGCGTGTCTCCCGGGATCACTCACGGGAGGCGCCTCCAGCGTCCGCCCTTGGAATGCCAAGATGCGCAAGATGCGCTATAATCCCCCCTGTTGCTTATGCCCCGTTGTCATAGCGCCCTTTGGGTAGAGATGTGCAGGGCAACGCATGAGAAGTATAATGTTGTGGAGTTCTGCCGCCGCACTTCAGCGGGAGGGGCATAGGGCATGGAAAAGACGATCCGTTTCGAGACGCCCGAGAACGTCACAGTAAGCTACCGATTAGCGGGTCCTGGCACTCGGTTTGTTGCATATGTCTTCGACGAAATCATCCTTACGGCCGGCACTATCGTCCTTGTTTTTGTGACGATTCTCTCGATACTGCTCATCTTGTCGCTATCTGAGAGCGCTGCGGGTACTGGCACCTACGTGGCCGTCGCCATCGGACTGCTCATTATCCTGGCTGGTTTTGCCCATTTGGCCTACTTTGCTGCTTTCGAAGCGCTCCGTAACGGCCAGACGCCCGGCAAAGAGATCATCCGCGCGCGGGTCGTCATGGAACGAGGTTTCTCCTTGACGTTCACGGCCGTGCTAATCCGCAGCATCTTCCGTCTAGTGGACACGATCCCCCTTTTCTGGGTCGTGCCGTTCGCGACGCCCAAGTACCAACGTCTGGGCGACTTGGTTGCGGGAACGGTGGTGATTTCTGAGCAGCCTTCCCAGCAGGGTCGTTTACGGGAAGCACTCGCGACGCGCGAACCTTCTGAAGCCGTCTACAGATTCAGCCCATCCGATGTTGCCGGATTACGCGAGGTGGACGTCCATGCCCTCGAGCTATTTCTGGAACGGCGCGAACGAATGAAACCGCCTCACAGAGCCCAAGTGGCCGAACGGCTGACTCGAGCATTTGAGAATCGCTTTGGAATCGAGCCGGGCCCCCCTGAAACCGAGCGCGAGCGCTTTCTCGAGGACCTATTGGCCGCGCGCGCACGGCGCGAGGTTGCCGAGCTGGCGTAGGATTGAATGACGCTGCCAAGATACGGCCATGTCCCGAGAAAGCTCAAGAAGGCGCCAACAGCCAATCGAGACAGAGCGTCCCTGTCGCTCCTCAACTTACAGCAGGGGCGCTCGCGGGCACAGCCTCGCCAAGGCCGCTTCAGAGCAGCGCCCGGGCTCATGTGTTCTTCAACGACGCCCTCCGAGCGGACAGAAAAGCAATTTTACGCAGAAGGTCTTTCCCTAACGCGAGTCTCAGCCGACCCTCACAAGGGAGTCATCGTACTCTTCCGGCTTTTCAAAACCCAGCAGATTCATAACGGTCGCCGCCACGTTGCTGAGCCCTGGATTGTCTACAGAAGCAAGGGACAGTTTGTTGGCGCCGCTGTAGTCTTTGATGATGAAGGGAACCGGATTCAACGTATGGGCGACCATGGGTTCCCGTTTGCCCTTCTTCTCCGTGAACATGCAGTCGGCGTTGCCATGGTCGGCCAAAATGACCGCCACGCCCTTCGCGCGCTCGATCACAGGGAGCAGGCGGCGTAAAGCAAGGTCGACTGTTTCGACGGCGATGCGGATGGCAATAGGCACGCCCGTATGCCCTACCATATCGCCGTTGGGATAGTTGAGGCGGACAAACTTGCGGTCGCCCTTGCGTACCTGGGCGATGACCGAATCCGTGATTTCGGCGGCCTTCATCCACGGCCGTTGGTCGAACTGAACCCTGTCGGAAGGGATCTCGGCGTAGAGCTCGAGCTTCGGGTCAATATAGCCGCTGTTGTTCCCGTTCCAGAAATAAGTCACATGCCCGAACTTCTGCGTTTCGCTGATGGCATAAGAGGAAAGGCCGCTTGCGCAGAGGTATTGCCCTATTGTACGGTCAATGGCCGGCGGCTCGACAAGGAAGTGCTTGGGTATGTGCGCGTCACCGTCATATTCCATCATCCCGGCATAGAAAACATCGGGCCGGCGCCGCCGATCAAACTCGCTAAAGCCCTCCTCCTCGAATGCCCGCGAGAGCTCGATGGCGCGGTCGCCACGGAAATTGAAGAAAACAACGGCATCCCCATCTTCAATGGGACCGACCGGCTGACCGTTCGCAGTGACAACGAAGCTGTCGAGATACTGATCGGTGATAGCGGGATCTTCCTCATAGTAAGTCTGCACCGCCTCACGGGCCGACGCAAATGGACGCCCTTCCCCAAGAACGTGGGCCTTCCAACCCTTCTCGACGATCGTCCAATCAGCGTTATACCGGTCCATCGTCGTAACCATACGGCCGCCGCCCGACGCGATGCAGTAGTCGCCGCCGCCCTGTCGCAGATCAGAGAGCTTTTTCTCAAGGGCGTCGATATAACGCAGAACGCTCCGCTCGTCCACGTCGCGGCCATCAGCCAAGATGTGTAAACGGACCCGGGCCACTTTCTCGCGGCCGCACTCGTCGAGCAGATTGAGCAATTGATTGATGTGGCTGTGAACGTTGCCATCGGAAAGGAGCCCGATAAAGTGGACCGTTCCCCCGTTGGCGGCTCGATCGAGGACGGACTGCCAAGCTTGCCCCTCGTAGATGCGGCGTGATGCGATAGCCTCGTTAACCAGCTTGGCGCCCTGTGAAAACACACGGCCCGCCCCCAAGGCGTTGTGACCTACCTCTGAGTTCCCCATATCCTCGTCGGTCGGCATACCGACTGCCGTGCCATGGGCGCGCAGTTTTCTGAACAGCGGCTCTTGGAACAAGCGGTCCAACACGGGCGTGTAGGCCATGAACACCCCGTTGGCCTCCTCCTCCTTTCCGATACCCACGCCGTCCATAATAACGAGGACCACAGGCCCCGGAAAGTCATTGTAGTTGGCAAGCTTGTTCAATCTGAGGTCAGCCATTTCGCGTACCTTCCTATTCGTCGCCGGTGAAGAGACATGGCACGTCCAAGCCACATCCGTGAGGATTGCGTCACCAAGACAAGGGCCGCATTGTACCGTCAGGACCGGGACGTTTCAAACGCGGCTCACGGCATTTGGTGTGTCAAATCAAAACGGCCGCTTCGCCAGACGTGCAGAAATAAAACGGCTTGGGTTCGCCGCATGCATTCAGTACGTCGGGGTGTTAAAAGAAAAGGTTGTTATCTGTGATTTTAAGACCTGACCGATCAGCAAATGGAAACTGGCACGCGGTTTGCTCCATCTACGGCATAGTCCATAACACCACGGAGCAGCAACCAACGGAGGCAATCAAGTCATGGCCGTTTACTGGAAACACCCGTTTCACGAATTGGACGCGCTGAGACAGGAATTCGGACGCATTCTCGATGAGTTAGGCGCAAGACAATGGTCCTATCCGTTCTCGAAGACGTCTTTTCTCCCTGGGCTATCTGCCCGGGCGTACCCCTTGGTAAACATAAGCGAAGACCAGGACAACGTATACGTACATGCTCTGGCGCCCGGTGTCAACCCGGACGAGTTGGAGATTTCTGTCGTGGGCGATACGTTGCGCCTCGCGGGGAAAAAAGAAGCCCTGCCCTCCGGCATCAAGCCCGAGGCTGTTCACCGCAACGAGCGCAACGCAGGGCGGTTCGTGCGCAGCATCACGTTGCCAGTGGAAGTGGACAACAGCAAAGTGACAGCGGAGTACAGCAAGGGCATTTTGAGCATTGTGCTGCCGAAGGTGGAAGAAGCGAAACCGAAGCAGGTCGCGATCAAAGTAAGTTAGGTGCCTCTGCACCGGAACAGGAGGTACGATAGCATGTCTGAGCCAACCGTCCCAAACGAAACAAACGCTGAGGTACCCGGAACCCGTGAAGAGACACGCACTCTGACGCCGCCGGTGGACATTTTCGAGAGAGAAAATGAACTGGTGGTGGTAGCCGACGTGCCTGGGGCAAGAAAAGAGGAAGTAGACGTTCGGGTGGACGGCGATGTGTTGACCCTGAAGAGCCGCGTGTCCTTCGAGATGGCGGGCGCCGCCGTGCACAACGAGTTCACCTTGCACGAGTACTATCGGCAGTTCCAGATCGGCGAGGAGGTTGATCGCGAGAGAATAACAGCCGACCTCAAGCACGGCGTGTTGACGCTCCGTCTGCCGCGCATGGAGAAGGTTAAGCCGAAGCAGATCGCTGTTGAAGTCAAGAGCTAACCATTAAAGGAGAAAGGTT
>CAZBQH010000247.1:0-2938 GCA_964493915.1 uncultured Nitrospiraceae bacterium
AGCCCGACGCCGAGCGAGGCGTGGGAGTCAGCCGGCGAGGTGCTGGACGGAATCGCCGAGCACATGCGGGAGAAGGCCGACGCCTGCCGCACCAGAGCAACAGAGGAGGTGCTGTCATGAGGAACTACCGCGTCACGCCGAACCCGTTTGACATTGAGCGTGAGAAAAGGTTTGCGCTCGCCGACGAACTGCAGCGGCAATGGGAAGCCGAGCAGGAGGCCCAGCGGAAGGTCGTGCCGGTCGATCCGTGTGCCGTGCCGCCACCGCTGACGACGCCTGCCAAGCTCGGCTCGCACTTCGCTGCCGCTGCCCGCAAGGCTGGATGTGAAGACGAGTACGACAACGCGATTGAAGCCCGCTACGGAAAGGGCTGGTGAACCAACGCCCCGCCCTGGGCGAAGCGGCTGACTCATCGCAGCTGCAGGGACCGCCCATCGGGCGGTGGCGAGTAACACCCGACGCGAGCCCGGCGAGACAGGGCCAATACACAAGGACGAAAGGGACTTCAAGTGATTGCCACGAACAGCGACTACGGGATCTTTCTTGCGGGCAAGCAGCAAGCAGAGTGCAACCACGGTTTCACTCCAGAGCATCTGCATGACTTTCTATTCGACTTCCAGGCTCATCTAGTCGAGTGGGCTTGCGAGAAAGGGCGAGCCGCAGTCTTTGCCGGCTGCGGATTGGGCAAGACGCCTATTCAGCTTTCATGGGCGGAGAACGTCGCTCGCAAGACCGGCAAGCCCGCGTTGATTTTGACTCCGCTGGCGGTCAGTCATCAAACGGTTCGAGAGGCGGAAAAGTTTGGCGTCGAGTGCCACCGTTCGGAAGCCGGCAAGGCGATGCCGAACATCACCGTGACGAACTATGAGCGGCTGAAAAACTTTGACCCCGCCGACTTTGGCGGCGTCGCGTGCGACGAGGCGTCAATCATCAAGCACTGGAGCGGGGCAACGCAAAAGGCTGTCACGCGGTTTCTCAACAAGATGCCGTATCGCCTGCTCTGCACGGCGACTCCAGCCCCAAACGACTACATCGAGATGGGGACGCACAGTGAAGCCCTGGGCGAGATGACCTACAGCGAAATGCTGGGGATGTTTTTCCGGCAGATCAGCGATGACGAGAAGAAGCGAAAGGCTACCGCAGACGACGTGATTCACAGCCGCCGCCTTTCTTGGCGGGTGATTCAGTCCATCGGCGAGTACGCGATGAAGCCGCACGCGTTCGAGCCATTTTGGAAGTGGGTTTCCTCCTGGGCGAGAGCCTGCCGGAAGCCGTCTGACCTGGGACCGTATGACGACGCTCGGTTCATCTTGCCGGAGCTTATTCGTCGCGATCACACCGTGACGCCTCGCAAGGCTCCCCCCGGCTTTCTGTTCACGATCCCCGCCTTCGGCCTCAACCAAGAGCGAGGCGAGCGGCGACGCACTGTTGAGGAGCGGTCGGAGCTTGTTTGCGATCTGACACGCGAGTCTGACTGTGCTGTCGTTTGGTGCCAGTTGAATGATGAAGCCGACCGCATCGAGGCTGACGTTGCCGGGGCCGTGCAAATCAAGGGATCTCAAAGCATCGAAGAGAAAGAGGAGCGGCTGCTTGCCTTCCTCGACGGCCAGGCCCGCGTGCTGGTCACTAAGCCCAAGATCGCTGGGCTTGGATTGAACCTGCAGCACTGTGCCCACGTCGTGACGTTCGTAGATCACTCGTATGAGCAGTTCTATCAGGCGGTTCGGCGGTGCTGGCGGTTTGGCCAGAAGCGGCCGGTAACGCTGGACGTGATCGCCACTGAAGGCGAAGTCAACGTGCAAAGAAACATGGACCGAAAGGAACGCCTCGCGGACCAGATGTTCGAGGCGATTGTGCAGTTCATGAACGAGTCACAGCGGGTGACCGTGCAGTATGGAACCAACGAAACGGAGACACCGACATGGCTTGCCGCGACCAAGTGATTACCGACGAATACGCGATTTACCACGGCGACTGCGTCGAGGTCATGAAAGACCTGCCAGATGCGTCGGTCCATCTTTCGATTTACTCGCCGCCGTTTGCTGGCTTGTACCAGTACAGCAGCGATCCCGCAGACATGAGCAACTCGAAAAACTATGACGAGTTCATGGAGCACTACGCCCACGCGATCAGAGAGATTCACCGGCTAACGCTTCCGGGCCGGATGACTGCGGTTCACTGCCAAGACATTCCGATCCTGAGGCCCAAGGATCATCACCTATCTGACTTTCCTGGCGACATCATCCGGCTGCACAACAAGCTGGGATGGAAATACTGCGCTCGGTATCACGTCTGGAAAGAGCCGCTCACCGTGCGGAATCGCACGATGGTCAACTCGCTGCATCACAAGACGCTCTGCGAGGACTCGACGCGGTGCTCGGTTGCCAACGCCGACTACTTGTTGATCTTCCGCCGGTCTGGCGAGAACCCTGTGCCGGTCAATCATCCCATCGGTCTGACGAGCTACGCGGGCTCTCGCGAGGTTCCGCAAGAGTTGATGAAGTTCCGGGGCCACAATGGCAACCAGATCGAAAACGGCTATTCGCACTGGGTCTGGCGGCAGTACGCATCGGCTTTCTGGGACGACGTGCGGATCGACCGCACGCTGGGAACCGGAGCCAGCCTGTACTCGAACAACCGCGCCGACAAAGACGAGCCCGACGAGAAGCACATGCACCCGCTGCAACTCGACGTGATCGAGCGGGCGTGCGTGCTCTGGAGCAACCCCGGTGAGACGGTGCTGACGCCGTTCCTCGGAGTCGGCAGTGAAGCTTACGGCTCTTTGCTCAACGGCCGGCGAGCCATCGGCATTGAGTTGAAGCCGGCTTACTACCGCCAGGCGGTCAAGAATCTCAAGAAGGTCGTGCGCCACAGTGAGCAGCCTTCGCTTACCAACGCGGAGGCCGTGGCATGAGCGACGAAACCCGAGGCACCTACT